>JAMPFN010000002.1 GCA_023664445.1 Clostridium sp. | reverse complement strand
CCGTAACGGCAAAGCCGCCTACAAAGATGTAGGGTTTTGTGTAATATTGTGTTGGCAATACTTTAAGTCTTTGATACAATTGCACCCCCTTATGTCAGGGTGTGCAAAACGGCTATAGGGGTGTGCAAATTTCAAAGAAACGCACCAAAGCCGATGACCTTTCGGTTCGTAAATGTTCTGATTACATGATACTCCATAAATTTCAAAATGTCAAGAAAAATTTTTTCAAAAAAGCAGATTTGTAACTTATATACAAATCTGCTTTGATATTTTTGTTAAGTTTTATACTGTGTTAAATTTCGATTTCACTTCCATTTTTGAACAAAAACTTCATTTTTTTATCCGGGAAAACCGTCACTTTTTCGATTGAAGCGATCCATAAATGCTCGTCAAATTCAACGAGCAGATTTTCTCTTTCCGAAAGTTCATGCATAAATCTGTCAATGATGACTCCTTTTTCTGTACGTTCTGCCTTTTCTGCATAAAGCTTTTTTACCTCAGATTCCAAAGCATCATACTCTTTTACAAGCCTTTCATATTCCTCTGCGTAGACTGATTGTACCTGTGCAATTCGACTGTTAACAGATATCATGTACTTTACCTTGTCGGCTACGGCTTCCATTTTTGCCTTGATTCCGGCTATTTCAATATCGATGCGACTATGATCGTAAAGCGTTTGCAGTACCGCCTTGCAGAGATTCATAACGCTTTCTCTATCGCTGAAAAGGCGATTGTAAGCAGTCAAAAACTTCTCTTTTATCTCGTTTTCGTCAAGATGCGGAGTTGTGCAGTTCATGTCTTTTCTATATTTTTCGTTGCACTGCCAGATAACGCGGCGGTACTTGCTTGATGAATGCCAGACCTTAGAACCGTAAAATCCACCGCATTCACTGCATATGATTCTTGCGGCAAAAGGATTTTTACTGTGGTAGTATTTTTCGGTTGCCTTTCTTCTTGCGATTTCAGCCTGAACCAATTCAAATTCATCCGGTTCTATAATAGCCTGATGGCTGTTTTCTACGTAATACTGCGGAACTTCGCCCTCGTTTATCTTCTTCTTTTTTGTAAGAAAATCAACGGTAAAAGTCTTTTGAAGCAGAGCCGAACCCTTGTATTTTTCATTAGTCAGAATACTTTTGACCGTACTTGCAGACCATTTTAATTTTCCTCTTGGTGAAAGAATTCTTTTTTCCATAAGCATTTTTGCGATATGATAAGGAGTCATGCCGTTTATGAAACTTCGGTAAATCAGCCTTACTGTTTCAGCTTCTTCAGGTACTATTTCGGGCAAGCCGTCAGTACCTTTTTTATAACCCAGAAAGTTACTGTAGGGAAGTGTAACTTTGCCGTCAGCCATGCGCTTTCGCTGTCCCCACGTCACATTTTCAGATATAGAACGGCTTTCCTCCTGTGCCAGACTTGACATTATTGTGATGAGCAGTTCTCCCTTTGAATCAAGCGTATAGATGTTTTCTTTTTGGAAATAAATCTCTATACCCTTTTCTTTCAGCTTTCGTACAGTGGTAAGAGAATCAACGGTATTTCGTGCAAATCTGCTCACGCTCTTGGTGATTATAAGGTCAATTTTTCCGTCCAGTGCATCGGAAATCATTCTATTGAACGCCTCACGTTTTGCCGTATTACAGCCTGATATTCCCTCGTCAGCGTAGACCGAAACAAATTCCCAGTCGCTGCGGCTTTTTATGTAATCGGTGTAATAGCTGACTTGTGCGTCATAAGAGGTCATCTGTTCCTCTGAATCCGTAGATACACGGGCATAGGCAGCAACACGCTTTTTGGGCGTTTTTTCGTCTGTATTTTTTGCTGTGGGAATCATAGCTTTTGATGGGATAACCATTACCTTTCGCGCCATTTCCTGCTCCTTTCCCTTGCCTTTTTCTTCATTTCATCTGTCCAGCTTTCGGAACGTGAACGGTCTTGCCAGTTTGCCGAAACTTCATGTCCATCATGAAAAATAAAAATCAGCTCATTAGGTGCAGGAACAAGGATTTTATCGATCCTGCTCCCGAAAATTTCTCCGTCAAATTCCTTTAGAGTCAGTACATCGCAGCATACGGAAAACAGCGTATTTTCAGGTATCTGCTTTGCAGTCGGACAGTATTTTTTGCCTTTTGTGTTGTATGTAGCACATATCCAGACAATGCCTGTTACAGTTGTTTTTCTACGATAATTTTTACCACAGTTTCCACATTGGATTTTGCCTGTAAACGGATATGCCGTTGTAGTGGGTTTTGAAACTGAAAAGCGTTTATTCTGCTCCTTAAAGCGTTTCTGTACTGCATTGAAAACGGACTTTTCGATAATTGCTTCATGCGAATTTTTCACAAAATATTGTGGTAAATTTCCGTTATTTATAATCTTTCGCTTTGTCAGATGATTTTCACTGAACGTTTTTTGAAGCAGCATATCGCCTGAATACTTTTCATTTTGAAGTATTCTGCGAATATCTCCGGCTTTCCATTCACAGCCGTTCAGCGTGGGGATATGCATATTATTCAGCTTATTGGCGATCGCCTGTTTTCCCATACCATCAAGGTAATCATGAAAAATCATACGTACTGTTTCGGCTTCCGGCTCTATGATTTCAAGACTGCCGTCCGGCGTTCTGCGATATCCAAGCATACGGATACTGCTGACTTTTCCCAGTTCAAAATCTCTGCGGATCCTCCATTTCTGATTCTCGCTTGCCGTATAGCTTTCTTCCTGCGCATAGCTTGCAAGAATCGTCAGCATAAGTTCGCCGTCTGCCGAAAGACTGTTAATGCTCTGCTCTTCAAAATATACGCCAACGCCTAAACCTTTCAGCTCACGAACCGTTTCAAGCAGCGTGACCGTATTCCTTGCAAACCTTGAAATTGATTTTGTGATAATCAAATCCAGATTTCCGGCTCTGCATTCTGAAAGCATTTTCTGAAAGTTTTCACGGTTATCCTTTGTTCCAGTCATAGCTTCATCGGCATAAACTCCACAAAATAACCATTCAGGATTACTTTGAATAAGTCGGTTGTAATAGCTCACCTGTGCCGAAAGCGAATGCAGCATCGCATCTTTTCCGCTTGAAACACGTGCATACGCTGCAACTTTCAGCAACTTCGGACAATCGACTTTTTCAAACTCAACTTTTTGTATCAAACGCTCCATTGCAATCTCCTTTCGTTATACATATTACTCAATATCCTGAAAAATATCAAGGAATATGCTTGACGAACTCAGACCGCATTTTTCGGCAAGAATTGTGCTTATCTGACTGTATTCGGATTTCGTTATCAGCTCTTTATTAATCAACTCACGAATAAGCGACATAACGGTCTTATACAGCATAACATTTTCGTAGTTCATGATGTTTTGCCGTCCTTTCTGCGTGAATCCGCATAACACTTACGGGAACAGAACTTTCTTGAAAGCTTGTAACGAGCGTCAAAAGGCTTTCCGCACTGCTTGCAAACTATCCATGACGGCTTACGGTTTATGCTGTCTTGGTGTGTGTTCCACCACGCCATGCGGCACTTGTCGGAACAGAATTTCTTTTTCCTATGCTTTGGAGTGTGCGTCAAAACAGTTCCGCACTGTAGGCATTTATCGGCTTTTCTGCGACAGTGTGAAGCTACCGTATTCACTGAAATGTCAAGCCTTTCAGCAATTTTCTTGTAGCCGTATCCCTGATTTCTCAGGCTGTCGATCTGTTGTTTCTGATTATCTGTCATCTGTTTTTCCTCCGATTTCTTTTTAAAATCCGGCAGCTTTTATTCCAAGTCAAAAAAATTCCCGCACCGGAATTATACCGATACGGGAAAAATTTTTCAAATTTTTTTGATTTTTTTTCAAAAAAAGGCTTGACAAACACGTTAAAACGTGGTATAATAATAAATGTAGAAAGGTGGTGAACAACTTGAAGCTTAAGGATAAAATTAAAGAGCTTTCCGAAATTATCACAGAACTCGAAAAGCTCACAGTAAGAATAGTATCGTGGTTAGGCTGGATACTTTACCTGATACACATTCTGAAAGATTAAGGGAAGAGGGCGAAAGCCCTCACCCTTAATAAGATTTTACCATAAGTTTCAAAGGGTGTCAAGATGAAAAAAGAAGTTTTAAAAATTTTTTTATTTGCTCTTGAATTGGTCGGAATACTTTTGTTTATCTATTTTGCATTCAAAGGAGAATTATAAAATGAACCTAAAACAAATCCGAACCGAAAGGGGAATGACAATCCCTAAACTTGTCGAAGTCACCGGAATACCTAAACGTACAATTGAGGACATTCAAAAACGTGGTGACTGCCTTGTTTCAAATGCCATCAAGCTTGCCAAAGCATTAGGAGTTACACTTGATGAACTTTGCTGGAGCGATGACGAGAAAACAAGCGAATAACAAAAATTGCCGCCTGACAACAACATCAGGCGGTAGTTTTTATGCGTAGGTTTTAACAAAATCTACGACATCAAGATTTTTATTTTTTATGCTTTCATCTTGTTCCATTTGCTCAATAGTCATCCATTTAAATTTCTTTCCGTTTATTTCAAAATAATCATTTTTAAGTAAATCTCTAAAATGTGAAATATCAGCAAAATATAATTTGTGCTCATAAACTTTATATATTTTATCACTCACAGAATATTTGCTGTAAACTCTTACGTCTTTGTAATCCAACCTTATATATCTTTGTTCAATTTGAAGTTCATTAGACAAATTTTCAGTGATTTCCCGAATATTATCGCCATCAACAGTTTTAAAGCTAAAGAAAAAATCACAGTCCCAACGTTCGTCATAATATAATAAAAATTTTTTCGGAAATTCTCTGAATTCATCCCTTACAGCTATGATAGAAAATCGATGGATTGTTTTATCCATAGCTTTAATATCTTTGTGCTCAGACTTCTGGGGTATAGGCTTTTCGGAAACCTTTTCATTAGGTTTCGGCAGCTTAAAACTGCCATATAACGGAACGCGCTCTTTCCGATTATTGTGTCTATTAGGCATTGTCTTACTCTCCTTATTTATGATGTAATATCATTATAATACATGAATGTATTTAATGTCAAATAAAAAAATCAAAAAAATTTTAAAAAAAGGCTTGACAAATCCACGAAAACGTGGTATAATATAATTACAGAAAGGGGGAAAGCGAATGCAGTACGGTGAGCTTATAAAAAAACTTAAAAAAAGCGGTTGCAGACTTTTAAGGCAAGGCGGAAACCACGAAATTTGGTACAATCCACGGAACAACCAAAAAACACAGGTTGAACGCCACAAAGGAAAAGAAATTGCAACAGGAACCGTAAACAAAATCTTCAAAGACTTGGGGCTGAAATAAGCCCCAACCCCTAAAGGGGCGTAAATGCTTTTGCTTTCCCTCTCTGAAATAAAAAGGAGCTGATTAAAAATGGCTAAGTACGTTTACCCAGCAGTTTTTACGCTTGAAAAAAATGGATTGTACGCTATTGATTTTCCCGATATTGATGGATGTCACACAAGTGGCGATTCAATACTTGAGGGAATGGAAATGGCAGAAGATGCACTTGCAATGATGCTTTGCTGTCACGAAAAAGATGGTGAACCAATTCCAAAAGCCTCGGCAATCAATGACATCAAAACGGATTCAGACAGCTTTGTAACGCTGATTCTTGCCGACACAACAAATTATCCACTTGTGGAGTGCAGTAACAATGGCGAATAACATCAAAGAAATCCGTGAACAAAAAGGAATAAGCCGGAAAGAATTAGCAGAGCTTTCCGGCGTTCACTACAAAAAAATCACTGACTATGAAAACTGTTATATCAATATCGAAAATGTAACGGTCGGAAATCTTAACCGAATAGCCAAAGCACTTGAATGCACTATTGACGAACTGATACGCTGACTCAAAAAAACGGCAGAGATTGATTTCCCTGCCGTTTCTGTTTAATGGATTGATTTTCCAGATTTAAAATTTGCACAATTATTCTTTGTGCATCTTGTACAAAAAAAAAAAAAATAAAATAAAAATCTGACATTTTGTTGATTGAAATTAATTATTTTTAATGCTATAATTTAATACATAATTTTACATTTAAGGAGAATATTGTAATGGAAAGACTAAAAAAAGTAGTAGCTTTTATAATTTCAATTTCAATGATTACCGCTTTTACTGCTTGCAGTTCAACCGGAAGTGAAAGCTCAAATAGGGAAGCTAAAACGGCTACGGAAGAAAAAAAAGAAGATAATTCTGATGCTTCTTCGGAGTCTGAAGAAGAACCAACAGAGAAAGAAGCCGAAAAATCAGGATTTGAATTTGCTGTTAAATCAACATCACTCAGCACTGATTATGAAGGTGAAGACGTACTTGTGATCGAGTATGATTTTACTAACAATTCTGATAAAGCAAATTCGTTTACAATGTCTTGTCAGGATACAGTTTTTCAGGACGGTATTGAGTGTGACAGTACGGTAGTAGGATGCGATGATGTTGATGCGCAGGAGCAGCTTAATAATGTTCAGCCGGGAAATACATATACGCTAAAGGTAGGATATCATGTACAGGATTTAAGCAAACCCGTAGATGTAATAATTACAGATTTACTGGGTACAAAAACCTTGTTTGAAGAAACAATTGAGTTGAATAATTAAAACAGCACAATAAAGTCAACCCCCGTCAGAGCAAATATAATTCTGACGGGGTCAATTTATACTTATATGTTTTATTTTTAATTTCCGGATGACGGATACTAAACTTTTAACAAATTGTCTTTATGCACCGCCGCCGTTACAAGACCATTAAGACCTATTACGACTCTATCGCCGTTCACTTCCAAAACCGCATACGTAGTTTTGTACACGAAGCTTGCAAGAGAACCACCGTTGTAGTCTTTAGCACCGGATTTGACTTTTACGCTATCGCCTTTTTTTATGGAAGTGTCAGCCGCCGACTTAGTATATACGGACTTACCGTTCCAGTCAAAAACGCTATATCCTTCTTTACAAGCGTTTTTAGCGTTATCAAGGCTTGTAAAAGCGCCTATTTGACTTGCCGAATCCGCCCAAGTTTTTCTTACACGATAATATTTTTTCGCAGTCTCTGAACCCACTACAGCAGTCGTTGTTGTACTTCCAGTGTTCATGTAAGATTTTACCTTTGCTTTAAAGCTATCCCAATGCGGAAGTATGTAAGCAGGACAATATTTTTTACTATACCAGTGATTATGAGTATAAAGCGAATCGATGCCAAGATTGTATTTCATTAATAAAGCTGCAGCAAGTTTTGCTGCATTGTCCTCCGACTTCTTATCCGTATAGTTGTACTTTGAAGACATAATGCACTCGATGGCAATTGTACGTCTGTTTCCGTTTCCGTTGCCGTCAGCGGCATGCCAGCCGGGGAGAGTAATCGGAAGATTCTGCCACGCACATTTATTATCCACATAATAATGAACTCGAACATCACCCATGTTGCCATTGACTGTTGCTCTTGTGTACTGTTCAGCCGGAGTTGTGGAGCTTGCAACAGAAATCCAGTCGGTATTGTGAATTGTAACGCCTAAAATTTTACCGTCCATAGAGCCGGACGGCATATCGATTTTGTTAGGGTTATGTTTTGTGAGCAAATACTCGTTAACGGTCACGCCGCCTAAAGCTGAAGTTTTATCGGGTTTTAAAATTGCCATTATTTTTACCTCTCATTCTTTAAAATTGTTATTTGTTTCCGGCAGTCCTGCTACACTCGTAAGCATAGACAAAACTCCTGCTAAAACGGCTGCTGAACCCACAGCAATCCAGTTTACCTCGTCCATTACAGCAGATGTTCCTATTGTAGCAACAGCAGTCTGAGCTATTGTTTTAACTGCTCTGACTGCTGCTGCTTTTGCCCATGGTTTCCAGTTTTTCATTTTGATTCCTCACTTTCTGTAGGCAGTTCCATAAACTCTGAATGCAGCTGAGTCATAACGCCGTTACCACCCAGTCCATGATACTGCTGATACATATTTTCAAAGTTTTCTTTTGCAAAAAGTGGAGCGTATCCAAGCTCCGTATACTTGTTGTAATTATGTATCATGTGGTCTCTAAGCAGAGCCTGTACTCCCAATTCAACAGCTTTTTGCCTTGATTCCTGATTTTTAAGTCGTGAAAGTATAGCCTTTGCTCCGATACTCAATACGCCCGAAGCAGATAAAATTGAAATTATGGCCGTGATAATATTCTGCATTTTCTTTCCCTCCTTAAGGATAAATTTCTATGCTTTTTACAAGCGGATGACTGTTGTTTGAACGTCCTACCCATACAAGATAGTAATCTCCGACAGAGGCATTTTCACACGGCGTTAAAGTAGTAACATAGTCCGTACTGTAAATCCACTGAAAAGGAAGCTCAATATAACTTCCATCGGTCTGGGCGGCGTTTATAATATCAATCGGAGAATTACTGCCCGATTGCGCCAAACGCATAACTCCCGTTTCGGTACTGCCTGATAAAAAGCGCACCGCTATCTGCATTGACGATTTAATTGAAATCTGACGGGTGCAGCAGGTAAAAACCTGTGAATCCCAGCCGAATGCTGACGTAGTGTAATTCAAGGCATACTCGTTATCCGCACTGCAAAAATCGGGATACAAAGCGGTAAATTCATCAATACTATAAAGCGTATTTTTGAATTGCAAATATATATCATTACGCTTTTCAGCATCAAAAAGCACAGTTTTTGATGGAACTATGCCGCCCGACTGCGATATATCCAGCACTTTAGGAACAAGGGTATTCAGCTTTTCAGAAGCGTTTGCCGGAACTCCCATAGCCGTAAGATTTGCAGCTAAACAATCACGCTGCCTGTCTAATTCTTTTAAATACTGTGATATGTTCGCCACTATTCCTCCACCTCCACTATCTCTGCAAGAGCTGCCTGTATATCATTGATAAGGGTTTCAACATCCGATTTTAATGCATATTTTTCATCAAGAACCTGTTCGTTAAGAGAATCCAGAAACTCTTTATTGCCATGCCTATGAGTATCAACCTCAAGCTTCTGGATTTCATCTCTATTGGACTCAACAGCAAGGGTATTCTCATCACAGTATGTCGTAAAATCTTCAGCAAGCTTATTTTGTTCACTTTTCAAATTATCCGTTTTTTGAGAAACAGCCCGTATCTGAGATGTTACATCTGCCGTTTTAGCATAAGGTGATAAATCAACACCGCCGTCATTTCCATGACGAATAAATGCAGTATGTACACCGTCTGAATCTGTAATAGAAATACGAATGCCGTCATCTTGTTCGGTAAGGCTAACGCTCGGACTGATACCGTCAACCCCATCAGAGCCGTCTTTACCGTCCTGTCCGTTAATGCCATCAGCGCCCTTTTCGCCGTCCTTACCCGGCAAACCGTCAGAACCTTTCAGACTTTCAAGCCATTCTGCTTCTGTTCCTGAAAATCCATGCTCTACAGCAATGATGTATGCGGATTTTCCATCTGTACCATTCTGACCGTTGATGCCGTCAGTTCCGTTTTTACCGTCTGCGCCGTCCTCGCCGTTAATACCGTCTCTGCCATTTTCACCGTTATGAAGTTCAAAACTTTCAGTGTGCGCAGAATCTGTAACAGTCACTGAATAACCGTTTTTAGTTTCAGTAATTGAAATTGACGGACTTATACCGTCAACCCCATCAGTACCATTTTTACCGTCTTGCCCATTAATGCCGTTTGTACCGTTTTCGCCGTCCTTGCCCGGCAAGCCGTCAGAGCCTTTCAGACTTTCAAGCCATTCTGTTTCTGTACCGTAAAAGCCGTTTTCAACAGCAATTTCATAAGCTGATTTTCCGTCAATGCCGTCTTTTCCGTCAGCTCCGTTTTGCAGATTCGCCGCCTTTTCGTCAAGCTTCTGCAAAAGCTGTGTATACAAATCGGGCGTTGGCGGTACTTCTTCCGCACCCTCGGCAGTAAATCCTGATGGTCTTATATGCAGATTTACCGGAACAGTAGTCGCACGAAGTCCGTTTATGTTTTCTGCGTCATATCCGAAAACGCTCATTTTTACCGAACCTGCATGAAGCTCCGAGGGAAGTAGACAGGACGTGCCGTCACAGCCAAGCACACGGTTATAGGTTTCGTCACACTGTGTAAACTGCACCACCTTGTGAAACTTTTTCCAGTCTCCGTCAAAGATAAATTTCAGATTCACAAAGGCTATCTGCTTATCGGCGATAACCTCACGCTCCAGAACTTCGATTTTCTGCTGTTTTACAAGAAATTTCCACATCAGGTATAAACTCCTCTCCATGTATTATTACTGTCGTTCCATTCCAGATAACCATCGGTACACTGGATTTTTTTCAAATAACCATTGTAATTTGTATAGTCAGGATGCAGACCTGTCCACCCTGTAGGTTTAGTAATTGCATTCCATTGGGCGATCGTACCCTCATAAATAATCGTTGAAAGACTGCTGCAATATGGAAACATATAATTGCCAAATGTCTTACAAGCTTTTGAAATGGTTACGCTTGATAACGCCTCACATCCGGTAAACATAAGCTTTCCTGTCAAGTTACTTTCAATTCGGACTGTTTTTAATTTGTTACAGTTATCAAATGCATAATCACCTATTTCAGTAATACTTGAAGGTATAATAATTTCTCTAAGTCCTGTGCGAGAAAGAGCATAAGTTCCCAGTATTTTTACTGTGTTTGGTATCACTAATGACTCCAACTTGTGACGATTTGAGGCATCATTGTTATGCTGATAAAAAGCTCTGTCACCGATTGATGTTAAAGTCGATGGAAGTTCTACAGAAGTCAAATTAACAGTCTTACCAAAAATATTCTTTCCAAGAGTAGTAATACCGTGTGCTATCTCTATTTTTTTGATAACTTCATTTTCATAAAAAGGAGAACCACTGGAATCATCATAATCGTATGTAGCTCCTGTTCCTGTCAGTTTAAGCAGTCCATCCGAATAAAGAGCATAGAAAACATTATTGCCGCACTGTCCGGCAGAAACAAGCACAACGCCTGTTGCGCCTGTCACTTCTTCAACCTCCGTCAATCTGTCCTGCAATTCCTTTACACGCTCGTTTAATTCCGTAACAGTCTTATTATAGCTGTCCAGTTTTGATAAAATTTCAGATACCTTGCATTTCCCTAAAATACACTTTACGTAACCGCACTTATCTGCAATTTCACGATAGTCGGTGATGTTGGACTGCAATATAGACGCAGTACCTGCCGCAAGCTGTATTTTAGCAATTGTAAGATGCTTTTTGGTTTCAGTGTCCGTAAACGCAGGAGCGCTTCCGGTATTCGCTAAAATTTCAAGCTTGCACATTCTTGCGCTTTCAGCCGTATCACAGCTTATCCCTATAATTGCATACGTGGTTACCGCCGCTTTTACAAGATTGCTCAAATCAAATATAAGAGGAGTATCGCTCATAAAATAATGTCCGTTTATCCATGCCTTTCCCGTTCCTACGGTAACCGTTAAATCACCGTTTGACGTCACTTTAAAGCAGTCTCCGTATGTGTCAAAAACGCCGTTGCATATAAGTCCCGACAGATATTTATTGAAATCCTCTGCCGTATATACTCTGTCAAGATTTTTTGCGTCAAAAAATCCGTATGAAGTTGCCATAAAATCACCCCTTTAAATTTTAAATGTCGGCGTTAATCCTCTGCCGTTCTGATCAAAGCTTTCGATAATTTCAATAAGCTGTATTTTTGACTGCGTCAAGCCGAAATGTTCATGCTTTACAGTAACGTAATCGCCTACAAAATAATCCTTGTTATACTGATATTGCCTGTCATCAGTTACGATAGTCGATTCGCTTGATTCGGTTATCGGTATAAGATTTTCAGCGCCCTTTTCCTGTAATAATTCAAGATATTCAGCGTCGGGTACTTTTACAGTTTCGCCGTTTTCCTGTGTTTCCTGCTGAATATCCTTTGCGTCAACATATATTTCATATCGATCAAGCTTTTCAGGTTCACTTCCTTGAAAAAATACAGTTCTTTTACGGCTGTTTCCCTCGCCGCATCCGAAAACATATGCAGTATTTTTCATTGCAGAGTGATCTGAAAAGTAAGTAAATCCAAGCAGATTGTTGTATGTATCGGAAAAAACAATATGCGGATTTTCTTCCTGTAAAATACTTCTGTCAACGCCCTCTGACAGTTCAAAATACATTTTGTATTTTCCGGTGTTAACGCCTGTTTCCTGTAATCTGATGTTAGCCGTACCGCCTATAAGCTCGCATATTTGATATATCCAGTCCATCAGATTTTCATAGCTTATCTGAAGCATGCGCATCTTATTCCAGCAGTCTCCACTGATATTTCCAAGCTCTAATCCGGGAATTTTTCTGCTTCCCTTGCTGTCAAAAAATGGCTCTATACAATTTCTTTTAACAGCAGTCTGCAATATATTACCATAACTTGTGCGTTTTGAAAAATATAAGGTAGGATAAATTATTCTGCGTGACAGCAGCGACATTAAAAATCGTCCTGTAACGGTCATATAATCACCGTTTTCTTCATTTGTTTCAAGCTTTACGGATTCGATAATTCCATAGTGAGTTTTATCATCGCTTCTGCCTATGATTTTTCCGATTTTAAAGGTTTTCATATTATCAGGACTTGCGGCAATGTAGATTTCAAACTGTCCGCATTCGTAATATTTCACGTCCCATAAAAGACTTGAAAAGCTGTCACAGACTGCATCTAAAACAATGGAAACTTCATCGGCTTCAAACTGCATTTCATAAATTTCTATCAGCATTTTATACCCCCAGAAAAGCGTCCGTATGTATGATGGTAACACGAAAATCCTTTACATTTTTTCCGGTCAGGAAAAAAGCGTTTTCTCCTTTTTTCAGAGTAAACCACGTTGAACCGGAAGCCAAGCGATTGATGATATTAGAATCAACACCATTGCGTGTAAGAGTTACCGTTTTATTGCCTGTCTGCGTGGTGATTGTAACGACTTCTCCTGAATTAACGCTGCTGTTAATTATCAAATATTCTCCGAATTCATTGTAAATTGACGGCAGCTGTCCGTCTTTCAGAGCTTCGATTTTTATTGTAAAGCCTACTTCATCGCCGTTATTTATAAACCTTATTGACTGATCGTAATTGTAGTATCCAAGTGGAAAAGGCTCATCGCTTTCGGGAAAAGGAAAATGGAACGCTCCCATAATATAACTGTAATAAGCATAGGTAGGAGCTACGCTGTACCAGTAAATATCAGGGCAGATAATTGAAATCTGACCACTTGTAAGATTGGAGAAATTGCTGACTGTACAGGTTTCAACATAGCCTTCCGTATAAACATCAATGTTCGCCGTTCTGTAATAAACCTTGATATATCTTGAGGGCTTGACCACACTATACAAGGCATGACGGCGTTTTTCAATTCCGATTCCACGCATCTGAAAAGAAATAACAAGATTGCGCTTTTCAATAAAAGCATTGTTCAGATAGCTGCCGTCTGTACATGCATATGCTGATGTGCTTATCATTCCGGCAGGAGGATAAAGACCGTCAATTTCAGAGGTCATGTACTTGTTGGCGGTAGTTGTCATATCGACCTGTTCTCCGTGTTCATCTTCTAAAATCAAAGTGAATTTCAAACTACCACCCCCTTACTGCATTTCTTGTTTGTCTTAAAATTTCAAGCCTGTTTAAAGCCTTCGGACTGTTATTGGTCTGATTTACAGTCTTGCTGTTGTCGGTATTGTAGTAGTTATTGACAACGGAATCCGACTTCGGAGCATTGCCCATTCCATCAAGGTTCCAGTCTAATTGCAGCGACTTTTCAGCAGCTTTCATAACATTCTTCCCCATAGAATTAACAGCATTGACGGCATTCTTTATTTTATCGTCAACGCCCTCTGCAAAACCGTAAACAAGATTAAAACCTATTTCTTCCTTGAATACCCTCGATGGCGAATTTATGCCGAAGAAGCTTTTAAGACCGCTTAAAACACTGTCACCGAAGCCTTTTATTTTGTCGCCTATCCAGCCGACCATATCGCTGATACCGTTCCATAATCCTTTGACAATATCAGAACCTATGCTGTAAATCTTATCGGGCAGACCCTTTATACCATCAACAAGATTGTTGAATAAATTTGCTGCCGCCTCCTTTGCTTTATTTCCAATATCAGTAACAAAACTGCCGACTTTGGAAATTACGTTAGAAAGCCAGTTCCATACCTCTCCCGGCAAACTGCTGAGCTTGTTGATGATGTTGCTGAAAAAGCCTGATATTGCTTCTGTTGCCTTTCTGTGCATATCTGAAACCCAGTTTGCAACATTGGAAATAACACTGCAGAGCCAATTCCAGACTTCACCCGGAAGATTTTGAAGAGTTTCCACAATAGCGTTCCAGAAGTTTGATATTGCTTCTTTGGCCTTGTCCCAGATGTTTGACGCCCACTCTTTGACCTTGTCAAAAAGATTTGAAAAAATCTCTCCCCAAGATTCAAGAACGGCGTCCTTGATAGAAATAATACCGTTCCATATTGCCTGTAGAATATTCATACCAAGAGTCAGCCAGTCAGTTGCCATAATGCCGTTTACAAGAGCCATAACAAGTTGAGGAATGGCTGCGATAAGCTCCGGTATTGCCGAAATCAATCCACTTGCAAGCCCGGCTATTAAATCCATAGCACAAGTAATCAACTGTGGAATCGCATTCCGAAGTCCGGTTATCAATCCTGTTATCAGCTGCACTGCAGCTTGTAAAATCATTGGAAGATTCTGAATAATACCGTCAATTAATCCTTCAATAAGCTGAATCGCAGCCTGTATAATATCAGGTAAGCAATCAAGCAGTCCTTGAATCAGGCTTTCTATCATCTGCAATGCGGCATTCAGAATTTTGGGAAGATTTTGTAATAATCCATCTACCAGTTTTAAAACAAGCTCTACTGCTGCCTGAATAATTTTCGGAAGATTCTTAATCAAGCCGTCACACAAACTTTCTACAAGCTGCATAGCAGTATCTACGATCAATGGAAGGTTATCGATTATACCATTTATCAAACCGTCAACAAGCTGCAAGGCGGCATCGATTATTTCGGGAAGCGCATCAAGGATACCAACGGCAAGTCCTGAAATCAAAGTCAAAGCCACTGAAATGAATTCAGGCAGATTTGACGCCAAAGTCGAAACAACTCGTTTTATTATATCAGTTATCGCCCTTAAAATTGTAGGCGCTGACTGTGTAATTGCATTTCCGATCTGAAAAAGCGCAGAAAAAGCGCTCTCCAGAATATTCGGGAGAGCTGTGGCAAGATATGAGCCTAACTGCGTTATCAAATCTAAAAATGCATTGACTACTATTGGCAAAAGCGTACCGACTAAAGGCGGCAGGATAGTTCCCAAACTTTGAATAAGCGTCATTACAATACTGCTGAAAGCATTCATAAGCTCCGGTAAAATCTGCGGAACTTTCGTTTTTAATGCTTCTGCAAGCTGTGTGACAAATTCATTTACTTTAGGTATTGCCGCTTCCAAACCACCTGTATTAAACGCATTGACAATTCCGGCTATGCCAACAACAGCGTCCTTTGTAGCAGGAGCGAGCTTTTCTCCAAGAGCCACCTGTGCTCCCTCTGCCGCCGACTTCAAAAGAGTAAGCTGACCTGAAATATTGTCAAGCTGTGTATCAGCCATCTGCTGTGCTGCTCCGGCGCTGTCAACAATAGCATTCTGCATATCGTTCCATGAATCTCCGGTATTGGCAAGGAGCGAATTAACGGCGGCAAGGTCGGTTTTATTGAAAATTGTGCTGATGATGTCATTCTTCTCGGCTGACGTCATATCGTCCATACTGGCATTAAGATCACCTAAAATATCGTTCATGGAACGCATATTGCCTTCGGCGTCATAGACCTGCACGGACATATCTCCGACGGCAATTGCTCCGTTCTCACACTTATCCTGCAAAGAAAGAATAACATTTCTTAAATGCGTACCACCCTCTGCACCTTTGATTCCGTTGTTGGCTAAAATACCAAGAGCCGTATTCAGTTCGGCAGTTCCGCCTCTTATTGATTTTGCAGTTGCTCCTATGGTCAATATACCTTCGCCGAGCTGTGCAACAGAGGTATTTGTGGTCGACGCTGTTTTTGACATCTGGTCAACCATCAGATCGGCTTCTTCTGTCTGCATTCCCAAAGCCGACATAGCGTCCGTTACCATATCCGATGCTGATGCAAGGTCTATTCCTCCGGCAGCGGCAAGATTAAGAACAGTAGGAAGGGTATTTGTCATCTGCTGTGTATCATATCCGGCAAGCGCAAGATAATTCAAAGCTTCGGCGCATTCGCTTGCAGAAAATGCCGTTTCAGCTCCCATTTTTTGTGCCAATGCATTAAGAGCATCCATTGTATTTACGGACTGACCGTCAACCTCTGACATAGACTCCTTGGTGATTCCCATAGTTGCCTGAACCTGCGACATAGCGCTTTCAAAGCCTGTATACGTTTTCAGGCTTGAGACCGCAACGGCAGTTCCAAGAGCAGCCGCACCTCCGGCGTAAGCTTCAAATCCTTTTACTGCCGCCTTTGCTCCTGCAGCTACGCCTTTTCCCAGAGTTCCGGCGAGCTTTGAGAACTTTCCATCGCTTTCAGACGCTTTTTTTCCGGCATTTTCAGCGCTGTTTCCTGCGGATTTCAGACTTTTAGAAGCATCTTCCGATGAATCAGCAGTTTCTTCAAGAGTGGAATTATAATCGTCAAGAGTATGTTCCGTTTCGATAATTTCACGCTGCAGAGCGTCATACTGCTGCTGTGATATTTCGCCTCGTTCTAATGCAGACTGCGCTTGACTTGCAGCAGTTTTTAGAACCTCTAATTTTTTTGAAGTTTCGGATATCGCCTGTGACAAAAGCTTTTGCTTTTGCGCTAAAAGTTCAGTATTGC
Source organism: Clostridium sp. (assembly GCA_023664445.1). Classification (GTDB taxonomy): domain Bacteria; phylum Bacillota; class Clostridia; order Oscillospirales; family Ruminococcaceae; genus Porcipelethomonas. The sequence continues at coordinate 65,301 of JAMPFN010000002.1, read as the reverse complement.
CCGGATCGAGTTTCAAAAGCTTCTCAACGTCTTTAAGCTGACTTTGAGTATTCCTGATATTTTTATTTACGCCCTCAAGAGCCTTTGAAAGCTTGGTAGTATCGCCGTTTATTTCAACGGTTATGCCTTTGATTCTGTTTGCCATTATCTCACCTCCGGAATCTAAAATTTATCGAAGTCATCCTGTGTCGGCTTGTACGGATATTTAAAATCATCATTTTCTCTTTCGATAAACATATCGTTTACCATGCCGATGGTCAGCAGGTCGAGTTCAGATAAACTCAACCCAAGCTGAACGCATCGGAGCATAAAAAGGGGCGTTGTCATTTCCCTGTCAATCGGGCGATGTTTTTTTTAGATTCAACCTGCGTTTCGATGTTCAGTCCCCATAATTCAAGAAGCTTCGGAAGAATCTCGTAAATGCTGAATGTGTTGAAATTTTCGAGCCACTCATCGGGAGAATTCGGAACATTTTCAGGGTCTGCATGCTTTGCCATGATGTATGCTATGTTTTCAAATACTTCAAGAGATTCAATGCTCAGAGCAGAATTTTCAGCGTCCGAATTTTCACCGACAGATTTCTGCAAATCTGCAAAATCCCTGTAAATATCTCTTCCGAATTTAATACGATAAAGACGAGGCACAGCCGCGCTCGCCTTAAAAGGCACTTCTATACCGTCAACAAGAATATTTTCCTTTATAGCCATAACGCGCCTCCTTTAAGATGTTGATTTAGCCGATGAACTTGCAGTAGTTTTTGCGGAAGAGCTATTTGAAGCAAGTACGGATTCATCGGGCATATACACCGACTTAAACCAGTTTTCATATGTTGTATCTATGGTTGCTTCACAGGTTTTTGACTTTATAAGACCATTAACAAGAGCCGTGGCAGTAAGCGACAGCGTTTCTGTTTTTACTTCCTTGCTGTCCTCTATAGTACTTGATTCTGTTGCAGGACGGCTTGCAGTACAGCAATAGAACACATGACGAATATGTCTTTTATCTCCGTCAAATTCAAAGAATAACGCAAACTGCGCTGCCTCTGCTGTATTTATTTCATAGAGAACGCCTTTTTCATCGATCTTTTCACCTAATATATTTGTGGCGAAATCCAACGGTACAAGAGCTATTTCAAGGTCTCCTGTGTATCCTGAATTATTGTTGATAACATAATAAACGCTGTTATCGGCATAAAAATTTTCATTTTCACCTTCTGCATCAATTGAAAGAGATACTGCACCCGGCAGTCTGTTGATTATTCCATAAACAGGCATACCGTCTTTATCATAGGATTCAATTTTTGCCCAGTGTACTTTATTTAAACCAAATTTGACCTTGTTTTTATCTCCAACAGCCATAATTAAACCTCCATTTTATACAGGACCTCATAGAGCTTTTCACTCTCGATCCATACCTCTGTTTTGTTGTAAAAAATATGATGTCTCTTTAAAATTTCCTCAATTTCCGATTCTGTTTCAGGAGATTTTTCATCAGTATATAACTCAATGTCAAGCTCCTTGAAGCTGTAATACATCAGATTATCAGCTGAAAAAGTATGCTCTCCCGGTGACAGGAAAATCAGAAAAGGTGGTTCAGGACTTTCTCTCTCTGAAAAATGATGATATGCAAAAGGCAGTCCCATTTCCTGCATCATTTCGTTTATTTCTTCGTAACTCATCTTAACTCCTCTGCAATAAGCGATTCCAGCAAATCTGCTCCGTTTTCTTCGGCTGGAGCAATATGGGGTTTGCCCTGAACACGTCCGCCGCCTCGCTTGGCATGACCTTTTTCAAGAAGATGCGCCAATTGATATCGGTTTTTGGAATGAACGGTCATTTCAAGCTTGTGACTGTTCTCAGAAACCTTTTTTGCTGCCCAGCTTTTAGCATATTTGCCTGTACGCTTCGGAGCGTTTGCAGAAATTTCTTTTCTGACAGACGATGCCGTTTTTTTGACAGCATTTTTCATTGCATCGTCTGCAAGCTCACTGTATTCCTGCAATCCTTTCATGATTTCGTCTGCCATATCGTCAATAGAAGTCATCGCTGTTTTCACCTGTCTTTCTTGCTTTTGCAGTAATTTTCAGATAATCACGGCGTTCAAAGTCCGGTGAAATTCCGATAATATCATATAAAACGCCGCGAAAAGAAATACGGTTTGCAGTCGTAGAAATGCTCATAGTCATACTGTTTTGCCGTATCATAAACTGCAAGGTCTGTATTTCTTTTGCCGTGCCGTTATCGGAATTTTCCACAGAATTTTTGACGGAAACAAAAGCCCAGCAGGAGAATAATTCCTCCCACTGAGCTTTGTGATTGCCGATATTATCAATTTTTGTGGTGTGTTCAAGAATTGTGATACGCTGATTCAGTTTCCCGATTTCCAATTAAATCACGCCCTCTCTCTGCGCAAAAAGAAGCGAACGCAGGGTAAGCGTTAACTTGTGAAAATCAGCTGTATTTCGGTTTTCATAAAGATATGACACCGTAAACAGCATTGCCGTTCTTGTGGTGTCCTCGCTGCGTTCAAACTGTTCCTCGCTCATGCGTCCGACATTCATGCACAGCCTTTTTGCAGTCGTTAAGAGTTCGGAAATCAGCTTATCGTCTTCGTCTCCGTCAACACGAAGATAATTTTTTGCCTCGCATAAAGTTACCAATCCCACCAACCCCTTTCGGATTTTTACTGTGTAGATTTAGTTGATGAAAGCTTTAAGATCTGTACGGCTTCCGGCAGTACCAGCTTGCCGTCAACACGCTCCTTTGCAACAAATCCTATCATGCCGTTTCCTGCAAAAAGTTCATTAAGCTGCTTGAACGAACGTGAACCCCTGTCGCCTATGTTGTAATACTTGAAATCGCCGAATGCAACAGCATTTTCAGGAGCATACGCAGACGTATGAACCGCATATCCAAGTACTCTGTCAGGTTCTCCCATCTGATATGACGGCTGCCAGAGATATGCGCCGTTGTTGTCTTTGAGCTTACGGAGTGCAGCAAGAGTTTTATCGTTCATGATAAACGCCGCATTCTTTCTGTAAGGACGTTTAAGAGCGTAAACTAAATCGATAACATCATCGCTCTTGACAGCAGAACCTGCAGTTGCGGCAGCCTGTCCACCGCCTGTGGCATTGAAAATACCTGTAGGCTTGCCTGTTCCGTCACCGTTAAGGAACGCATCCTCTTCGGCATTTGCAAGAGCGTTTCCAAACTGCTTGATGATATAGTTTTCAAGTCCGAAAGCGTTGTCATAAAGAAGTTCTTCCGTGACTTTGACAGCAACGTGGAGTTTGTGAGCGTCCATAAGTATCTGATCAAAGGTTGCATCACCCCATGTAAGGGCTGCACCCTCTTCTATCCACGCAGCAGCAGGTTTAGCGGCTGCAATATTTATTCTGTGTTCGCCGCTTGTTGTGATTCTTGTACCGAGCTTACGCATGATATTTTCTTCTTCAAGCACATCAATAAGACGGCGGTCGTATTCAACCGGAACAAGATAGCCGCCGTCTGCGTCAACGCCTTCCTGTAAAACGTTGCTTATCTGCTTGAAATTGGTACGAAGAGCCTGTAACATACCGTTTTTGTATTCGTCAGAGGCTCTGCCGATTTTAGCATCGGGGACACCCAGAATAGGCGAATCTGTCGGCTTGTTCAGTTCGGCATTAAGCTTTTCCTGTCGTTCCAGACGTTCGATCTCCTTACCGAGATTTACAATATTCTGCTCCATTTCATCATATTTAGCAGAATCCTCTGCGGAGAGTAATCCACTGTCATTACGTTTGGAATCGAGGAAATTTTTAGCCTCTTCCCATGCCTTTGCTCTTTTTTCTCTGAGTTCCTGAATTGTCATAATAATTCCTCCAATCATTTTTTAAGAAGTTCCAGCCTTTTATTGAGCTGATCTATCGGCACGCCTTTCATAGGCGCTGATGCGGATATTTTCTGCATGAATGATGCAGTAGTTTTTAACGGCGAATACATCATAGTTGCCTGTTGTTTTTTCTTTTCCTGTTCCTCGTCAGGAGCGTCTTCATCGGGAGTATCCTCGTCCGGTTTTTCTTCTTCCGGTTCTTCATCAGGATCGTCCTCTTCCGGAACGATCGGCTCTTTCTTTGACTTTTCATCAAAAAGAATGCCGTCAACGAAGCCAAGCTGTAAGGCTTTTTCGGCGTTCATCCATGTTTCCTCGTCCATAAGACGGGAGATTTTATTGCGTGAAAGTCCTGTTTTTCGGGCGTAAGCATTGATAATGGATTCCTTGACTTCTTCCAGAAGTTCAATTGCTTTTTCCATATCCGACTTGTTGCCCATAGCGCATGTAGCCGGATTATGACACATTATCATGCCTGTCGGACTTATAAGCGTTTCATCTCCTGCCATTGCAACAACAGACGCTGCGCTTGCCGCCAGTCCGTCAATTTTTACCGTAACTTTGCCCTTGTGATTACAAAGCATGGTATATATCTGGCTTGCAGCAAATACATCGCCGCCCGGCGAGTTCAGCCAGACAGTAAGATTTCCACTGACTTTAGACAGTTCGTCACGGAACAGGGCAGGAGTGATTTCATCTCCCCACCAAGTTTCATCTGATATCGGACCGTTGAAAATCAACTCTGTTTCCGGCGTTTCTTCGTTTTTCACGAAATTCCAGAATTTATTTTTCATTATGTTTTCACCTCTATTGTCTGAGTTTGAATGTTTTTCAAACCAATTTCTTATGATTTCTTCCCATGCCTCCTTATCCGGACGTGTATCATCTTTTTCTAATCTATCCAGGCATTCATCAAGAGTTGCGTTCATCATTATTTTCTCATAATCAAAACCCTCAACAAGTTTCAGAACATACTCTGTGGGATAACTTGTAATCAACCAAAAAAGGGCTATTTCTCTTTCGCTTGCGGCTTGCAATAAAGATTGACGAATGTCTGAAACCACACGACTTAAAGTGATGTCCGGTACAGAATGATTTTCTTTAGTAGTGATGGCTTTTAAAATACAATCATGATCATAAATAATGTCATTCGCTCCTGCATTTTCTCTGACATACGTTGACTTTCCACTGCAAGGCGCACCATATACAAGATTAATTTTCATTCTGACCGCTCTTCCTTTCCGCAAACGCTCCTGCGTCTGCAAGTTTTGTAAATGAACCGTTGCAAAGATACAGATCGCCGCCTTCCTCGGCAGAAATACGGTTCATATCCTCCAGTTCACGTATATCGTTAGCCGACATCCAGCCGTTCTGTCTTGCTGTTGCATAACCCTGCATTCGTGAAGAATAATCTCCGCGAAGAAGTCCCTCAACGTTGAACTTAGTGAAATACTGTCCTTTTTCATTGTCGTTCAGAAGCGATTTCTGCAATGACTGCTCCCAACGAACAAGCCAAGGATCAAGAGTGTATTTTACAAATTCAAGAGACAAGTGCTCGATATTTGAAAACGTTGCATGGTCAAGATCGCCTATCATATGAAGCGGCACACGATAGAGCCTCGCAATTTCCTCAACCTGAAACTTTCTTGTTTCAAGGAACTGCGCCTCGTTATTCGGAATGGAGATCGGCTGATATTTCATGCCCTCTTCGAGAACCGCAACCTTGTGAGCGTTATTTGAACCGTAAGCATGCTGCCATGCCTTACGTACTTTATCAGGGTCTTGGATAACTCCCGGATGTTCCAAAATACCGCTGGGACTTGCTCCGTTTGCAAAGAACGTTGAGCCGTATTCTTCACAGGCAAGAGAGATCCCTATCGCATTTTTCGCCATTGCTATTGGCGAATATCCTACCAGACCGTCATAACCCAAGCCCGGAATATGCAGAACCTTTTCAGCCGTGAGAACTATTTCGCCCTGCTCTTTCAGATTCGGATTTGCTTCATCGTAACGACTGTAAATGTATATCAGACGGTTATGCTCATCACGGTCGACCTTGACCTTATCCGGCATTAACGGATACAGCCCCATGACTTCACCTCTGCCGTTTCGGATGATCTGAGCGTAAGCATTGCCGTAGATCAGCAGATGAGACATCAGAGTTTCACGGAAAACAAAACTTGTCATTTCCGGATTAGGCTGATCGTGAAGCAAAAAATAAAGAGGGTGTTTCGGAACACGCTCTTTTCCTTTGTCTGTATATTTATAAACGTGCAGCGGTAATTGTGCTACAGCCTCGCTTAAAACTCTTACACAAGCATATACAGCCGTGTGCTGCATAGCTGTCCGGTCGTTTACTCTCTTTCCACTGCTGCTGCGCCCGAAATAATATCCGTATGACGGCGAAGCATAACTGTTTTTCGGCTTGTCACGGCTTTTGAATAGTCCTTTGAAAATGCCCATAAATATCACACTCCATTCTACAACACCAACAAATCCCTTTCATCATAAATACTCGCACCTGTATCGCCCGAACCACACCGAATCGCCCTGTCCAGAGCCATTATCAAAGCAACAGCGCCATCGATTTTTTCCGTAGATTTTTCCTTGTCAGGCTTGATATTTCCGGCAGGATCACGCTTTATAAAAATGTTGTCCATCATCCACCTCAGAACCGGATGCCCGTTATGAGCAAGTTTCTGTTCAAGCGTTAATTTCATCAGTTCTTTGGTCGGCGGCGACATATCACGATAACCCTGCCCGAACTGCACCAGTGTGAAGCCTAACCCCTCTAAGTTTTGCGACATCTGTACTGCTCCCCAACGGTCAAACGCTATCTCTTTGATGTGAAATTTTGTACCCAATTCGTCAATGAAATTTTCAATAAAGCCGTAGTGAACAACGTTGCCCTCGGTAGTCTGTAAAAACCCCTGCCGTTCCCACAAATCATAGGGGACGTGGTCACGGCGAACACGAAGAGGAATTGTTTCTTTCGGAATCCAGAAATAGGGAATAACATAATAAAAATCATCCTCATCTGTCGGAGGAAAAACAAGCACGAATGCCGTAATATCGGTAGTTGACGCAAGGTCAAGACCGCCGTAGCAGACACGTCCTGCAAGAAAATTCTCATCAAATGTGATCTTGCACTTATCCCATTTTTCCATAGGCATCCAACGAACAGACTGCTTTACCCATTGATTAAGACGAAGCTGTCGGAATGCGTTCTCCTCGCCGGGTGTTTCCTTTGCAGAATTACACGCGGCTACAACTTTATCCATTCCAATAGTTTTATCAAGTGATGGATTTGCTTTCTTCCAGACCTTTGGATCAGTCCAGTCCTCGGATTCGTCAGCTCCGTAAATTACAGGGTAAAAAGTCGGATCGTGTTTTCTGCCCTCAAGAATATCCTTTGCCTTGGAATGAACCTCGTAGCAGATAGAGTTTGTGTCCGTTCCTGCCGTTGTGATAAGGAAGTATAACGGCTGCATTCTCGCATCGCCTGAACCCTTCGTCATTACGTCAAACAGCTTTCTGTTAGGCTGTGTGTGAAGCTCGTCAAATACGACTCCGTGAATGTTGAAGCCGTGCTTTGAGTAGGCTTCTGCCGAAAGCACCTGATAAAAACTATTCGTAGGCAAGTAAACAATTCTCTTTTGCGATGCAAGAATTTTAACTCGCTTATTCAAAGCCGGACACATTCTCACCATATCGGCGGCAACGTCAAAAACTATAGCTGCCTGTTGACGGTCTGCTGCACAGCCGTAAACCTCTGCACGTTCCTCGCCGTCACCACAAGTCAGCAGAAGTGCAACGGCAGCAGCAAGCTCACTATTGTGTGTGGGCAAAAAAGAACGTCCTACCAGATACTGATGGGACGGACTGTCAACCTGAATGCACTGCATTCCACGGTTTTCTATCTTTTCAATTTTGTTGATGTATCGAAAATGACTGCGTGTTTCAGGGTTTCTCGGAACTTGATTTTTTGCTTTTCTATTTAATCCTGCAATCGGGATATCGTCAAAAGCTGTAAATTTAACATAGTACAAGGTTTCTCCGGTTTGCGTTCTGCCGCATTCTGTACTTGGTAAATTCCAGTCGTTTCGCTGTGTGCTGACAGCGGTTGATACGGCATTCTTTATGCCTAAACTCCACAATAATTCGCTTACGCTTTCAGCAAGATTTTTTTCTGTTGAAGTATAAATCGCCTGTCCTTTCACTTCTGAAATACAGCCATCGGAATCCATAAGCCCCTGCAAAAGTTCAAGTCTCTGATAGTAGGAAGAACGTAGGTATTCATGCGGAATTACTTTGTCATGAAAATTTTTCAGCAGGATTTTTTTCAGTACAGGAATTCTGAAAATAACGCTGTTTCCCACATTATTCCACGCTGTCACATCCTGATAGAATGGCAGTATTTTTGAAAGAACTCCGGGAATATCACAGGTCTGAACTGTAATTTCAGGTTTGACAGCGTTACCGTTTCCAAGCCAATATCCCATTAAATATGGTTCTATCGGCAGAGAAATTTCGACTGTCTGAATTGGCTGTGCAACGGAAATTCTAAATCTGAAACTTTCATTATCTTTTGGCATTCTGAAAAGCTCTCCCGTTGTCATGATGCACCTTTTCCGTTTACCCCTTGTATATTCTCCACACCATTGATGATGCTCTCCGGCTTCGATTATCTGACCGTCCTTAAATGTAATGCGGTATGCCTGTTCCGCATAATCAACTTTACTCTTAGCTACAACATGACATGGGTTTCCATTTTCATCAAAAACAGTATCACCGATTTGAATTTCTCCCATTGTTGTAAATCCATCGGGAGTTGGAATCAGTGTATCAAGTGACAGTTGTTTGCCATTTTTCTTTGGAATTTCGATGTACGCTGTATTGAACTGTCGGTAGCCGTTTGGTTTCAGAACGCCGAATAAGTCACGGATTATCTGTTCCTGCCAGTCGAGCAGTTCAAACTTTTTCCCTGCCCATGTGCCTTTGGTGTGAGAAAGGCACTCAATAAAATTGACGGCATAATCAGCCGCCTTTTTATTGTATTTGGAATCCTTTGCCATAAAGCGTGTCGGTTTAAATCTTGCCATCTTGTCACCTCCAAATTGACATAAAAAAAGACCTGAAAAGTCAGGTCTGAAAGGTTATTTTTAAACGCCCGTGGGGCGATTCTGAAATGAGATCGCTCTTTCATTGTAACTATATTACCACAAAAAAGCAAGAAAAGCAAGCCTTTTTGAAACAATAAACTACACAAAGTTAGGCCGATGAATTTGTGATTTTTGTACCGCCGGAGGAAACAAAAAAGCCTGTACGAGCAATAGCCCCTTTCGGAGCTGTCGCTTTTGAGTTACTTGCTGTTTTTGCCCAACTCGTAGGCTCTTTCGAGCATTCTTTGGAGTGCCGTTACGCTGATTTCCTTGAAATCGTCCCCATCGTTACCATGTTCGTCAAGTCCACCCCTGACCTCAATGGTGTAGCTTTCCTCCATCGCAATTCTTTCAAGTGCCTTTTTGATTTTTTCGTTCATTTTCGTTTCCTCCAAATTTTTTCCGAAGGGCTTTCCCCTTTCGGTAGTTACATATTAACTCTTTTAGCAGAATATAGCAAGCGGCTAAATGTACAGAAAAACTAAAGGAAAGCAGCTCGGATGATTGTGCACATTATGACAATCAAAAATAAGGATGCAGCACGAGCAATAGGTCTTAGCTGTCGCTTCGGTCGATGCTTCTGCTGCGCAGAGGTGTCCACCGGACACCCACGCCCCCTTTCGGGGCGTGACCTTTTGTTAGCGTCCTGTTCGAAGTTCCCATTCAAATTCTGCCCAAATTTCGTATTGCTCACGATTAAACTCATTTTCATCAATTTCCTCGGTTTCAAGATCAACGCTTATCAGTTCTTCAAAAACCGTACCCTTTTCTTCCGCATCCTCTCTGGCGTATTCCTCGGCGTATTTTTCTTTGAAATCTTCGGCTTCCGAACCGGTAAGTTCGAATTCATATTCCCAATCTGCGTCTGCCCATGTGATCGTTACCTTTGTGATTCTTTCCATTTTTGTTTTCCTCCGTTTTTTTCGTTTTTCCCTTTCGGTAGTTACATATTAACTCTTTTAGCAAAATATAGCAAGCGGCTAAATGTACAGAAAAAACGGTAAAAAACGGCGTAGATGATTGTGTAGTTTATTGCTTGATAAACTTGCTTTTCTATGGTAAAATACATTACAATGAAAGGGCAATCTCAATTAAAAATCGCCCCATAGCTCCAAAAAAATCAAAGCGCACCCAAAGACCCCACAGCCGCCCTGTGCGCCGTTGTTTTGCAATCGGATAACTTTTGCGAAAACAAATCAAACGGCGAACGTGAGGCGGCTGTGAGGCTTACAAGGAATTATTCAGCGTAATTGCGATGAATGATGCCGATAATTTTTTCCTGTTCCTCGGAGCAGATACCGATAGATTCAAGGGCTTCTCTTGTTCCGCAGTCGGGACAGATGGCAGTTGAATTGTCTCTTCTGGAAAATGCAGGTCTTTCCGTATACGAATTACCGCATTTCGGACATACCTTTTTTTCACTGATCTCAGTTTTCATTGCAGCACCTCCATTCGCTGACGTCCAAAGCACGTCTTAAGTGTTTCAGTTCAAAACCAAAATCACGGTAGCCCTTAACGCAGGTTCTGACATAGGAGCTGCTTGGAATTCCGATTTTTCGGTTTTCATGCATGATGTACACAAAAGCCGTTACCGTTTTTCCGGTTTCCGAAATCTGCGCTTTCATTTCCGTTTTGTAGTAGAAATCCGGGAAACCCTCATAAGCGTCAAGCCTTAGTTCATCGTCCTCGGAAACTTCCCACACGGCAACGGGAACATCGGACTTTTCAGCTTTTTCGATAGTGAGGTAAGAGCCTGTTTTCGAGCCTTTGAAAAGCAGTTCGTAACCCTTGATGAATGCCGTGCCGACAGGTTTTGCATCGGGGCAACGGTACTTCATTTGACGAACGTTGAGATTCGAACCGTAGGCAAGGTAGTATTTTTTCATTGTGATCTTTCCTTTCCGAAGGGGATACCCTTCTACCACCTAAAGACCGCCGAAGCGGTAGGTGGCAGGAGGCTGTCCCCTTAGTTTCCGAATCTCCATGCGGCGTTGCCGTCAAGGTTTCGCATTAAAATTTCTCTTGCCGTTTTGAATTCGTCCCCGACAAACCCTAATCGGATAAGCCATGTTCTCATCAAAAACTTTTTGTTTTCCGAAACGCTTTTCTTTGGACTTGCGGTTTTAAGTTCCTTTGCCATTTCGGAAAGGGCGAGGGCAAGCTGTATAAAGGTTTTCAATTCTCCGGCGTGAAGTCCGTTTTTTCTGCCGTTTTCAGGCTTGTTGAATTGAAAAAGTCTGAATTCGATCGTTCCCTTTGTGAATACGCTGTGAAGATTGAGCTGAGCGTAACGGCTGTCGTTGTAATGCTGGTTTCTGCCGTAGGTGCAGCCCTGCGAACCATACCAGATATCCGCAAGCTGTGCCATCGTTGTCGGCTTTTTTATGTTGAGCTGTTCCAAAAAGCGTGTGTTTACCGTTCGGCAATAGCGGTTTGTGCGTCCTCTGTCGATTTTCAGGCTTTCGATCAAAAGTTCCTCATGGCTTGCCATAAGATTGGCAAGGTTTCTGAGGCTTTGTGGTGTGTGCCCGTTTGCTCCGATGTGAACATGGATTCCGCAGCCTCTTGTGTAATCGCTTTTCGCTCCTGCCCTGCGAAGCTTTCTCACAAGTTCCTGCAGGGTTTCAATATCGCCGTATGTAAGTATCGGGGTTACCATTTCACACTTTTCGCTGTCGGTTCCGGAAATGGAAACGTCCTTTTGAAACTTCCATTCTCTGCCTTGTGAATCCCATGCGCTCCATGTCTGGTAACCGTTTCTGCTTGCCGTATTTTCAAATCTGCCTGTTCCAAAAAAGTCGGCGGCAAGTTTGGCGGCTTTATTTCTGGCGATATTGTTCATCTCAATTTCAACCCCGATGGTCTGCTTTTTCATATTTTCGATCTGCATTCTTGTTTTTTCGGTCATTGTATTTTCCTCCGTAGTTTTAGCTTTTTCAGGCTTTCGCCCTTTCGTTGTGTTACATATTAACTCTAAACGGAGAATATAGCAATACCATTACTGCACAATCTTTACAGCCTTATTTTTTCAAATGATTGTGTAGTTTACATTCTTGATAAACTTGCTTTTCTATGGTAATATACAGTACGATGGAAGAACATCTCAATTAAAAATCACCTTTGGGGCTGCTTAAAATCTTAACTTGGTCGACATTTGGAATAACAGCAAGACTGCTGCCGTTTTGCCACTTCACATGGACACTGCCGATATCATCGACAAATGTCACCTCGCCGATCGTTCCTACAGGCGGAGCTTGCTCATCTTCCATTGAAATGAGCTGCACCGTTGTGCCTGTCGGATATTTTTGCCGCAGTGTATTAATTTGCTCTTTATTCGGAAACTGCATTATTTTTACCTCCGTTTCTGAATGCCGAACTGCCCGACAGATTGCGAAGCAGGACTTTGCGGACGGATTTGTATTCCGTTCCGATCATGCCAAGCCGAATCAGAAAACACCTGAACGCATATTTTTCATTGTCGCTCGTATCCGGTTTATTATTTATGCGTTTATGATTTTTGGCAAACTCGCAAAGCATGGAAATAAACCTGCTGTAAGCTTCCGCATCGCCATCATGTTCAATCGTGAACCATGGAAATTTAATGTTTTCATCTGATTCAATAATTTCCAGAGAATCTGCATTGAGAGCATGTTTAAGTAGCCTTTCTTTATTGGCAGTAACTTTTTTCAGATTTTCAATTGATCCATCTGTAAAAAATGATCTTGGCATTGTAATTGTCAACGTTTCGGATTCTTTCTCGGAAGTATATCCCGCCTTTTCCAACCCATCAAGAACTGCTTTCACAATTTCGGATTCTGTTTTGTCATCAAAAGAAAGAACAAAGTCCTTGCTGAGCGTAAAAATTCCTATCTGATATGCACAGCTTGGAACGCCGAGATACTTGACAGTTTCATTCGTCAGCTCTGCAATTTTCTGTGCCATAGCCTTTCTTTGACTTTTTTCGATCAGGTATTTGATTTCCATATGAGTGACCTCCTTTTAATTCGCTTCGTATTTTCCGGCGAAGCGTACAGCAGTGATTTTCTTTCGGCTGCCGTAGTCACATATTACCTCTTTTCCGCACAGATTGCAAGCTGTTTTTCGCCGAATTACTGTAGAATTATCCATCATTATTTTGTGCATAATACGCTATTCCGGAAAGTACGAACCATGCGCACGGCATTGCTATTCCATTTCCCCACATTTTATAGGCGGCGCTGTCTGAATACGGATTTTTCAGCCATTTTTCTATTTGCTTACGGCTTTTTAGTTTGGTTGATTTTCCTACGGCTTTGCGGTGCGTTTCAAAAATATCATACCATCTGTCAATTTCTTCGGCAGTTGAATTTTCCGTTTTCAGGCCATCGCACCACCAAGTCGGCATACCTTGAAGCAGCGCGCATTCCTGCGGCGTAAGACGGCGAACGATATATTCGGATTTTGAACAAACGATTGTTTCCGAACCGCCTCCATAACTTCCACCGCTTGCTTTCAAAGAACTACCGCGCGTATTTTCCGAATATTTGTCATAAGCGTCCTGCGAAAAAGCCACCGCATGATTTTCCGTACAATTCAGGGTGTACATGGTATCGGTTTCTTTGTATCCGTTACCATGATGTGACGGACGTGAACCATTTCCCTCTATCACAACCATGCCTCCTTGATTTTTACATGGAGACTGATTGCTTGTGTCGATAGTCCGTGAAGTTTCAGCTTTATAAAATCCGCTGTCGGGATTATCAGACATCATGGAATTACTATGTTTGGAGCAGATTCCATAAGCTTGTTTTTCAACCACAAAAGGCTGATTGTTGCCGCCTGTTCCAAGTTTGGCAGACAATGTTGGCGCAACTTCTAACGGATCTGTATATCTTGAATCCTGTGAATGATTTTCAAATACGGAAGATAAAACGCAGGGAGAATGATGCGCTTCTGCTCTTAAAGTTGCTGAAATATCGCTTAAAACATCCATTCTTTCGCCGCCCTGATCACATAAAATCAGGTTAGTGACTGCCGTTCCAGAGCGATTTTCAGCACCTCGGGCAGTTTCTTGCCACGCTCGGAAGCTCTCCGAAGAATACCCAGACACGCCCTCGGACTCAAAAAGTATTTTTCCGGCGCATTCTCCATCAAGATCTGCGACAAGGTAGATGCGTTTTCTTCTCTGGGGAACTCCCCAGTATTGCGCATCGAGGGTTCTATAGGCAACGGAGAAACCGTCTCCCATGATTTCTCCTGATTTTGCCCATTTTCCCGAAGGTTCAGGAACAGAAACTGAGCTGTCTTTGATTTTACAGATTTCTTCGAGGACGTTTCTGAAATCTGCTCCGCTGTTGGAACTGAAAGCTCCTGTGACGTTTTCCCACACGATAAATCTCGGATATTTGCCATTCGCTGCACACCTCATTTCTCTGATAATTCTGACAGCCTGAAAGAACAGTCCCGAACGTTCCGCATTCAGTCCGGCTCTTTTTCCGGCGATAGATAAATCGGTACATGGACTGCCGAATGTGATTATGTCCACCGGTTCAATATCCGCACCGTTAATCTGCGAAATATCGCCTAAATGCTTTACCTGTGGCAGTCTTTGGGTTGTTACTCTGATACAGAACGGTTCAATTTCACTTGCCCAGACAGGTCGTATACCCGATAATAAAGCAGCAGTTTCAAATGAACCGGAACCGGAAAATAAACTGCCGAGTGTAAGTTTTCTATTCATTGTCTGTCTCCTTGTCAACGGCATTTTTACAGAGTGCCAAAAAATCCTCACGGATAACGGTATCTTTGTACTGCGATACTACCATGGGGATTTCGTGTGAATATATTTTTCTGCCGATAATTCCGGAAAGGTAATCATAGAAATATTTCAGATCATCACCGCAGAGCATGCTAACTTCTGTATATGCAGTCACGATTGCGCATTCATGTTTGGTCATGGTTGCTCCACCTCCTTCACAAGCTCGGAATACGGTATCTGCTTTCCGTTACGGATTACAAATACACCGTCAACATTTCCTGTATCTTCAACATATCGCCGTAAAATTACAGACGCATATTTTTCGTCAAGCTCCATTGTGTAGCAAATACGGTTCATCTGCTCGCAAGACATAAGAGTAGAACCGCTGCCGCCGAAAGTATCAATAACAACAGCATTTTCCTGCGTGGAATTGCCGATAGGATATCCAAGCAGGTCAAGAGGCTTTGAAGTAGGGTGATTCGCATTTCGTTTCGGCTTGTCAAAATTCCAGATGGTAGTCTGCTTTCTGTCGGAATACCACGAGTGTTTACCATTCTGCATAAAACCGTAAAGTACAGGCTCATGCTGCCACTGATAATCGGAGCGTCCGAGTACAAGACTGTCTTTTACCCAGATACAGCATCCGGCAAGGTGAAATCCGGCATCAACAAACGCTCTGCGAAAATTCAGTCCTTCCGTATCTGCATGAAAAATATACGCTGCACCGCCTTTTTCCAGATGGTAAGCCATATTCTGAAATGCCGAAAGCAGGAAACTATAAAATTCCTCATTTTTCATGCTGTCATTCTGGATTGTCAGACCGCTTGCACTCTTAAATGAAACGCCATAAGGCGGATCGGTCAGAATAAGATTTGCTTTCGTATCGCCCATAAGTGCAGAAACGTCGTCCGCACTGGTCGCATCTCCGCACATAAGCTTATGTCTGCCGACAGACCAGACATCGCCACGCTGTACAAATGCGGCTTTTTCAAGTGCGGCAGTCAAATCAAAATCATCATCTTTTACATCATTTTCAGAATTTGTATCAAAAAGGTCAGAAATTTCGGATTCATCAAATCCCGTCAGACCGAGGTCAAATCCGAGATTCTGTAATTCTTCCATTTCAACGGCAAGAAGCTCATCATCCCAGCCGGCGTCTAATGCCATACGGTTATCAGCAAGTATGTATGCTTTCTTCTGAGCCTCTGTAAGATGGTCGGCAAATACACACGGCACTTCTGTGATATTTTCTTCTTTCGCCGCCATGATCCTGCCATGCCCTGCAATTACGTTGTAATCCTTATCAATAATAACCGGATTAACAAATCCAAACTCTCGCAGGGAAGAACGTAATTTTAAAATCTGCTCCTTGTTGTGCGTTCTTGCATTGTTTGCGTATGGCACAAGCCTGTTTATGTCAATAAGCTGAAATTCTGTTGTAGTTTTCACTGCGTTTCACCGCCCTTTAAAAGATTTTTTATCTGCCGCCATGCGTCAATAGCCTGTGAAGTATACTTCACACTTATTTCAACCATCGGCTCGCCGAATTCTGAAATACACATATCGCTCTGACGGCTTCTTGCGAGATTTTCAGCGAACTGCGCAGTCATATTGATAGGTACGCTCTCACCGTTACCTGTCCGGCTGAAATATTCGGACTCTGACTTCATCAGATTTTCTGTTTCGGCTCTGATGCTTCCGAAAAATTCAGGATTCTCAAAATCGGATTCAAAAGATACATCGTGCATCTGTGCGTCAGAAACTTTTTCAAATATGCATTCCATATCATCGTCCTTTCCCTAAAGAGAGCAGCTTTTCCATTGTATCGTTCATAGGCGTTCCCGAAAATTCAGACGAGCAGTTTTCACGGACTATCTGAAAAATCTGATACCAGAGCTGATTTACCTGTTTCATGTAAGACTGGCTCATGGAAACATACGGAGATGCGATCGCATTTCCTGTTGTAGGATGCTTTGCAAGAAATCCATATTCCGATACGACTTCTTCGCACTGAATCCAACGGCTGACGGACATTGCATATTGTGCGACAAGTTCGGAATAAACGGCTTTTTCACATCCTCTTGCTTTCAGCCATTGATAAGTTTCGTTGTAAATTTCTTCTGCAAGAAAATCTTTGCCGTTTTTCTGTTTCGCTTTCATGAATTCTTTCACCGGAGGTACATCAGCGCCTGTCAGAGCGTCTGCATCGGGAAAGTTCAGGACAGATGCTGAAAGCCCCTCGTTGATCTTATCCGTCAACGCTTTTGATTTACGTCCTGCGCCTACTCTTGCGCCGCCTCTTTGCGTACCGTCTTTTGCCATTGTTTTCACCTGCCTTTAGCTATAAAAATAACCGAAACTGCGTAAGTTTCGGCTTGTACCACGAAATTTCGGGGTTAATACCCCCTTTGAAATCCGATTTTTGCACACGGAGCTGGGCGCCGGTCTTTCGTTAAAACGCCCACAGAGATTTTGATACCCCCTCACGTGCGCCAGAACGCCCAACAATGCCCCTCTTGATATTTTTTAGTATAGCTTCACCACCAAAAACAAAACGCCGTACAAAGCTTTACAGCGCGTTCTCGGCGTTTCTAATATCTGTATTCGGGATTGTTGTCCTCCGTCCACGTCTTTCGGTCGTGGCACGGCTTGCATAGGGCTTGCCAGTTACTTTCATTCCAGAACAAAACCTTATCGCCGCGATGGGGAGTGATATGATCGACTACCGTTGCGGCGGTGTACTTGCCTTTGCTCAGGCATATCACACACAACGGATTCTTCCGGAGGTATGCGCGGCTTACCTTTTGCCATTTACTGCCGTAACCACGCTTGGCAGCCGATGGTCTGTCCGGGTACATTGGTTTATGTTCATCGCAATATCTGCTGTCTGTTAAGTTCGGACAGCCGGGGTGACTGCATGGGCGTTTGCTTTTTCTTGGCACTGTTTACACCTCCGTTATGGTATAAGAAAAGCCCTGACCAAATCGGTTAGGGCTAAAAAAATTTTTTCAAAAAATTTGTAAAAAAGGCTTGACAACCACCTTGAAATGTGGTATAATAATAAATGTAGAAAGGAGGTGACAAGCATTGGCAAAGCACAAAAAGAAGTCCACTAAACGCAAAAAACCTAAAACAAAGATTGACCTCATCAATCTTCTGATTGGAGCGTTAGTAGACCTCATAATCGGAATTCTGCTTATCCTGATTGACAAGCTCATGGATTAACAGAATGGATAGCAAAGGGTGGGAAACCACCCTCACTGCTACCAATGATTATAGCATATTAAATTGCCAATGTCAATAGCAATGGGAATACTTACAAAACTTGGCATTCTGCTTATAGCTTTCGGGCTCGCAAAGCTAATTGTATTTTTTTACTTGAAAGGAAAGAAAAGATGAACTTAAAACAGTTTCGCAGTGAAAAAGGCTTAACAGTTCAGCAACTCGCAGATTCAGCCGGATTGCCTAAAAGAACCGTTGAAAACATTCTCCGAAACGGAGATTGCCTTGTTTCAAACGCCATCAAGCTTGCCGATGCACTCGGCGTAACGCTTGACGAACTTTGCAGGGATAAGCCGAAAGAATAACTAAAAGATAAAACCTTTGATGTAGTTTTCTTTAAAATCTCATTAAAGGTTTTATCATTATATTTTTACAAAGAAAGAAGATAGATTTTATGGAAAATACAAATTTTTCAAATACTGTTTTATTGCGTTCTGAACAGAAATTATTAAAAAAACTTCGTAATAAAGGCACTATCAAATATTCGTCCGATTTCGACATTTTGATATCTGAAGGTTATGCTCAGTTTACAGAATTTAAAATTGACAAAATAGCTAATCATGTTCCAGTTAAAGAATATGTAAGGATAACTGATAAAGGTAACCGATATCTTGTGCATCTATCCCGTGATAAACAACGCTTTTGGATTCCCGTTTTTATTTCTTTGGCTGCACTTGTTATTTCCATATTTGCTCTTGCTTAATCCGTAAAATAGCACTTGAAAACTTCGATAATGTAATCGTACACATCTGGGTTGCTTGTTCTTAACATCTCAGCTTTTTTACGATTCTTATCAGTTAGCCACGGGGTAGGTTTACTTTCAGCTCGTAAATTTATAGAAACCAGTTTTTCAAGCAATGTGTAAATATTTTGCAGATTATTGTTTATATCAGCAAGTTGAAGTTCCTGCTTTTTCATTTGAATACACCTCCGTTATGGCATAATAAAAGCCCTGACCAAATCGGTTAGGGCTAAAAAATTTTTTCAAAAAATTTGTAAAAAAGGCTTGACATACCATACAATGTATGGTATAATATTATTGTAAGGCAGAGAAGAAACTCTTATGGAAGGAAGTGAGGAAATGGACGAAATGACCAAAAGTGAATTGGCTGCACTGATTGAATGGCTTAGAAGTCACGGTCACAGCGATGCAGAAATCGTTGAATGCCTCGAATACATAAGCAATACAAGATAAAAAATAAGCGGCTGACACGTTAACCCCAGCCACTTAGATTACCACCAAGAACCGCTGCAAGCCTTACTGCTGTGGTTCTTGCTTATATTATACTCTAAAATCGAAAATTAGTCAAGGAGAATATTTTGAACTGGATAAAAGATTTAAAAGCACATTTCGGCTTAACTCAGCAAAAATTGAGTGACCTAACCGATATTCCTAAAAGTACAATTGAAGCTTGGGAACGTGGGATTCGTAAACCACCGGAATGGCTTCCAAAAATGATTTATGCATATCTTGATACTAACATCAAAAAAGAAAATTCACAAAATACAGAAGGGAACAATCTGCTTTAACGGGTCTATGCAGTTTATTACGCTTTGCGAATTTTCTTTTTGTTGTCATAAAGCAGTCTTTTTGACATTCAGTTTTAGCACACTCGTTATTTTTTCTTGGGTTGCAAACATAAAGCATTCTTTTTTTATTTCTGAAAAACAATTTTTTCATCGCTCCCTTCATAACTAACCCCGACCGTAAAAAGCCGGGGTTTTACTTTTTTGCTATTCTAAGTATATCATAAGTCAATAGTGACTTTCAATGACTTTTAGTGACAAATTTTAAAATTATCAATAATTTTTTGAACCTCGGAAAGCGCAGAACCATGATGCCTGTATACGCATCGCAGTTCAAGTGCCATATCAACTGCAATATATTCCCATTTTACAAAATGCAGATATCTTTGTTCCAAAATGTATTGATGTTCCTGATTCTGAACCCTTTTGATCACATTTGATATTTCACGCTTGAGGTCTACAAGCTCATCAATGTCCCTGTCTATCTCATTTTCCAGATCTACGATTTTTTCAATGGTTTTTGCCATTTTTGCAGTATCCCTGTTAGGACTGCCCGGCATATCGCTATATACAGACGTTGCTTTTGTTGCCAAAGCGTTCAGCTGCTCGACTTCTTCAAGCTTTGCATTAATACGCAGATCAAGAAATCTTGCTTGTTCCAGATATTCCTTTGCGGTCATATATGTACCTCCATGCTTTGCTGAATATTGGTCAGCATTTTTTCATTAGCCTCTCTGTAAAAGTTTTTATCAACTTCAAAACCGTAACAGCTGCGATTAAGCTCGGCACAAGCTCTCAAAGTTGAACCGCTTCCGGCACAAGGATCGATTACCACATCGCCTTCGTCTGTAAAAATTTCAATCAGCCTTTTCAGCACGCTTACAGGCTTTTGTGCCGGATGTATTTTCGGATAAATATTTTTGTTTTCCTTTTTCCACTCAAACCAGTTAAGTATCATGTGACCGTCATTTCTGAACTTTGGAAGCTTGTCACGATAAAGCAGCAATGCATATTCAGTTGCACCACATACACGCATATTTGCCTTAAGAACCTGTGGACTGTAATTTTTACAGAATATCAGTGGAATGTAATGCTTGAATCCATATTTTTCAGCGTATGTAATAACTGTTTGGATTTGCTCAAAAGCACAGAAAACTATCATGCACGGCGCATCGGAACTTTTCCCTCTTTCTCCGCCTTTTAACGGGTCTTTTTTCAGCAATCGGTTACAGAAGTGGAAATATTCGGCAATGTTAAAACTGTAATCAGTGTTAAACGCCGCCTTTTTCGCAAGCTTGCTTTCACCGTTTTTGTTATCGCCGCCGTTGTACCACATCGGATTACTGCCATAAAAGTTGTTGCCGATGTTGTACGGAATATCAGCAATCACAAGCTGCGCTTTTGGTATTCCATAGCGTTTATAATTCTGGAAATTATCGTTAAATAATTCTATTTTCATTTTTATCCATCCTTTCAATTTTACGCTAATTATCCTCGCAAGAGTTTTATAGGATTTTACAGTTATGAACTGTACGGTATGTCCTGTGCGGTCACGCACCCAATTCAGCCTTGACAGCGTCCATCAAGGCTGTCTGTGTTTTTTCTTTCCTTTGCAGTGCTTTCATGACCTGTTCGTCAACGGTATTCTGAGTTATGATGTGATGAATTACCACGGTTTCGGCTTTTTGTCCCTGTCTCCATAATCTTGCATTTGTCTGCTGATACAACTCCAGACTCCACGTCAAGCCGAACCATATCAGCGTTGAACCTCCCGACTGTAAATTCAGTCCATGACCTGCCGAAGCCGGATGTATTAATGCAACAGGCAATTCGCCCTTGTTCCATCTCCTGATACTGCTGTCGCTGTCCAGACTTGAAAAGGGAATATGCAGCTTATGAAGTCTTTCGGAAATTCTTTCATGATCATGCTTGAACCAATACGCCACCAAAACAGACTTACCGTTTGCCGATTCGATCAGGTCCTCTAATGCGTCAAGTTTTTTATCATGAATTGGAATTACCGTTTTGTCCTCGTCATAGATCGCACCGTTCGCCATCTGTAACAGCTTATTGCTGAGACTTGCCGCATTAACAGCGTCAATTTCAGTATCGCCCAATGCAAGAACCATGTCTTTTTTCAGACTGTCATATTTCTGTCTTTCGGATTCGGAAGGCTTTACTATGACCTCGTTCATCACACATTCAGGCATCTGTAAATGGTCAAGGGCTTTCATGGAAATGGTGATATCCGAGATCCTCTTGTATATTTCTTCCTCTGCAAACTCTTTCGGCTTGTACGAAAAAATTATCTGCTGGTTTCTCTTGTCGGGAATAAAAAATTCATTCCTGTAATTCGTTATGTACCGTCCCAGACGTTCACCGAAATCAAGCAATTTAAATTCAGCCCATAGATCCATAAGTCCGTTGCTGCTTGGCGTTCCCGTAAGTCCGACTATTCGTTTTACCTTCGGGCGTACTTTCCACAAGGACTTGAATCGTTTTGTCTGTCCGGATTTGAATGATGAAAGCTCATCGATGACAAGCATATCAAAATCAAAGCCGCCCTGCTCCACAAGCCACTGGATATTTTCACGGTTGATAATATAAATATCAGCCTGTTTTGATAATGCCGTTTTGCGTTCTTCTGCCGTTCCGACAACGATGGAATAAGTCAGGTGTTTGAGATGCTCCCATTTTTCGATTTCAGCAGACCATGTATTTTTCGCTACACGCAGGGGAGCTATGATCAGAACCTTTCTCACATCAAAGCTGTCGTACATCAGATCCTGAATTGCCGTAAGCGTTGTGACCGTTTTGCCGAGTCCGCAATCAAGGAATAAAGCAGCCGTTTCATGTGTTTCAATAAAATCAATTGCATATTTCTGATAATCATGCGGTATGAACTTCATGCGTCTCCACCTCTTTCTATTTCATCAATCATGGGAATTATATCATCAGAATTATCAATGCAGTAAACCGGAAAGCCTGTCTTTTCAAGCTGTAATTTTCTACGCTCCTGCAAAGGACGCATTTTCTTTCCGGGGGCTTTCAGTTCCACAAAAGCAATTTTCCGATTTTTCATCAATACGATCCTGTCCGGCACGCCATCAGTCCCCGGACTGGTAAACTTCCAGCAAAGACCTCCTCTTTTTCCGACCTCCCGAACAAGTCTTTTTTCAATTTCTTTTTCTTTCATAAAACCTCCTGACGTTAGGGTCGATTAGGGTCATTTCTAAAACTTCTCTTATATATATTTTTTGTTACTATTTTGTAATAAATTTTCAGTACTAAAGGGTTTTATATATTGACCCTAATCGACCCTAACACAAATTTCAAAAATGCCGTATTTATGCGATTTGTAAGCCATTATCAAATTTTCGTAAAAATATGGATTTTTGTTGCGCATCGATTACAATTGTAACTATAATGTAATAATTAAAATATTACTCTGAAAATTCTGATTTCAATTTCAGACCTCTTACAAAGCTCCTGTTCTGATTTTTAAATCTCTCAAATCCTGCATTCTCCAATCCGGTATAAAAGTCGGTGGTGCTTCTGGTGTACTCTCCATTTCTTGCGCAATAAGCTCTGTATTCTTGGTATATTTCACCTGATTTCTGAGTATAAGTCCTATCCGTTTCACAGCATTCCTCAATAAAGCTTGACAGCCAGTCGTTGCCCTCACGGTATCGGCGAACAGCCTCTTTCACGCACTGCGGAACAGTAAGCTTGAAATTGTTTTTGACGACCTTTTCAGCTCCGTCTATAACCCATTGCAGTATAGCGCCTCCTGCGTTCTGAACAAGGTGATCCGCATAATTTTTGATGTCCGAATTGCCCTCCAGTTTTGCGTTGAACGGAATGACTATCAATCGTCTCCAAGTACCGTCATCGTTAGCGCCTACTCTTGGAAGATGGTTTGTGTAAAGCACCAGCGTATGCGCAGGAGTATAGCGAAATGGGTCTTTGTATTTCTTTTCTGCTGTGATCTCATCTGTGGAGCACAGCTGTTTTACAATGCTTGTATTCAGCCTCATGCCCTCTTCAAGTTCAGCAGCAATTACAAGGCGTTTACCTTTCAGCTCTGCCATTTCAGGCTTGACGTTGCGCTTGCAACCCATTGTGAGAGTATCGGCGGACATAGCTCCCGAATACGTTCCCAGAACCTTTGCAATGGCGTTCCAGAAAGTCGATTTGCCGTTGCTGCCCTCTCCGTAAGCGATAATAAGCGATTCAACATAAACCTTACCGATCGCACAAAGTCCCGTTATCTGCTGAACATAATCGATCAGATTTTCGTCATCACTGAAAAACTGCCTTACAGCATTTTCCCAGAGTTCTTTATTTTCCGTATCCGGAGATACGGAGGTCATTTTAGTAATAAAATCTTCCGCACGATGTTCTCTATGCGTTCCGTTTTTTAAATTAACCGTAAAATCGGGAGTATTCAGCAAAAATTCCTGACTGTCAAACTCAGAAATATTTTTCAGAAGCATAGGTTTAGCAGCCTGCAAAGCAGACGTTATGTACTTCATATCACGGCGTTTCATGACGAAATTTCGATAAGAAAGAGCAGATCTATACTCCATAAAAGCGTTCTCGCTTTTCGGATTTATTGCTTTTTCAAGAGCCTTTCCACCGACAGCTATCAAATCCTTATCAACGCCGGAATCGGTAAGCATTTTTCTTGTCTGTTCTATCGCCGTTCTTGTTTCTTCAAGCTGTCTGTCAAGAAATTCCTCGCATCTGCCGACAGCCGTCTGCCTTGATTCCGTCCAGTGCGTACCGTCAAAGCATAAATATTCCGTTGCGTCTGTATACGCCATTTCTCCTGCATATTCTGCTGCAAGTACCTTTGCCTGTCCGATATCGGAGTAATCATCAGGACGTAAGCTGTACATCTGACCATAAATTTCAGGTGGAATATATCCGTCCTGTTTTGATACCTTTGCGCCGAATTTCTTTGCGCTGTTCCATATCGCATTCAATTCATCATCGGGCAAAGGCGGCATACATTTTTCAGCCGATCTCATAAACAGCTTGTATGCGGCTTCCGTATTTCCGTATCTCTTGATGAGCTTTCCGGCGATATGGCTCATTGTGCTGTTTCGTGAACCCTCTCCGATATACTCCGTCTGTTCGTCCCATTTTGCAAAATCATCATTTCCGAAATATTCGTCAACGTTCATATCTCCACTGTATATTTCCACTTCCGGATTCTCCACGCCAAAGAAAAAATGTGCGTCATCAAGAGCCTTATTGTCGAAATATGGGAACTGTTCCAGTATATCTTTTTTCAGCTGTGTTCGTTCCTCATTGTTCAGCGATCCGGAAATACCGAAGTACGCATGAAACTTTGGTCTTGCTGCTTTTTCACCTTTTGCCTTCATGTGATTTCGGCTGTAGACTGCTGCAAATTCAACATTCGGGAATGTACACGCAAGTTCAAAGGGAGTTACCCAGTCATTTACATTTTCCGAATGACTGTTGTCGCAGTCAAACATAAGGCAGTTGCCTGTTTCAAAATTATCGTTGCTCCTTTTGCCGTCCTTGAATCTTGCCGAAACATGGTCAAATCGGACGGCTTTTTTCAGACTTTCTTCATCGGTTATATTTATACTATTTGTATAATATACATTTTTTGCATTCTCACGGCAGTCCGCCGTATACAATGTAAATTTCATGCTTTTTCCTCCATATCTTCACTGAAATGTCGGATTTTTATATGCTTTCTTTTAGCATTGCCGATCTCTGCTTTCATGCCCTTGGATATGACGTCTCCGAACACCCAAAGCTCGCTGCACTTGCGCATTAAAACAAGGTTCATAGAAACTGCCGTGCTGCGTTCTTCAGGTATATCGTCATTCATAAACTGCGTGAAATAGATATGCGGAGTTATGGGCAGGCAGCCTTTTTCAACAGCAAATCTGCTGTATTTGCGCGCCTTTTCCATATTGTTTTCGGTATCGCCCGAATACGGCGAGCATATATAAACGACAGGGTATGAAGGTTCTTTGCGTTTCCTTGAACGGCGTTTCTTTTTCTTCTTTTCCTGATGTTCTATCCGTGAAAGTGCCGAAAATGCTGTCGGGTCAAAATAGCCCTCTTTGTTGTATTTATTCAAAATATCACCTCAATCTTTTTTATAAAATTCACATTCGTATCCGTCTGCCCGAAGCAGTAATCCGCTTGCCCAGCCCGGAGTTCTGCTCATTATCTCACAGACAGTTTCAAGCGATAAATCTTTATTGCATTCAATAATTATTTCATCATGTACATGAGCGACAATCGCATGATTTTTCAGCGACTGCATAGAATGCATCAAAAGGTCACGGGCAATTGCCTGTACAATATTTTCTACAAACTTCGGACCGTAGCTTTCAAGTCTCTGCCACTTTTTATTTGTCCCGATACCCTCGTAAGTAACGGATTCACCGCCGAATTTGTTTTCACCGATACGTGGTTTTACGTAAGCAAGATGTCTGCCTGAAGGAAGCCATATAAATAAAAATCCGCTTTCGTATGTAAACTCTAAGCCGTGGGTTTCTGTTTCGATTCTCATCTTGACACAGTCTTTTACGGCTTTATCTACGTCCCACCAGAGCTTTACAATGTTAGGACTTGCCGTTCTCCAATCGTCAACTATCTGCTTTAATTCGCTGTCGGACAATCCCAGTTCCGAGCCGCCCATAGATTTCATCGCTCCCACTGATCCGCCGTAGCCGCACGCCAGTTCCGCAACCTTGCCTTTCTGCCTTAAATGCCCGTTTTCACCATGCTTTACAACAGGCACGCCGAACATTTTTGACGCTGAAGCGCAGTAAATATCCTCGCCGTTTGCAAAGGCTTTCATACGCCATTTTTCATTTGCAAGCCATGCGATCACACGAGCTTCGATCGCCGAAAAATCAGCGACAATAAATTTCATTCCGTCACGTGGAACAAATGCAGTACGGATAAGCTGAGACAGCGTATCGGGAATATTTTCATAAAGCAAGTCAAGAGCCTCAAAATTGCCCGATTTTACAAGTCCTCTTGCTTGTTCCAGATCTTCTATATGGTTCTGGGGCAGGTTCTGGAGCTGAATATTTCTTCCTGCCCAGCGACCGGAGCGATTCGCTCCGTAAAACTGAAACATACCCCTTGTACGGCTGTCCTTACAAGCGGAATTCTGCATTGCCTGATATTTTTTCACGGATGATTTTGCAAGCTGCTGATGTAAAACAAGAACTTCTGTGAGCTTTGGAGCTGCGGTCTTGATCAGTTCAGATACTTCTTTTTTACCGAGAGAATCCACCTTTAATCCATGTTCGCAAAGCCAGTTTTTCATCTGCTGTACGGAGTTTGGATTTTCTATATGTGTAAGTTTCCACATTTTTTCTGATAATTTGCACCGTGACATTTCGTCAATTTCTATCGCGTTTTTCACCATTTCCAGATCAACTTTAATACCTCTGTCGTTGATTTTCTGGTCAAGCTGATATTCTTTCCAGACAAAATCGGGAACGGGAAAACGTGATAATTTTTGTTGTATTGCCATTTCCACCTCAACGTCACGTTTATTGTATTTTTTGAAAGTGTACCACTTATCCGGTGCATGGCAAGGATAGTTTCTCGTTCTTTCGCCGTTGGTTTTGGCAGGCTTGCATGGAACACAAAAATATCTGATAAGTTCTTTCCCCTCGTCCATTTTCTGTTCGTCCAGCTTAAGAACTGCTCCCACGCCTTTCAGCGATAATGGAAGTCCGAGATATGCCGACCATATCATAGTACATCGCCATGATGATGAGTCAAGATAATCTCCGTCAAAATTATACTGTGAGTAATGTTTTTTAAGATATGCCGACAGGCATACTCTTTCAAAATTTGCAGTGAAAGCCCATTTTATAACGCTGTTGTCAGTCAAAGCCGACAGAATTTCATCAGGTATTTTATCACCGTTCGCAAGGTCTGCAACCTGCACATCTTCGCCGTCAACGGAGTATCCGAACAGCAGAATTTCAAAATTTGAAGATTCCACATATTTGTAAACACCGCATTTTGATAAATCTACATCGGAAAATGTTTCGATATCAATAGATATATTTTTCATAAATTTAAAACCGCCCTCCCACCCATCTGAATTTAATTGTTTTTGCTTAAATCAAGAAAGAAAATCATCATCATCCAGCGTATCGAAATCGTCCTCTGCATTGGTATGACCACCAAGAGGCTCGCCGTCCCTGGCCTTCTGAATGTTGCCCAGACCACAGGCAATTCCTTTATTGCCGTTACTGTTGAATGCATAGAACGTGATTGAAACCCTCGCATAACAGCCGCTGTAAACCTCGTTCTGATCGAGAATCGGCTGTACTCTCTGATCTACGATCTGGGGAGCTGATTTGCTGTTGGCATTTACAAAATAGCAGTCCTTGTAAGCCTCATCATCCGGGCGTTCCTCATCGCCGTCACGGAGCGGTGTTTTAAGATTTTTAAGAGAGGGTACAGACTTGCCGTTTCCTTTCAGCTTGCTTTCGCCGTCCTCGTAAGCCGCCTGAATCGCAGCCTTTATTTTATCAATGGTAGACTTATCCGACTTGGGAATAACAAGCGAAACGCTGTATTTCGCATCGCTGCCGTTGATGGATTTCGGCTCCCAGATATTCGCATAGCTGAGACGTACCGGACCTGTGATAACCTTTGTTTTTCTTTCATTTGACATAATAATACCTCCAGATTTTAATTTTGTAATCATATTCGCACTTTTAAATACTGCTGAAATCTGCCTGTGCCGTATTGATAGCCGGACGTTTATCTGACATCGGCACTAATACAGGCTTTCCCTGCGGCTTATAAATAAAGTCTTTGAGAAGTTCTTCAAACCTGCTTTTTCCGAGAAGTTTTGTCATAGCCGTGATGCCGATGATCTTGTGTTCATAAGGGTCAAATCCGGCTGATTTTACAGCTTCTGCAGCCTGTTCCTCATCGGTGTACTTTCGGTTTGACCTGCCCTCTACGAGCTTGAAATTATTCCACTGCTTGCCTTGTAAAGCCGCATTAAAAGCGTAGTCTTTGATGCTGCTTGCCCAAGCTGTCAGAGTATCTATTTTTTCAAGTATTTCCTCTATTTCAGAATCTTCCAAAAGAGGAGGCGTCTGAAATTCATATTTTGCAAGCTCCAGACAGGCTTCAGCTCTCGCCCTGCATTTTACTTTCGCACGGCAGAATGTACACCATTCTCCGCAACAGAATTCTCCCTCACCCTTATTCGCAAGCTGTGCCTTTGGTCTGAGTTCATTTTCTGCCCAGTTCAGCAATTCAGATACAGGGATTTCCCACGTACTAACGTTTTCACGGCGCGGCTGAAAAATGGTCATGGACACGTTTTTTATGTCGTAAAGCGAATCATAAAGCGACAATGCGCCGAGAGCGTAAAGCATCATCTGCGGATTATTTTCAGCCTCTACCAACACGCCGACTCCGTATTTGAAGTCAATAATGTGAAGCGTATCGTCTGAAATTATAAGGCAGTCGCCTGTGCCGAATCCATCAGGTACATAGCTGCTGAAATCAAGTCTCTGCTCTATAAGCAAAAGTGGATCAGAGCAGTTTTTCTTTGCAAGTTCAAGCTGTTCCAATACATACGATACATAATCAGATGTATGGTCTTCCATTTCCTGCGAATCGTATTCGGAAACAGGACGGTTTCCGGCGTCTTCATCTAATGCTTTTCTCAGCTTGTATTCGCATAGAGCGTGCGCGGCAGTACCCTCGGCGGCAGCAATAGTATCCTTGTTCTCAAAGCTTCGTTCCAGCTGTGCAGACGGCGTACAATTAAGCCATCTGTGACTTGATGAAGCAGAGAGAACGGCATGTTTAATCGGCGGCATTTTTCAATTCCTTCGCTTCCTTATACAAGCTGTTGAAGTGTTCTTCCTTGATGTCGCTCAGTTTCTTACCGCCGTACTTGGCTATCAGATTTTTTACATCGGCTGTACATCCTGATTGTGAAATTTCGGCAAGCAGCCCTCTGACCTCGGCAAGCGTGACTTGCTTTTCATTTGGTTTTTCTTCGGTTACAGGTTCTTCCAAAGGCGGACTGATCTGCTTGAAATCGTCTGACAACGTCATGGAAGTCGCAAGGGTTTTCAGGCTTTCAGCAAGATTCTCAACACATTTGATGACATTCTGCAAAAGTTCAGATTGATTCATAGTTTTACCTCCTAATAATATTTTTATATACAAAAAAGCCGGACAACACGCAGAAAGACTATATGTCAATCTGTATGTCATCCGGCTATTTGGCAACTTTAGTTCCTTTGCTCGGTATGATTATTTTTCATGCACATCTTAGGCGTGCAAGGTATTTTTACAATATTGCGGCAGTTCGGGCATTTCAGCTCCACTATAACCGGAACTATCGGCAGAACAGATATGTCGAAAGCACGTTTACCACATTTAGGACATTTCATTTTATACACATTTTATTCCTCCTGTTTAAGAGATATCGGCATAACAATTGCAAAAATCTTATCACCCCAAGTAAAATATATCGGAGATTTTTCGCTTTTTGCATAAGGCGTACCGCCCTTTTTTAAATACATTTTCAGAAAGTCGGTATTTATTCCTGTGCGGAATTTTTCGCATTTCAAAATTGTTAAAGTACCCGGTTTTAAATCTCTCATTTCATCAGTGACTGAAAGCTTATATGTATCCGCAAGCCTTCCTGAATCGAAATTCTCGGACAGACTTTCCGACAATGTCAGCTTGTCCGTATCAAGGAAAAAATCCTGCTTTGCAATACGGGTAGCACGATAGCCATCAAACGTAAAATACACATAATCTTCATCTTCTGCATAACTTTCTTTTTTTACCTCGTTTTCTAAGGCTTTCAAAGCCTCGATCTGTAATTTTGTTTCAATCGTCATTTTTTATTACCTCCTGTTATCAGCTCTGAATAAGGCAATGATACTATCCATTTGCAGAAGTCACGCCATTCATCGAGCTTATGATTTTTCCTTGCATGGTACATATTTCTGAGAACCTGATAATTCATCTGTACAGTCGCACGCTGGTTGTAGCTTGACGGAAGAAGCTGTATCATCTGCCACCAGTATTTCTTTTTTAACTCAGAATGTGACTCACGGTTATAATAGTCACGGGCGATATTCAAAGCTTCTATGATTTTCACCATATGAAAAAACCATAAGTTATTATGCGCTGCGTCTCCTTCATTAAGGTAATCCACTCCTAAATGCTCATGTGAAAAATCGTCAAGAGTAAACTCTTTTTCGTGAATTTTATGCATTGTGGAACATGAATTTCTGACCGTTCCGACCTTATATGTATCAAACTCTTTCCACCAGTAAAGTGGAGCTGTGATGTCGCACGTTACGGTTAGCATTCTCATGAATTTACTGTGGTCTGTACCCAATAAAACAAGCTTTCTCATCAGTGTAAGGTCGTTCAATCCGATGCAGTATGAGCAGTCGCCTCTACAAATCTTGTTACACTTCTCAGCTTCTGTACGACCATAGTCACCAGCACGGCAACCGTAAAAACTATCCGACTTATCCCAGCTGTTCATAGGGTTTCTCATACCCCTGATTGCGATTTCCCAGCCGTAAACTTCTTCGTTTTCAATCTCTATCATTATTTTCCTCCCATTTTATTTCAGTTTTTATCCACTTCCCGTCTTTGTATGTACGGTGTTTGACGAGCTTCACCTCATCACCTATATTGTGCCTCTGATAGTACTTTTTGTCCTCTATCACTTTGAGATCATCACCACCGTAATCCACAATGGTGTAGTAGTAATGAGATGTGTGTGAATGAAGTCCGGTCACTTCGTCTTCAATATACTGCTTAGTTACAGTACCAGTTATCTCAACGTCCTCGTAAGTATAGTTTTTGTCTGAATCGCACGCCGTAAGCATCCCCAGCAAAACCAGAAACAGCAGTATTTTATACTTCATTTTTCATTTCCTCCAATTCTATGTATTTTTTCAGATACCAAATAGCCTTATGAATATCTTCAACACCGTTTTTCCTCTGATGCCTGTACAGATACTTGAATGCATTGCATATACAAAAACTCTTGACAGCATCAATGCCCTGTGTTTCCTGCATTACATCAATGCACTCAAATTTACCCGTTTCATAATGTTCAGGGTGGTTCACGTTGTCTTTTATCATATCATACATTTTTACACCTCATCACTTTTCATACAAGGCTTTGCCTTATATTTACATCTTGTACATAGTTCTCGTTCACGGCACATGTCAATAGCTTTGTTTCTGTCATCGTTGAATTTCTTTTCTGTTTTGAAAAACTTGCAATTTGTATTTGCTCCATCGCAATTTTCAACATCTAATATTCTGCAAGAATTATTGTCGCCTGTAAAAAAACATTTATTTTCAATACTTTCCATTTTCACACCTCTCTAACGCTTTTTCAGCTTCTTCACGGCTTAAAAATACCATTTTTCCTATATCGTCATTATCGTAATAGCAGTCATTTGTCCATATTCTTCCGGCTGTTGATATTTCAACGATTCTTTCTCTTTTTATGTAATAACCTCCGAATTTTTCGGATTTGTTAAGTATCACATACAGCGTATCACCAACTTTACAAGGCAACTCCAATATCAAATCCTTGTTCTTGAAGTTCTCGCATTTTTCTATCAGCTCCTGATAACCTATAAGGTGATTTTCTGATTCATAGGTTCTCGCAAGAGAACAAACCTTGTTATGATAACAATTTTTACATTTTGACATTTTCTGCACTCTCCTTTCAATCCATGTCATAATCTCCAAGTGAAACAGTTTTCCCACATTGAGGACATTCTACCTCGCCCCAATCATCTCCCCAATATTCAGGAACATCTAATTCTCCCCAGTCGATAATCACATCGCAATTACAATTTGGACATTCAAATGCGATCGAGACAGGTTTTTGATTTATGTAAAAATCTGTTTCATTCATTTTTACACCTCCATCTTCGCCCCACAGTTGGGGCAATATTTAAATTCAGAAACCTTTGCGGCTTTATGAGATTCTGTTATAACAGCATAATCACAATTTGAACATTTTACCTCTGATAAATTGCAATCACAAAGTACTGTATAAATCCATTTAGCATTATTTGATGTTTTATCATTTTTCATCTTTTTACTATGTTCAAATGCTCTTAACTCATTTTTGTTTAGCCATTTTATCCATGCACCACACTCGCTGCAATACAACCCTGTATTATTGCCTTTTAGCTCGGTATATAGTGAAACGCTCCCACACTTTTTACAAACTATCTGTTTCATTCATTTTTACCCTCCATCTTCGCCCCGCAGTTTGGACAGTAAGGCGTTGCATAGTTCGGTTCATCATAACCACAATGGCATTCGGAACAATGGTTATATTTGTGACCATCCGGTATCCATTCTCCTGTTCTACCAAGTTTTTTAATTCCTAAATCAAGTGCAGAAATATCACGGCTTATATAATCTATTAGCTTTTTGCTTGGGATATTGCTTTCAGCTTCCTTTAAATCCTTTATTTTACTTACCATCATGCGTTCAAGTCGCTCAACAGCCTCACAATATTTCATCTTTAAATGGCTATTGCTACAAGCAGCTGCTAAAATTTTATTAAGTTTTTTCTTTCTCACCCCTACTATAACAGGCATTTCTGCAAGATGATCTATAACAGCATCAATCGCTTCGTTCCAGCCCTGATGCCATAAGGATGATTCATTTTCGTCTTTAAATTTTATAATATCCAGAATTTCATAAAATTCTTCAGCATCAATCAGTCTCATTGCTTGTCCTCCTGTTCCAAGCTTCAGCTGCCTTTTCATCTGAGCAGTATTCTGCCGATACTTTTACCAAACCTGATTCTGCACCGCATTCTATGCACTTCACAAAACTGCATGCTCTGTTTTTTTCGTTATTTAGAATCGGCAATCCACCACAAAACGGACAGGGTTTTAATTTTATTTCAGGCATTTTCATTATCTCCAATCATCTCCGGGTTATCGTGTACATTGCTGATGACCTCACATTTAGGAGCAAAAAAACAAATATCATTTCTGTAATAATTTTTTTCTTTAAAACTTTCGCTGAAATCAAGGTAAAAACCAACATGACCACAGGGAATATCATCGTGGATATTACCATCTTCATATTTACCAAATTTTACAACAACAAGATCATTTATCATGTAATGCTTTAAACTAAGTATATCTCCTTCAAAAATCCTCGTGCCGTTCTTGTCGGTCAAGCCTGTGTACTGTCCGACAGTTTCGGGGATAATAACGTAGGAATAACAATGCTTGTCAATAATAACAGGCGCAGCATCTTCATCGGCATACAGATAATATCCATAAACCCACTCTTCATCAGCAACCCTTTTCCCTCTGAACAAAATTTCCCGTTCCATTTTCAGCCTCCTAAAATTCATCAAGTGGCAATTGCACTTGTTCACAATATTCATCTTCCCATTCTACTCCGATATGATCAAGCACTCTTCCCCAGCCGTATTTTTCACCGTTACTGTCGGTGCAGCAGTCATACATCCAATAACGCCATTCAGCAGGATTATCCTCTCGCAAACGATCAAATCGATGCGGACGTTTTTCAATATGTATACCGAACCCACACATAGAACACCCTGTTCGCTGTGCTCTTGTTGTTTTAAGCAGCCCTTTATCATCTCTGACTATTTCACCGTATGCTCTTGGAACAGGCACTTTCAAATCAAGTGCAAGCTGTAACAAATCCTGACGGCTGAAAATAGCGAAAGGACAGCTTCTTGTAACAGATTTGCCGTAATAATTACATCCGTTTTTCATCAATCCCATTTCACGCTGTCCACCCTCGGAAGCCATAAGCCCAAGATATGGATAGCTGTTATGCTGCTTTGCCCAATCGTCACAAGGCTTTTCCTTCATGTAATAACAACACCTTGAAGATACCTTGAAATCCGGAATATCTTCATAATCTAAATCGGGACGATGTTCAGCGTAATTTTTGCCGAATTTTTTCAGCCATTTATCAGGAAGCTTGATTCTGTTTGAATGCTGAAATTTTCCTTGTTCGCCCATATCTCCGGTCATAATGGCGTGTATAAAGGTTTGCTTTTCAGCATCAGGATTCAGCAAATATGATATTTTGGTTGCCTTTGCTTTGGACACAACCGGAAAACCTAATTCATTCAGTACCTGTGTTTTGCTTTTGTAAGGTTTTATATCTATTATACCAAGCTGCTCATGTATTTTCTGATTACCTTTATCTTCAAGGCTGCTTACGGAAATTGCAGGAACATCGATGCCGATATTCCGTAAAAACATTAGTAACGTAATGCTGTCAAGACCGCCAACACTGACATGAACATTATCGCCTCTCCCTGTTATCGTATTGTAAAATTCCCATGCTCTTATTTCAGCATGCGCCACTTTTGCTTCGTAAGGAAGCGACTGTTTCTGTTGAAACTCTGTTATAGTCATTTTCATTCCTGCTTTCTCTTGATTTTTGCGTATATCCGTCCATGATTCTATCAACCTCGGCATTATGCATTAACTGCGCAATAGCGTTCAGAGCCACGGCAATATTTTCACTGATTGGTATGTCATTGTTGCTGAGCCACGTAGTTCTGGCTGACAGCCGTATGATCTCAGTTTCCTTATATCCATTGCAAATCTTTTTAACCTCCGGCAAACACATTCCGTACCGTTCTATTTCATTATTATTCATTGTCATATCCCTTTCACTTTTTCAATATTTCCCTGAATTTTTCAACAGCCCTTTCGTTATATAAAAAGCTTCCATACATCCGCTTGCCATATTCATCAATTTTCATATCGTTTAACTTTGATAAATATGCTATTTTCTGAACGGAAACATCAAGTATTTCAGCTATTTCCTTAGCCGAATAAATTTGCTGCGATAAGCTGACCGATTTCTTCACAGACTGAATATCCAGTATTTCATTGGCACACTCTATAAGTGTTTTTGCAAGCCGTGTACGCATTTTAAGTTCCTCGGCTTCACGAGCTTTTTCATGTACATATTTACCTGTTCGGCGAATTGACGGCAGCACCTCTGATGTTATCCATCGCTTAAATCTTTTGGCTTTAGGAAGCTTGCTTGAAAGTATCATACTGTAAAGTCCGCTTTCATTGATGAGTACCGGATATTGTTCTCTGCCGATGGAGTCGCAAACAGCTACGCCACACAATTCATCCTCTGCATCAACTCTTTTAGCAATCGCATCACGAGTGTTATGATACCCTAAAATCTCTGCTATATCTTTGCCTACAAACCACGGTTCACCGTTTATATTCAGCGTTCTGACTGTGCCGAATTCATCATTTTTAAAAATTTCCGGATTTTCCATTTAAATACTCCCTTTATATAAGTTTTCCAATGTCAGTAATTCTAATTGTGATTTCTGATTTTTATTCAGAGTACCTATGTATGCCATGTCCCATACAGCCACACAATCTGTAATTTTTGTAAGCCATGTCAGCATATCGCAGTAATATTCACGAGGTGTGAGCTTCATTAATTCCTCTTGGTTCACGTTAAGTGTTTCACAGGCCTTTTGAATCAGCCACGTCTGATGGCTTGGTACGGCATAATATGCATTTCCATTTTCATCAAGTATGATTTCAAGATAGTTTTTAAACGTTCTTTTGTGAACTGTAATGTTAAACGGATTGGACATAACGTCTCTTTGTGTATTCCAGTCAATCATTTCCAAACTCCTTATCGACATCAATTTTATATCTGTCTTTCAGAAATTTAAGACAATCCAGAGGATCATAGTTTCTTCCAAAAACACCGCGATTCATGATTTCAAATTCTGATGTAACGCTGTCAAGAAAACGCTGTAAACGCTTTTCTCCAAAGCCGTTTTCACGGTTTAAAATCACCATGCAAACGCCCATAAACTGGGGAATTACATCTTTTATTACATTTTCATAAACCGTATCTTTCAGCCGTAAGTACTCTTCTTTTGCAAGACGTCTGACCTCAGAACTGCTGGTTATTATCCTTGATTTCAATTTTATCCTCTCCTAAATTTTTTCAAAAGTTCCCGTAGGGCTCTGCAGGGGGACACCCCCTGCACCCCCGATGATTTAAAAAAGAAAAATGTATTTTTTCAACATATTTTCAACGTTGAAACTGTTGGCTTAACAGTTGAAAACTGACCGGTTGAGGGAGCGAGGGAGTGAAGAGGCACAGTTTTCCCGGCTTAGCGGAAAATAAAAAAGCTGTGCCTTATGATGCTTTTTCGCCGTATATCGGTCGTTCGGTCGCTTCATCGGCGTCCTGACAGCACGGTTTTTCAGCCGTTACAGCAGTCGGATCATATCCACTAACGCATTCCATCCCACGTTCTTTTTTCTTCCGCTGTATTTTCCTTCCGGTGGAACATCCTACCTATGCTCTTTGTTTATTGAGGATTTTTAGCATCTAAGATTCCTCTCCTGCTTGTCCGGAACGTCAGGACTACGTTTCGAAGAGCCGGACATTTTATAGCGTCGGCTGCCCTCACCCTATGTTTTTTACGGAAACTTCTTGCTCTTAAAAACCGTTATGTAATTTTTTGCCTTTCGGCATGGCAAGCAGATGGTTTTACATCTCTTACTCAGGAGATGGGAATTTTGATTACACTTTTATCACTTCCTTGATGATTTAAATAATTTATCAATCGGAATATCGCTGAACCATTTTTTCCAAATCAACAAAGCCTGTTCAATTGTAAAAGAACTGTTGCCGTTAAGTTTGTTCGTAAGTGACGAACGGTCGATTTCAAGCAAACCATATATATCTTTTTTCTGTATTCCTCTGCCAATTATCTCCGATTCAAGTCTGGGATAATAGACCTCTCCACTTTTTTTCATTTCATTCTCCTTTTTGTTGACTTTTTTCGCCTTATGTAGTATAATTTAATCAAATATTATATAAGGAGGTATAACACATGGATTTTTCCCATCTTAATTTATTAGATGAAATGAAACCACTCGCAAGCAAAGTGATGCACTATTCTGATTTATGCGCTGATGCAATGCTCAACCATAAAGAGAACGCAGCAGTAATTTTAGGTTATCTGAATTATGCGGCGTCATATGTTACTTCATTGCGAGCGATTTTCATTTCAAACAGCGAGATTTTAAAAGACCTTGATGATGAAAAAGAACTTCTTGATAAGTTTGAACTTTTTGCATCAGAAGTTCTTTCTGCAGTGGCTGAATTAGAATCTTATGCAGGTGCTCTCAATTTTTACAAAGAATTTGAAAAAGCATATAATGATTCTAAATTTGGCAACAAATCATAAAAACTTAAACCGTGATTGTTATCAGTCCCCGATTATGGGGACTTCTTTTTCTCTTTTGTTTCCCGGCGAGCCCTAATTTCAAGTGCCTTGTATGGAGGATCTCCAAATTCTCTAAAACCGGCACGACTGGCAGCACATGAATTCTTGATGTACTCTTCATATCTTTCCAGTGCTTCAAAGTTCGGCATTGCCACACAATCGCCAAATGCATTTTTTACAAGCGTCAACGTACCCTCTACATCCTTATACGAAATTCCGTAATTGATAATTGTCTGCATTATCTCGTACGCTGCATCAACGTGTTTCTGTTTTACTTCGCACAGATATTCTCCCATCTCCTTCACCTCCTTTGCCTTAAGATTACTTTCCTTCTGGCAAGTAATATCAGACAGCCTACAATAGCATCTTAATTCTCTCTCTGCTCTCCCTCCATCCAACGTCCCTAAGTTTTTTGTGGGCCCTCGGCTTTCTGATCGCAAGCTACTGTTCTCGCACAACAGCTTAGAAACTCACTTCCCATAACTTTTGAAAGGGTCTTTGAGAAAGTGTAGCTTAGACCTCTTGGGCATGACGCAGTTCATGCGGACATTTATTTTTAAAATAAGGCATTATCCCCGTTGACTTTATTTCTGCATTATGGTAATATGTTAGTGCTTGCAAAAAGCTAATAAATTTACCAAAAAGGAGAAGATGCAAATGAAGTGTCCGAAGTGTGGAAGTGAAAACGTTCAGATTCAGGCTATCAATGAGGTATCGCTTAAAAATCAGCGTCATGGATGCGTCTGGTGGCTGTGTATAGGGTGGTTATGGGTTCCGTTTAAATGGCTCGTTCTTACCGTTCCGGCTCTGCTTGCCAAAATTTTTATACCTAAAAAACAGAAGTCTGTAAACAAGACTAAAACAGTTGCCGTATGCCAGAACTGCGGCAAGCAGTTCAAACCCTAAAGTCACAACGATTACTGGTAAAATCACAACGATTACTCAAAAGGCACAACGATTGTATTTCGTGATTTTCTTATCAGGGTACAAAAAATGCCCTTTTCCGAAACGAACTTTTACGTTTCAGAAAAGGGCATTGCCTTGTTTTTTCCCTATTTTACGTGGTTTCCGGGCATAACAAAAGCGCTTAACCTTTGTATCAAAGATTAAGCGCATACATGGTGGAGGCGACGAGAGTCGAACTCGTGTCCGAGAGTCAATCCGCACAACTTTCTACGAGTGTAGTTCATCATTTAAGATTCCCTTTCACCGACCGCTGATAAACAAGCTGTCGGGATCAGTAGTTCCGAATACATTCAGCCGGCAGGAACACTCCGGAAGAACGTTCACCACTAATCGATGCCCGAGCTTTTGCCGTGGTACTCAAAAGGCGGACAGTAGCCGACTTAGGCAGCTACCTGTAAGTTTCTTGTGCTTACAGTAATGTTATTTCTAGCGTTTATATTTAAACGTGGTGCAGTTTTAAGAGTATACGCCTGCTCTACTCGCTTATTGTGGTTCAAAACCCCCGTCGAAACCTTTACGCCCCCATTATTGCAAACGGTTTTTTACAGCACGTTCGATCTGACGTTTAGCGTCTTTTTTCGCGGCATCTTCACGCTTATCGTAAAGCTTTTTACCCTTGCAAAGACCAAGCTGAACCTTAACCTTTGAGCCTTTAAAATAAAGCGAAAGCGGTATAAGAGTCAACCCCTCCTGTTTGATCTTTCCGAAAAGACGGTTTATTTCCTTTTTGTGCATGAGAAGCTTTCTCACGCGCATAGGATCGCGATTGAAGATGTTTCCCTTTTCATAGGGTGAGATATGCATTCCTTTAATGAAAAGTTCGCCTTTGTCTATTGAACACCAGCTGTCTTTAAGATTGACCTGACCAAGTCTTAGCGACTTCACTTCTGTCCCGACAAGTTCAATACCTGTTTCCATACTTTCGAGAACGAAGTATTCATGTCTTGCTTTTCTGTTTTCTGTTATGGTTTTAAAGTTTTCCTTTCCCATGATCAATACCTCCGTTCTCTTTAAGGATATTTTATTATATAACATTTATTTCAATTTGTCAAGAGTTTAATGAATAAAATTATTTCAGGGTTTTGTATAAAAAGCTTATTTTTAAGAATTTTGTTAGTTAAGGGGACGCCCTCTCTTGCAGAGCGTCCCCTTAAAAGCAGGTTCTTATTCTTTGCTGCTCACTTTTTATAAATAAGTATTTATATCGTACCGTTTTCCTGTTCGTCGGAACGCGTTATGCCGTTACCGCGCATATCTCTGTCAAAACCGTCGGGCGGTGTCATATTTTCATCGAATCCTTCCGGCGGAGTCATTCCGCCGCCGAAGCCGTCTGGAGGCGTCATGTTCTCATCAAATCCGTCGGGAGGCGTCATATCATCCGGAATTTCTTTGTTTTCAAAGTCTTTGTCAGATTTTTGACCCTGATGACCGTTTCCCATACCGCCGCCTGTCATGCCAAGAACACCGTCGCCTATCTGAGTTACGGCAGAGCTTGTTTCACCGCTTCCGATAAGCGTTCCGTCGGAGCATTCGCCGCCGATGTATAAACCATTCTCGAGCGTACCTGTACAGCTGCCGCCGCAATATACGCTGTAGGTCTGATTCTGACTGATATCGGGCGTACTTATTATAATAGAAGAAAATGTTTTGGCAGGTGAGTAGGCAATGATATTTTCGCCGTTTTCATTCTGAACATAGATCAAGCTGTTCTCATTCTGCGACTGCTCGAAGCTTACCGCAAGAGAATATTGTTTAGAGGTATCGGATGGGATTTCCGCCATTCCCGAGCTTCCCGCAGCGATAAGAGTACCGCCGTTTACAAGTATTTCAGTACCGCAGTCAAGAGCTCCGTTACCGTCGTTTACAGGACCGTCTACTATAGCTGTTCCGCCGTTCATATTAATTACGCCGTTGGAATCAAGACCGTCGCCGTCGGCATTTACATAGATATAGCCGCCGTTTATGTTAAGCTCACAGTTTTCGGAAACGTCGCCGAAACCTCCTTTATGATTGAAACTTGACGTATCGCTTTCGGTTTGGTCATCATCGCTTCCGTCGCTTGCATTAAAGCCGTCGTCGCTTGACTTGATATTTATACTTCCGTCGTTTACGTTTATGACGGTAGCTTCAATTCCCTCATAAGACTTTTCAATATTTATATTTCCGCTGTTTATATTAAGAGTTTCGTCCGCATGGATACCGTCGTCACCCGATGAAAGCTGAAGCGTACCGCCGTTTATTTCGGCGCTGCCGTTTGTGTGTACGGTATCGTCGGTGCAGTCGGCAGTTATATCTCCGCCGTTTATTTGAATGGATCTTCCGGCTTTGAAGCCCTTTTCGCTTTGATCGGTCTTGTCGGGATTACCCTCTCCGACAAAGCCTCTTCCTTTAAACGGCTGATTTATATTGCCGTTTTCAGCATTTTCAGTCTGGGCAGTATTTGTCTGCGTACCTGTTTTTATGTTGAATGTGCCGCCGTTTATGATAAGGTCGGTTTCCGCCTGCAAAGCGTCCTGCGCGGCGGTAATGTTGAAGACACCGCTTTCAACGGCGATATAGCCCTTGTCGGTTTCCTTATTGTTGGAGGATTTAAGACCGTCCGCCATAGATTCGGCAGTTACCGTAACGTTCATAAAAGCGAGCGAGTCCTTACCCTTTATCGAGTTGCCCGACGAGATAATATTCAGCGTAACGCCGCTTATTCTAAGATCGTTTTTGCTTGTTATCCCCTCGTTATAATTGGCGGTGATATTGAGTATACCGTCGCCGTTCACAGCGAAATCGTCCTTACTGTAAATAACGGCGTCGGGTTCGTTTTCCTGTGCGTCGTCATATACATATTCAGCGGAATCGGACATTGTGTTTTCACCGACCACGGTTATAACGGCGTTGTCGGAATCTTCAATAAACAAAGGAGAAGAGTCGGAACAGGAAATATCGACACCGTTGAGTACTATATGAACTTTCTCTTTGGTGTTGACATAGATCTGTCCGTCGTCAAGCGTACCGCTGAAAAGATATGTGCCGCCGTTTTCGATCTCTATGCGTTTGCCGGAAAGCGCAGCTCCCTTGCCGTTGATCTCGGCGGTACTGCCTTTTAAAGTGATCTCGGCATCTATATTATCGTAAGAGCTGTCGAGATCGTCGGCGTCAAAGTATTCCGAATTTATTTCCGATACAGTATCGGTATTCAGATCGGAAAGCGTTTCAGCCGACATTTCCTGTGAAGATTCGCTTTTGGATTCGGAATCGGTTTCTTTCTCTTTATTGCAGCCTGTTACTGTAAACGCGCATAACAGTGCGAGAACAGCTGCGGATATTTTTCTGAAATTTTTCATACAATCACATCCTGAATTAAAGTTTCCCTCAGTGATCTTATCTTTATCTATGAATATTTTCGCATACAAATATGTTTATTTTGTGAAAGGCGGTTTAAAATCCGCAAAAATTTACACAATACTATTTATGTATTTATAAATTTCGGCAAGCTTTACTTACCGAAATTTCAGCCTGCTGAAAACATGCTTTTAAATATTTTAAGGGGACGCTTTCACTTGCAAAGCGTCCCCTCTTTGAAAACTGCCGTTTTCAAATTCACCCCTTGAAATGCGCTTCTAAGGCAAGGAGTTTCGACGTCTGCGGACGTCGAGCAGGGGCTTTGCCCCATGCACCCCACAAGCCTTTGAAAAGGCTTGACCTAAACTTTTATATTTAGAAAGATTTTTTTGACATTCTTTAATTTTTTTATGATCAGATCTTCTTTTCGGCTATTTCGTCGAGCAGTCTGTCAAGCAGCTCGCCGCCCGTCATCGAGCCTAAATCGCCGTCGCGTCTTGAGCGTACCGAAACAGTCTTTGTTTCAGCTTCGTTATCGCCGGCAATTATCATGTAAGGAACTTTCTCAAGCTGCGCCTGCCTGATCTTGTAGCCCATTTTTTCCGCCCTGTCGTCGATAGAGAAT
Source organism: Clostridium sp. (assembly GCA_023664445.1). Taxonomy (GTDB): domain Bacteria; phylum Bacillota; class Clostridia; order Oscillospirales; family Ruminococcaceae; genus Porcipelethomonas. Next base: position 22,441 of record JAMPFN010000002.1, on the reverse strand, counting down.
CTGATTCCGGCAGCGTCGAGCTTTGCGGCAATTTCGTTAACATAAGGCAGATGTCTGTCCGCGATCGGGATAAATCTCACCTGTTCGGGAGCAAGCCAGAGAGGAAACGCGCCGGCATATTTCTCAATCAGAAGCGCAAGAGTTCTCTCATAGCAGCCGAGAGATGTTCTGTGGATTATATACGGACGCCTTCTTGAACCGTCAACATCAATATATTCCATGCCGAATTTTTCAGCAAGCAGCATATCTATCTGGAGCGTAATAAGAGTATCTTCTTTTCCGAACACGTTCTTTATCTGTATATCGAGCTTAGGACCGTAGAACGCCGCTTCGTCGATACCGATAGAATAATCGAGCCCAAGACCGTCAAGGATCTTTTTCATAAGACCCTGCGCCTCTTCCCACTGTTCCTTTGTACCCTCATATTTATTCTTCGGATTTTCGGGATCCCATTGTGAGAACCTGTAGCTTACGTCTTCTGCAAGCCCTACCGTTTCAAGCATATAGTTTGCCAGTTCAAGACAGTTTTTAAATTCCTCCTCGAGCTGTTCCGGACGCAGGATTATATGTCCCTCGGAAATCGTAAACTGGCGCACGCGGATAAGACCGTGCATTTCGCCGCTGTCCTCGTTTCTGAAAAGCGTAGACGTTTCGCCAAGACGCATTGGCAGATCGCGGTACGAACGCTGTCTGTTCAGAAATACCTGATACTGGAAAGGACATGTCATCGGTCTTAGAGCGAAGCATTCCTTTGTTTCATCGTCGGGATCGCCCAAAACGAACATTCCGTCAAGATAGTGATCCCAATGCCCCGATATTTTATAAAGCTCGCGCTTTGCCATAAAAGGCGTTTTGGTAAGCAGATAGCCTCTCTTCTGCTCTTCGTCCTCGACCCACCTCTGAAGCAGCTGTACAACTCTTGCTCCTTTTGGCAGAAGTATCGGAAGTCCCTGTCCGATATAATCTACAGTTGTGAAAAGCTCCAGTTCGCGTCCGAGCTTGTTGTGATCGCGCATTTTAGCGTCCTCGAGAGCTTTCAGATGCTCTTCAAGCTGCGACGCTTTCGGATAAGCCGCAGCGTAAACTCGCGAGAGCATTTTGTTCTTTTCCGAGCCTCTCCAGTAAGCGCCTGTGCATGAAAGAAGCTTGAACGCCTTGACGGGCGAAGTCGTCATAAGATGCGGACCTGCGCAGAGGTCGGAAAATTCGCCCTGTTTGTAGAATGAGATCGGTTCGCCCTTATCCGAATGCTCTTTACAGAGTTCGACCTTGTATATCTCGCCCTGTTCTTCAAGGGCTTTAACTGCGTCGTCGGGAGTCATCGTGTAGCTTTCAAGCGAAATACCCTCCTTGACGATCCTTTTCATCTCCGCTTCGATTTTTGTCAGGTCGTCGGCGGTAAACGGCTTTTCAAGGTCGAAGTCGTAGTAGAATCCGTTGTCGATAGCGGGACCTATTGCAAGCTTTGTGTTTGGATACAGTCTTTTTACCGCCTGTGCAAGAATGTGTGAAGCGGTATGCCAGAATGTCTTTTTGCCCTCGATCGAGTCAAAGGTCATTACTTCAAATTCGCAGTCGCTGTCGATAACGGTTCGCAGATCCTTTACTTCTCCGTTGATCTTAACGCAGCATGCAGCCTTGTAAAGTCCTGCGCCTATTCCTTTGACGATATCAGCGGCGGATTGCGCCGTTTCGATCTCGCGAATGCTTCCGTCTTTAAGCGTTAATTTAATCATATTTATTCTCCTTCAATAATTTTATTTTAATAATTCACTATAAGCTTACGGCACTTTTTACATATATACGTATCGGTATATTTAGGCATGGCAATATCGCTGTTGTAAAGCTTTATGACCTCTCCGCCGCATTTGTTTACTCCCTTTTTTGTGAACGGCAGAAAGAGCCTTTTTATAGCGGCTTCTTTAGGAAGCCAACGTATATGTGTATAACCGTATCTGCCGCCTCCGTTATTTAAAAGAATACCGCACTCCATTTCCTCGCCGCAATTCGTACAAGTCATATTAAAACCCCCTTTCTTTCAGATCGTTTACCAATCCCACATAAAATTCTCTTACATCGAAGCCTTTTATATTTTCACGGTTCAGATCTATGACATCGCCGTGTGTGATACCTCTTTTTCCTTTTGGTTCAAGAAGCGTAAAGCTGTTTCCCCATTTCATGGATTCAACAGAAACAAGTCCGTCGTTTTCTCCGTCAAATAATTTCACAAATCTGTATGAAAGATTAAGCGGAAACTGTCCGTTAGAAGCTTTTTTTGCCTTTGAGCCTACGCTCTGATAATAAACGTTCGGGCAGTCTGGACACTTTTCATTAAGCGCGCTGCATGCGGACGAGGTAAGCTCTGTTACAGCCGCAATAAAATCCGGATCTGCATCCCCGATTTTTCTTAGAGCGGCGTTGTATTTATTTGCGATCGCCTCGCGAACGTTATTCGGAACTTTATTCAGAAGATATTCGGCAAAAAGACAGCCCCTGTGAGGCGTGTTGACGGTAGTAAGGCTTGCGGTATACTTGTCAGCTCCGAGTACGCTCAAAGCGTATCTTGAATCGAGTCCGCCCTTGGAATGCGCAATAATATTTACCTTTTCGCAGCCGCTCTTTTCAACGATTTCTTCAATTTTTGCCAAAAGCTCTTTCGCGCTGTTTTCGACCGACGCCGCTGACTGCTGATTTCCGTAATAAATTTCAGCTCCGTTTTTTTCAAGAGCTTCAGCGGCTCTGCCCCAATAGTTAAAGAAGTTTGAATCACGGAAAAAAACGCCGTGCACCAGTAAAATGGGGTATTTTGTTTTGCATATATTCTGCCCGTTTCTTTTCCTTTCACGATCTATGACCATGCATTCAAACCTGTATTCGGAAGCCGTTACGGTTATGATCTTTACAAGCATTATTATGTTGAGGACAGGTATCATTCCGCATACCGCTCCGGCAATACGCCATTTTATTCCAAGCTGTTTTGAAAAAAGATATACGCGGATCATACCGTCCCAGAATATGATGAACTCGCCGATACCGCAGAATACCGAATTGATTATCAGCGTTTTTACGGGAATATCTGTTCTGAAAATAAGGATCAGAACCATTATGACTTCCGCTGTCAGGGTTATCAGAAATACGGTCAGCAAAATCTGTCCGCCGTGAAGTGCGCGCATCTTTTTTCCGTATTTTTTTGAAAATGCCGGAAATAAGCACATCACAACAAAATAAATACAGCTGACCGGTATTATAACCGGCTTAAGCCCCACGTCAAACGAATAAAAAATAATATGCAGATTAAAGATCAGGGCTGTGATTACCGTGTGTATAACAGCCATTACATCGCTCCTTTCATAACAAAAAGCCCCTTTGCAGCTAAGTACAAAGGGGCGATAATAAACCGCTGTTCCACCCTTATTCACGCGGAAGCTCCACGCCTCGTCAGGTTGTTTTATAACGGAAACAAGCCGCCGGTCATTAGCCGGACTCCGAAGGCGGTATATTTGCCGTCAGCCATAGCTCTGATTTCAGCCGATGTCAGAACCTCTCTGGGATAGCGTTTTACGGTAAATCTTCCTTCATCACAGTTTTTACAATTATAAGATTATCACATTTTTCATCGTTTGTCAAGATGTTATTTGAAAATTATCACGCAAATCAGTTTTTGAGAAGTTTATGTGGGACTCTGTCCCCCACCCCCTGCCAAATGAAATACCTCTTACAGAGCCGTCCACTCTGTCCTTCCGGGACATCTCCCCGCCCCGCGGGTGAGTTGCGGAAGCGGACATATTAGCTGTTTTTATAATCGGGTACTGTAAATGATAAATTTTCACATTCAGACCGTTTGTTTTGATTTTTTAGTTTAACTTCATCAACCTTATTTCTAAAATTAAAGTTTTATTTCCGTAATACAGTACAATATCAGCCTTTCTTTTTATCTTTTAAGCTAAGAAGTTGTTCTCATAGGCATAGCATACGTCTTTCCGTCAGATTTTCCTGATAACAGCGGGAATGCCTTTTAAGCATTTCCGGTAATACGAAATAAGTATTGGACATTAAAATGCATATCAGGTATAATAATATCAAAGAATAAGGAAACGAGGAATAGCTATGAAAAAATTTTTATCGGTTTTCACATCAGTTATCATAATTTTATGCGGCTGTTCGACTGCTAAAACAACTGCCGGTATGGAATCAAGCAGTCAAACTGATATTGTCAAAATTTCAGAACAGAATTCAGAGAACTATACAATTGATGACCTTATTGTTTTGCAGGATTTTTTGCTTGGCAGAATAAAGACCGGCAATGGAAAAGATTTTGACCTGAATCATGATGATATCTGGAATGTATTTGATCTGTGTCTTATGAAACGAAAAATATTACAAAATCAGACTAAGGATACTAACGACATTCTTGTAGCATATTTTTCATGTACAGGAACAACGGAAACAATTGCGGAATATGCGGCAGATTATCTGAATGCCGATTTATATGAAATCGTGCCGGAAGAACCGTATACCGAGGACGATTTGAAATATTATACAAACTGCCGTGCAGACCGCGAGCAGAACGATAAGTCTGTGCGTCCTGCAATTTCGGGAAAGGTTGAGAATATGGATAATTATGAAACGGTGCTTATCGGATATCCGATATGGCATGGTCAAGCGCCGAGAATTATCAGCACTTTTTTGGAAAGCTACGATTTTTCCGATAAGACCATCGTGCCTTTCTGCACATCTCACAGCAGCGGTATAGGTTCAAGCGATACTGATTTGCATTCACTTGCTGAAAATGCCGATTGGATTTCGGGTAAACGTTTTTCGTCGGGTACGTCGGAAAATGAGGTTTCGGATTGGCTTGATGAAATAAATATTTCATCTGTGAACACATCGGTAATCGGGAAATTTAATTTTGATACCCATACTGTTATGCTCAACAGCGGATATGAGATGCCGATAAACGGTCTCGGGACTTACAGTCTGCATGGAGATGAATGTATAAACTCCGTAAAATCTGCATTGAAAAGCGGTGTACGCCTGATAGATACAGCGTCCGCTTATGGAAATGAACAGGAAGTGGGTAAGGCAATTCGTGAGAGCATTGAAGAACTTGGAATCGAACGTGAGGATATATTTGTTACAACAAAAATTTATCCGGGTTCTGAAATGGCAAATCCGGAAGAGTCCATTCAGGCATGCCTTGACAGACTGGATATAGGATATGTTGATATGATGCTGCTTCATCACCCTGATACTAACGATGTCAAAGCATATAAGGCAATTGAAAAATTCGTTGAAGAAGGAAAAATCCGATCCATAGGACTTTCAAACTGGTATATAGAAGAACTGGAAGAATTTTTACCGCAGGTGAATATACAGCCTGCAATGGTACAAAATGAGATACACCCATATTATCAGGAAAATGATGTAATACCTTATATTCAAAATCTTGATATTGTAGTACAAGGTTGGTATCCTCTCGGCGGAAGAGGTCATACGGCAGAGCTGCTTGGCGATGATGTTATTTGTAAAATTGCCGAATCTCATGAAGTTTCTTCGGCACAGGTGATTTTGCGTTGGAATCTGCAAAAAGGGGTTGTTGTTATTCCCGGTTCAAGCAATCCGGAACATATTCTTGAAAATACTCAATTATATGGATTTGAGCTTACAGATGAAGAAATGAATAAAATAAATGCCCTTGACCGCAATGAAAAGCATGATTGGTATTAATTCAGACATAAAAATCTCCCGACATCAAGTCGGGAGATTTTGTTTTTATTCAAACGCTTTAGTAAAGAAGTCTGTCATCTTATCAAACGGAATCACGTTCATATCATCGTACAGGTCGGTGTGTACGGCATTTGGAATAATCAGCAGTTCCTTATTGTCCGTATATTTACTGTCCGTTGTCATAGCCGCATATGCGTCCTTGCTGAAATAGCAGGAATGCGCCTTTTCACCATGCATAATAAGAACAGCGCTCCTTATTTCATTGGTATAGCAGTTGATAGGCTGGTTCATGAACGACATACAGCCTATCTTATTCCAGCCGCCGTTTGAATTAAGCGAACGTTCATGATAGCCGCGTTCTGTCTTGTAGTAAGAATGGTAGTCCTTAACAAAAAACGGAGCGTCCTCCGGCAGAGGATCAACAACTCCGCCGCCCAATTCATAGCTGCCGGATTTATAGTCGGCTATACGCTGTGCGTTCATTGCCTGTTTCTTTGCATAACGCTGTTCTTCGCTGTCCTCGGAATCAAAATAGCCGTTGGCGTTTACTCTTGCCATATCATACATGGTGGAAGCGACCGTTGCCTTGATTCTTGTATCGAGAGCAGCCGTATTCAATGCCATACCTCCCCAGCCGCAAATGCCGATGATTCCGATTTTGTCAGCATCAACATTTTCCTGTACGGAAAGAAAATCGACTGCCGCCATAAAATCCTCTGTGTTGATATCGGGAGAAGCCATATATCTCGGCATACTGCCGCTTTCGCCTGTAAATGACGGGTCGAATGCAAGGGTGAGAAATCCATGCTCCGCCATTGTCTGTGCATACAATCCGCTGCTCTGCTCCTTGACAGCTCCGAACGGACCGCAGACTGCAATTGCCGCAAGCTTGCCCTGTGTATTTTTCGGCGTGTACATATCCGCCGCCAGCGTGATCCCGTATCGGTTTGTGAACGTCGCCTTTTTGTGGTCGACCTTATCGCTTTTCGGGAAAACCTTATCCCATTCCGCCGTTAATTTCAATGTTTCCGACATAATAATAACCGCCTTTCAATTCTTTGATTCCTTTTCAAGCTGAAAAACAAGATAATCAAGACAACCAAGCTGCTTTTCGCCTGTATGGATCGTGTCAAGAGCGACTTTCCGGTGCATACGAAGCAGACGGATCGTCTGCTGTATATTATGTTCAGAATAGCATTGCAGGATTTCCGCTTTTTCCTTTTTTGAACAGCCTGCATCGGTCAGACATTCTTCTAACTGCTTTTCCGTAAAAACCATCTTATCACTCCTTCTGTCATTATTATATCATCGGAATTCTGAAATGTCCAATACTTATTTTGCATTACAGGAAATGCTTAAAAGGTATATCAGCTGTTTTGAATCAGCTCTATCAATTTTTCCGCCATAGGTGAAAATACCTGATATTTTTTCCATATAATGTATAGTTTTGTTTCAAGTTTTGGTGTAAGCGGACGAAACACAAGACTGCTGTCATTTCCGGTGTTAACAAGCTTGTCAAAGGTCAGCATCAGACCAAGTCCCTCACGCACAAATACAGAGCCGTTGTAGGCGAGGTTTATCGTTCCCGATAAATCAAGCTGTTCGATTTTATCACCGCACCAGCGCGAAATGTCGTACTCCATACCCTGTGCGGAACATATAAGCGGTTTGCCGATAAGATCGTCAAAACATATTTCAGACTTTTCAGATAATACATCGTCTTTACGCATTACAACGCCCCAGATATCGGCTTCGGGAAGTTCTATATAATTGTATCTGGAGAGGTTCGGCGGTTCGCATATTACAGCAAAGTCGATAAGTCCTCTGTCAAGACGTTCCGCAACCTGTTCCGTATTTCCGCTTGTGATGTGATAGCGGAGTCCGCTGTATTTTTGACGGAGTTCGCTGATTTTTCCCGCAAGCAAGCGTATCTGCCGGCTTTCCGCACAGCCGATGTACACGTCGCCGCCTGTGATTTCATCAAGATTACGGAATTCCTCGGCAGTTTTATCAACCATAGATAAAATATCCTCTGCACGCTTTCTCAGCAGCATTCCCTCGTCTGTCAGATGCACGCTGTAATTTCCACGGCGAAACAGCTTTTTTCCGAGTTCATCTTCTAATTGTTTCATCTGACGTGAAAGCGTGGGCTGTGTAATATGCAGCTTTTCAGCAGCCTTTGTGATATTTTCTTCCCTTGCAACGGTCAAAAAATAACGCAATACTCTGATTTCCATACAAACATCTCCTCCATTTATAGTATATCACAATAGGAAATGCTTTTCAAGCATTTCCTATTGTGTTCATTTGTGTAACAATTCCTGTAAACATTACCAAAATCGCAGAAATCAGACAGATTCCAATGTAACGCTTTTTTCGCTTATAAGCTGACGCATTCCAATTGACACGGATAAAGTTTTGGCACGAATTTTGTTGCTTGCAGATACTTTTTTATGTTCATACCATTAATTGCTGTAATCGGAGTGATAATAATCACCTTGCTTATCTCTCTCCGGTTCAGTTTAAATTATTTCACCCGGCTAAATATTTTCTGTCCTATTTGGGGTTGACAAGCCATTTTATACGAAACAAATCAGAAAATCAGCAGCCAACTTAATTTTATAATAAACATCCCCCGGCTTTGCCGAGGGATGTTTATTCCAAGTAACTGTAACTCCGAAACAAAGCAGAGGAAATTCAGCCAATTGTAGTTTTAAATTTTGTATTCAACAGCCTTTCTGAATCCATCCATAGTAAATCCGTGTTTACTCCACCAGTTATCCGGATCTATATGCGACGAACCCATTCCATTTTTTCCGGCTTCATGATGGCTTACTATATTATTCACCGAAATATTATACTTTTTGCAAATGTATGCGCATAATTCAACCGCCTTGTTGTAACAAGCTTTACAGTAGTTCTTGTCAGTCAGACCGTCCTCGCACATTTCAAATTGAATATAAGCCGGATCATAGTTGTAACTTCCTTTTGAACCTGAACCTACTCCCCAGCAGCAGTAATTCCACGGAAGAATCTGATAACATTTGACATTACCGTTTTTATCCTTGCCAATTATTGCATGAACGCAGACGTCCTGATTCGGTTCGTTCATAGAATTTCCATTTGTATTTTCGCCGATTATCCCGTCGTCGGGTGCGACATATCTTTTGATATTAGGATTGTTGCAGCCCGTTGAATGTACGACAATGCCTTTTGGGGTCATTTTTTTCGCTGATTTATAACAATCAGATTTTTCTGCAAAAATTTGTCCGTCAACAACGCTCATATTAATCTCCATTCCGCCGCCTTCAATATTTTATCCGAGAAGTTGTTCACACAAAAAACATGTCTGAAAATATGTACATTTTTCCCATGATAATAACTTCTGAAAATGAAGATCATCAAAGCGGCAATGAGGATCTTCATTACGTTCTTCCGCCTTGCGGCATGCAAAATTTTTTAGGACCTGTCCACATAGGAAATATATACGGATTTTTGAGCATAATTTTTCTGAAAACAAGGCGATTTTTGCAGGCATACTGTCGTACGGCAAGAAAAATCAAAGAAGTTTATCAGGAAAATTTGCCGAAAAGACGCCTATGTGGCTATTCATCTCCCTTCTTCTCATGCTGTGTTCCGAAATAAAACGCCATAACCGTTGTAAAAATCATCAGAAACTGTTCGGATGTAATTCTTCCCGTAACAGATAAAAATGAAAAAACGGAAGTCAAAAAAATTGTAACAATACTTTTGACGTTTATAAGTTTTATAATCTTACCTATCATTTAAGAAACGCCTCTTCCTGTCAATTGTTGTTTATGTATCCGGCTTCAACAAACATCGAAACCGCATATGCCGCTTCACACACGCCTCTTACAACAAAAATCGGTATATTTTTAATATCTCCGATCGATATGATCGCATCTACGACAGAGCAGGCGTCGTCACAAATAAAACCGACAGTTTCACAGAGGAAACAGGATTTGTCTTTTTTCTGGCTGTCGGTAAGTTTATCGCCGTCTACCTTTCCCGCTTCGATACAAGCAAGTATTTCAAAAAAGGCTGAAACAAGGCATATAATTCCGCTGCAGGCAGAGTTGACCATATCGAGCTTTTCAAGGAGATCGCTGCCGCCTTCCTCTTCGGAGCTTTCCTTGACGGCGATCGTCTTAATTACTGAGATCGAAGGTATGAACAGCGCTATCGCTGTTTTGACTATCCATATTGTAGAATATTTTCCGGCTGCGTCTGAAGTATCTGCAATGATCCTTTCATAATCCGAACCGCTTATTCTTTTATTTGAGGAATCCATAGGAGAATAAATTCCGTATCCGACTCCGCAGGAAAGTCCGAAATCCACCATAGTCAATATCAGATTTATACCGTCGCATACAGCGATCTTACGTTTATTTTCCTCTTCTCCCTTTACCTGAAAGTATGAGGATATAGCGGACATTATAATATTGCCGACCGCCGATATACCGATCAAAGATTTTATTGCGGCAGCTGCTCCCTTGCCGGCGCCGGCTGGCATGGGGTTTGCGTTTTCATCTGAATTTTTACACATACGCTTCCTCTCCTATCCTTCTTAATTCTTCAAGACTCTTAACATTGGCGATCTCGTCAATGGAATCCATATCGAACAATTCCTTTCCGCTGACCGCTTTTCCTACGCTGTTGATAATATTTGCAAGAAAAGCCGTAGGATAGGTCAATATATCGACCATCGAAAACTCGCTTATGCCGAAAATTTTAAGAACTCCTGACAAAAACGGTATTTGTATCGGAGAACTCAACGCTTCCCACACGGCGCGGATCCCTTCGATTATAATATCTAAGATCGTTTTTAATATCGCCTTGCTTATGTTAAGAAAATCAACCGCGACGACGCCCAGTATTTTTTTAATGACCGAAATCAGGCTTTGAGCGTTGAAATTCCGAAACATTTGTTGTACCTGATCGGCAATGTATGCAAGAGAACCGGGGATCTTTTCAATTTCTTCGCCTATGCCCCTGATATCCTCGGCAAGCTTCTTAGCCGCTTTTTCAAGCCCGTCGGTAACCTTTACCTCTGGCGTTACAATCTCCGGAGTAATGGCGTCGCTTATCAGATCGAACGCATACATATTATGCGAATCGAGCGATATGCCCATGTCCGACAGCATACTGCCGCTGTTGTCCGAAGGAGAAGGCAGCGTAATGGAATTTAATTTTTCGCTGTCTATACCGGCCCAATTTTCTATCCTGTCGACCGCCTCCGAAAGAAATCCAATGGACGATTCTTCAAGCCCGGACGCCTGCTCGATAAGGAAATCGATCGATATTCCCGCCATATTCTTAATTGCCGAATTTATTCTTCCTGCGTTGTCAAGACCCAGCGCCTTTTTAAAGAAATCAATGATCTTTCCGACCGGTATCCCGATCGTTTCAAGGAGATTTTTAACCCCCTCGATAACCTTTTCGGCACAATCGAGCGCAACGTTTATAACCTTACCGCCTATTTCTATAAAAAGCTTCCAAACCTTTTTCGTTTTTTGTATGACTAAATTTATAACCTTTCCAACAGTTTTATCATAAAGCTCCTTTACCTTTCCTATGACCCACTTGAACGCAGCCGTTATATCGTTTACCACATCCGCAACAAATTTAGTAAACGGATTATCTGTCAAAGAAGCGGGCAAAATGGAAATCGCCTTTTCGGTTATTGTCATAATAACTCCGTTTGTAAATTTAGTTATGGGATTGTTCATACCCGGAATAAGTCCTATCGCAGAATTATGAAGCGCTGCCATTCCCGACGCGGCCGCTGAAAGATACGAGCTGTTTTTTGTTTCTGCCAGCGGAGAGGTTTCTCCGAAAATATCAGTTATTTTCGCATTTTTAAAATCGTTTTCATCGGTCATGGAAAGCAGCTTCTTGTGTACGAGATCTGCCGGATTCACGTCGATCGTTTCAGATCCGCAGGTTATAGAGTAACATTCGGGAGAAATATCGGCCGCTTTCTGCAAAACGGTAACATAACCGAAACTATCGGATTTTAAAACCGCTTTCTTCGTCTTGTAGTAATACCCTCCGGAATAGAACCCTATTTTATTGCCGTTTGCAGATTCAAGCTTAACCTCGGCATCGGACTTACCCACGTTAATACGGGTAGAATAAGCTGAAAAGCATATATTTGAGTCAAGCTCTGTGCCGATCGAAACCGTATCTGTTGAAAACGAACCTGTCAATTCGTTGTGAGTACATTCTATAAATTCATTTTTAGTAAAAACGGTTATTTTACCGTCGTTAATATCGAAACGTACCACGTCGGTCATTAAATTTACAGGCTCTAAGAATTTACCCGGTTTGTTATCATCATAATCAGAAACGGTATAATTAAGCTCTCCTCCGGCGGTCCTTATGAATATATACAGTCTATTTGAAAGAATATAGGCTGCCATTTGTTTTGCATTGAGCAAATTTTCGCTTTCAGCTGCGACCTTTGGAACGCCTTTGCCGTCAGACTGAATCCAATCGAGCTGTTCGCTTTGCGGATAAAAGTAAAGCTTTCCTTCCCCGACTGCAAAGAGATGAGTGCCGGATCTGTTGTCGTCCGATGTTTTAAGCGTGCATATAGCCTCGATGTTCGATTCGGCTTTCAGCCTTATCGGAGCCGGCGGAGTGTTTCCAAACGGATTTCGGCAGGGAGTGTATATTAACTGAGGAGCGTCTGAATTGTAACCGGAATACGGCGAATCGTTTCCGGCATGGAACACCCCGTATGTATAAGTTCCGTCAACAAGCTGTCTTGCCGCTCTTCCGGCTGCGATTCCTGTCACCTCGGTAAACTCCGACGGCAGACGAAAGTATTTTGCTTTTGAATTGTCGGTTCCGTCCAAAACCGCGGCAAACTGCTGAGTGAAACCGGAATCGTCGTGAAATTCGACAAACATGGAAACGCTGCTGCCTAAAAACGTCATCAACACACGATACGGCGAAAGGCGTATGCCTCCGAGCACGCCTTTGAAATCCAGCTTATACAAGCTTTCAAAGGTGATCTCTTCCGGATCTTCGGTATATGTAATATAAACGTCGTCGTCCGATATTATCCCGAGCGCTATCATACGGTCGTCAAGCTTTTCTGCAGCAAAGGATCTGACATTATCCAGAAGCTTGACTCTGCTGAACCTTGACTTTTCTCCGCTTTCATTTTCTTTTGTTAAATAAAGAGAATTATCCGTTCCTATCGAAAAAATGTTTGTAATTTCTCCAAGGTTTATAATTCGCGCTTCACGATCCGGATCTACGGAACTTTCACGCATATACTTGTCAATTATTTCCGTTGTAAAATCAATTTTCATCATGCCAGCTCCTGTACATAATTTCCGAACATATACAGATCTCCGCTTGGCGTTATGGCGTTGACCTTTCCGTTCGGCTTGTCAAATACGAATGTGAACGTTTTGTTTCCGGGCATTACAAAGCCTATTTGACTGTTTACAGCTCTAATAAAGTCGTCTATCGAATATTTTTCAATATCGGACAAGATATCGGTCAGATATTTTACAAGCGTGTTAACATAATCCTTAATGTGCTGCGCCGTCATAAACTTTACCCACCAGCTTTGAGGGATCCCTGAAGGATGGTTATCGATATTATCTATTTTCTTTACAAAATCTATATTTCCTGTCTGACTGTCAATTCTTATTCCGATAGCCATTCTTATCGTTCTGTCAAAATAAGTTCCCTGAGTTCCTTTATTTGTGTCGTAATCTATCATAAGCCAGCCTTTGATCCTGAAATCGAACACAAATGCGGGAAGAGCCGTTCCGTCAAAATCGTAACTGCCCGATTTTCCGGATACGTCGGCATTATATTTGTGCTTAAGCTTGAGCGAAGCGACAGGAGTCGGAAGAGGCGGCTGCCACATGAGATGCCTTGACGTTTCATCAGTATAACTGTAAGAATATCTGAATTCAATACCGTCGCCGGTTTCTTTTATTGTAAAGTCGGTTTCTACGTCGTCGGGAGTACATTTTGACCATACCTTAAACGAGTCCTTCCAGACGGGATCGTCGGCATATACTTCGATTTTATTCGGCAGATGTTTAAGCGCAGGACGGATCATATCCGAAATAAAAGGCAAAAAGTAACTTGAGCTTATCGCTATTGCCGCATTGTTTGGGTTTCCTTCATTGATCAGTGGACTGCTGTCGGTGTCCCAATATAAATTGTTGTCATTTCCGAGATTCGGAATTGTCTTTGCATCTCCAAAACCGATAAGATAATCGAGAGTACGCGGAGCAATGTGATAGTTTCTCATTTTCGGCGTAAAAATGTATTTCGTAGTGGACGCCGGCTTGGTAGTTATAACGCTGCCGAACATTGTTTGTCCCGCTTTTTCCAAACGGTCAAAATATGAACGGATAATGCTTGAAATAAAATCGTCAACGTCGTGTTCAAAATCTTTGATTGTCGGACTTACAGTAGTCGACAGCGTTTCAAGGTCGAGCGCAAGCTGAGAAATATTAAATACATCGTCCGGATTTGCCACTTCCGCCATTTGCTGAATTTTTTTCTGTATTTCCTCGCCGCATACGGAATAATCTACAGCGCGGAAATCGAGCGAAATATTAAATGGGAAATGCCAAATGTCATTGCCGGATTGCTCAGATTTTGAAAGGGTGATTTTGATTTTTAAATCAGGATATGTTCCGGAGGCGGCCGTTGTTAACTGAATACCGCAGATATTTCTGAAAAACTGATCGAACAGTACATTTTTAGTGTTCGACTGCAAAGTAATGGGTTTTAATATCTTGTCAAGCTCAGACGGATCTTTCTCGTCAAGCAGTTTTGAGAGAACGCTGTCGGGAATACCGTCCTCTATAAAAAGTCCGTATCTCAGATAATATCCCGCAGCCGTCTGAATTTTTTCAGCGTCTGCTGACTGCTCAGGCGGATTTTTCGTATCGACCACAGCGCTTGTTCCGGATCTGATATCAAAAAGATCCAACTTTTCAAATTCGTTGTAAAGCGAACTTCCTTTTTCTTTCAGCATCTTTACTTTTTCGTATAAATCCTCGGGGAAACCTTTTGGCAGCTTATCTTCGTTGGTATTTTTGTCAATGAAGACTGTGACCGCCTTTCCGTCATCACCGGTATAAGACAGCATGTAAGCTTTCATCTGAAAATTGCTTTGCTTTTCCGACGTGGAAATCGAAGCAAGATAATTCCTAAGCTGTGAATTAATCGCCGATTCGGTAACGGATACTGTCATATTGGTATTGTATGAATCATACCTTGACAAATTTGAATCAGAAATGGACATACTAATCAACTCCTATTTGTATAAATAATATTTTGATCACTTTTTGTAATCTGACATAATTATATAATTTTTTACGGAAGAAATCCCGAAATTATCTGTAACTTTTCAGAAGCTGTTTTAATGAAAGATCACGTTCAAAAATCCATATACGTTTACTATGCGTACAGGTAACAATTTCGTATAATTTCATCTGTTTATAAGCTTGGTCATAAGCAAAGGCAGCTCCAGTTTTTCCAATACTTCGTTTATTGAATCAAGCGTTGTAACGCCGTTTATTTGCGTATAATAATTTTTTAAATACCATAAGGCTACGGCGTCGTTCGGCAGACTTTCCGAAATGCAGTATCCGTATTTTCGCAGCAGTATAATTATTTCATCGATCGGAAGATCAAGTGAAATAGCAATTGCAAGCAGCGCCTGCTTAGTCGGTTTTTTTCCTTTCATATAATATTGAAGCATTCTTTCGCTTATGGAAGCGCAGCGTATGAGTTCTCCCGTTTTTATGGTGCGATCCTTTAAGAAAACTGCTAACGATATATTTTTATCATATAACAAAGAAAGTCCCGCTTTGTTAGCAAGACCTTCACATTCATATTCAGATAAATTAAAAAGCTGAGCGGCGTTAAATGCCACAGATCTCTTTGCCCGGGCGCAAATAGAATGAGTACTGCACGGATTGCTTCTCCAACGCGATATATCCGTCTTGCTGCAGCCCAACTTGATATAAACCTCATTCAGATTAATTATATTATGATTTTTTTATATTCTTTTGCCATACGGCTTAAAGAATCTGTAAAGCTTTCCTCAAGAGTTATATTATGCTCGTTAAGCCATTGACCGATCAATTTATAATTCATAAAATATTTGTATGATATAGTTATCATACTGCTCCTTGTTAATTATTTAGGTTAGAGCCTGTTCACATAAAATATACGTGTGTCATAATTTGTATATAATAAGAACTGTCTTCACAGGATGAACGCGCAATTGTATAATTATAGCACAAGCCTGCCTATTTTTTAATATAACATCGATCATATAAAAAAACAATAGGTTTGCATTATTTGGTCGATTTTTGACATCAAATGGTCAATAAATCTCATAACAAAGGGGCGCTCCTATTCGTTCCGGTCCGAATGAGGGAAACGCAAGCGCATATCTCCCCTCGCCTATTGACGTGTGTGCAGCTCCGAGCAGCTTTGCAGATGTGAACGCACCCTGACCTCCTCGTCCAAGCCATAATATTTCAGTCATATGAGATCCTCCTAATCATACTAAAATGGTATGATTTAATGCTATAGTTTATCGTCAATTCGATAAAAAAGCAAAGAAAACTTGTCAAAATGTATTGACAAGTAAACTTGGCTGTGATATAATAAAACTATGCCAATGAAACTTGGCAAAATAAATTGGAGGTTTTGATATGAACAAGGAAGAAATTTTAGCAAAAAGCAGAGTAGAAAACAAAAACAAGGATATGTACGAGCAAGAGGTGCTAAAAAAAGGACAAGGCATCGCCATTATAGTAACAGCCATTCTTGCGACACTTTTTTGTGTAATACAAATACTTGTTGGCGGCGGATTCAATAACGGCTTATATGCCCTTGTGCTTTCGGGAACAATGGCGACATTCTGGGTAAAATGGTTCAAACTCAAACGGCGGCATGAACTTGTAATGGCATTCGTTTATACAATAATTGTAATTACACTTTCTGCTTGTCACATTTATGATCTGATCACCGCATCAGCCATTTTGTAAGGCGGTGATAATTTGGAAAATAAACTCATATTAAAAAATCGCTTGAAAGAAGTTCGGGCAGAAAATAAATTATCACAGATGCAGTTGGCAGAAATGGTAGGCGTATCCCGCAATACTATCAGTTCTATTGAAACAGGACAGTTTAACCCAACGGCAAAGCTGGCTTTGATTTTATGTATCGCATTAGATAAAACTTTTGAAGAATTGTTTTACTTTGACGAATAGACTGAAATAAAAGAGGCGGAAAAAATCTTAGTTCTCCGAAATTTTATCAAATAAAAAATATTGTTCTCAAGTATTTGTTTTTATAATAAATATTTGAAAATGTATTGAAATTTGTCCGTAAAAGTGATATAATAAGCGTAAACACTTTATCTAAAAGTCCTTGCAGATACGCAAATCAGAGATTTGCTGCCTGCATATCGGACTATTATACAAACTATAGCTGCTGAGTGGTAAAATTTATCATTTACAGTCATCGACTATAAAGATAGTCATTATTTTTCGCTTCTGCAACTCGCAGCGTATGCTGTGCCGGAGCGGAAGCTTGATTTTCTTTGTAGCATATAAACAAGGGGGTTTTTCAAATGTCTGAAAATACAGTTATAACGATCGAGCGTCAATATGCAAGCGGAGGTCTTTTAATTGGTCAAAGCCTTTCCGAAAAGCTGAACATACCCGTATACAGCAGGGAAATAGTGGAAATGGCGGCTGACCGCTGCGGAATACCGAAGGAATATCTTGAAAGCACACAGGAAAATGTTTCACACAGCTTTTTGTATAAGCTTTCTCTTGCGGCAAAGTCAGGATCTGCTGACGTAGACAATACGGCTTCCAAAGCGGATATTCTTTACAATGAGGTTAATAAAGTTGTGACGGAACTTGCCGGAAAGGAAAGCTGCATTATCATAGGACAGTGCGCAGACTACATTTTAAGGGAAAACAAGAATGTATTCAAGGTTTTTATTCATGCGAATATGGAGGACAGAACAAAGCGCGCGATCAAGCATTACGGCATTAACGAACAGTATGCCGATTATATCATAAGGAAAAACGACAACAGGCGCGAGGTATTTTACAACGCTAACACAACGAATACATGGGGAGTTAAAGAAAACTACCATATATGCATTAACAGTTCTCTTTTCCCGATAGATAATTGTGCCGATATCATTATTGATACAATGAAATACGCGGAAATTCCGGAATAATATTTGTAAAAAGACCATTTTAAACCCTTAAAACGGTGAGTCTGTTGAAAAGGTTGCTTTTAAGGGGACGCCCTCTCTTGCAGGGTGTCCCCTCTTTGAAAATAATCCGTCGGATTATTTTCAAATTCACCCCTTGCGGATTCCAAAGGCTTGACCTAAACTTTTATATTTTGAAAAACTTTTTTGACACTCTGACCGTTTTATAAACCCTTAAAACGTTTTCGATTTATATATACTGTACAATTTTTTTGAATATTTTTTATTTTATATACGCAAAATGTTGACATTTTTTATTTTTTATGTTAATATTTATAAAAGTATATATCGTTATAAAATATAAGAATCTGTCCACATAGGCTCTGCACATGTCTTTTCTGCAAATTTTCCTGATAAACTGCGTTGATTTTCCTTGCCATACGCTAGTATGCCTGCAAAAAATCGCCTTGTTTTCAGAAAAATTCTGCTCAAAAATCCATATACATTTCCTATGTAAACAGGTTCTAATTAAAAGTTCGTTTGCATCAAACGGCAGATTGGAGAATTGTATGAAATATAAAATTCTTGTAAGCGGTAAACAGGCACATGTTAACGATTTTATAAAGCATACGTCCGAAAATCTTTTCAGTATCAGCACTTCAAGCTACATAAAGGACGCTTTAAATCACTTTAAAATTTTAGAACCCGATGCGTACATAGTTTTTTTTGACTCGACAGACGGCGAAACGATCGCGACTATCAACAGTCTTAAGGATTATCCCTCATATAATTCCGCGCCGATAATAATTGTCGGAACTGAAGAAGTATGTAAAAATCTTTCCAAAACCCACCCTTATATCGCAAATCTGTTTATACAGCGTCCCATTTCGGTCGATAATATAGAGCTTAGCGTTACAAGATATCTGGAAAAGCTTCAGGCTGAAAAGGAAGCGGCTAAAAACGATGAGCTTCAGAAAGAAGCAGAGGCGGAAGCTGCGGAAGCGGATTTAAACGCTAAAAAGCATATTCTTGTTGTCGATGACGACAGAAGCATGCTCAAGATGCTCAAAACAGCTCTCAGCGACAAATATGACGTAACCACAATGGTAAACGGCGTGCTTGTCGGAAAATTCCTTGACACCAATCATGTCGACATGATAATTCTCGACCACGAAATGCCTATCGAAACGGGCGCTGACGTATTTAAAAAGCTGAAAAGCCACCCGATAGGAAAAAACATTCCGGTGTGCTTTCTGACAGGTGTTTCCGAGAGAAGCATAATTGAAGAAATAATGGCGCTTAAACCGCATGGATATCTCCTAAAGCCAATAAATATGGATATGCTTTTGTCAACAATACATAACCTTGTAATGTAATAAACAAATATGCAGCGAAACAGGTGATACAATATGAGTGATATATATTTAACTGATCTGATCGACACGGGAATACTGCAAAGCTTTCAGGACGTTTTTTCGGATGTAATGGGAATTGCCGCCCTGACTGCCGACAAACACGGCGTTGCCGTAACTCAGGGATCGGGATTCTCCGATTTCTGTATGCAGTATACAAGAATGAGTCCGCTTGGAAAAAAGCGGTGCGAAGGCTGCGACAGAATGGGCGCGACTATCACATATAAATCGGGAAAGCCTTGTACATATTACTGCCACGCGGGTCTTATCGACTTTGCCGCTCCTATTTTGGCTGACGGTAAAATCATAGGAAGCTTTATCGGAGGACAGGTTCTGACGTCTGCTCCGAATCTTGATAAAACAAGAGAAATAGCGGTGGATCTTGGTATCGATCCCGAGGAATATGTTGAAGCGATTAAAAAAGTTAAGATAGTAAGCGAAGAAAAGGTAAACAAGGCTGCAAACTTACTCTATGTTTTCTCAACTCATCTTTCAAGCCTGGCGTATAAGAGCTACTGTCTGCATCAGAGCAACATCAAGATAGAAAAGGCCAACAAGATGAAGTCCGACTTTCTCGCAAATATGAGCCATGAGATCAGAACCCCTATGAACGCCGTTCTCGGTATGGCAGATCTTGCTCTTAGAGAGCCGATGTCGCCTGCCGCAAGAGACTATATCCACCAAATAAAAACATCGGGACAGTATCTCCTTGTTATCATAAACGACGTACTTGATTTTTCAAAGATCGAATCCGGCAAGCTTGATATTATCGAAGTCGAGTATGAACCGCTTTCGCTTATAAACGATCTTTCAAATGTTATCAATACCCGTATCGGAAACAAAAATGTTGAATTTACGATGAGTATTTCTCCAGAGCTTCCAAAAATGCTTTGGGGCGATAACATCAGAATACATCAGATAATGCTCAATCTTCTTACAAATGCGGTCAAATTCACAAAAGAGGGACAGGTTCATTTGGAAATTGACTTTAATCGTGTTGACAAAGAAACGGGAATGCTTACAGTTTCGATCAAGGATACGGGCATAGGTATCAAGAAAGAGGACTTTAACCGTCTTTTCGATTCTTTCCAGCAGCTTGACAGCAAACGCAACAGAAATATTGAGGGAACAGGTCTTGGTTTACCGATCTCAAAGCGTCTGCTCGGACTTATGGACGGTTGGATCACGGTTGACAGTAAATACGGAAAAGGAAGCATATTTACATTTAAGCTTCCGCAGAAGATCGTCGATAATAATAATTGCGCCGTAAAACCGAAAGAACCGATAAGCGCGGCAATACTTATCGGCAATCCGTACGTTAAAAAACAGCTCCTAAAGGATTTAGACTGGCTATGTCAAAAATGCATAGATCTCAGTACGACATCTTTTGATCTTAATGAAATCGATACTGATTATTTTATAATTGAAAAACCTTTTTTCGATTCCAATATTGAAGACTTTTTCAAAGAAAATCCCGATAAACAATGTCTTATCGTTGATAAATTCAACAGTTTAAACGAATGTCTGCTGCCGAATGTAAGAAGTATCCGCAAGCCGATTTATTCCATTAATCTGTACAACGCAATGGGAGTAAAGGGCATATCGCTGCCTCATGAAAACGCAGATACGAATCAGCTTACATTTGTAGCTCCCGACGCGAAAATACTTATCGTTGACGATAACCATGTAAATCTTGTTGTTGCAAAGGGACTTCTGGAACCGCTTAAAATGGAAATCGACCTTGCAATGAGCGCTTCGGAAGCGATAGACATGGTCAAAGAAAATTCGTACGACCTTATATTTATGGATCACATGATGCCTGAAGTCGACGGCGTCGAAGCAACGCATATCATAAGGCGTCTTATACCGGGCTATGAATCAAAGCCGATCATTGCGCTGTCGGCAAATGCTGTGGGCGAGGCAAAAGAAATGTTTATACGCGAGGGATTGAGCGATTTCGTCGCAAAGCCTATCGAGGTCAAGGACATTGTTGCCAAGCTGCGCAAATGGCTTCCTCAGGAGCTTATTGTTCCTGTTAAAAAGGGCGATATGTCGGCACACGAAGAGAAAAAGCCGAAAAAAACCGAACTGCGTATCGAAGGTCTTAACACTAAGAATGCTATTTCTCTTTTGGGCAGCGAAGAACTCTTTTTGAAGATATTGAAAGAATATTATATTTCTATAGATAAGAAAGCCCAATCTATAACCGATCACTTTAATTCGGAAAAATGGCATAACTATACCATCGAGGTTCATGCTCTTAAGAGTACGTCAAGACAGGTCGGCGCTGACAATGTCTCATCGCTTGCGGCTGAACTGGAACATGCGGGGCATGTCAATAATATTGGATTTATTAAGGAAAATACAGGTCGTCTTATTGAAGAGTATAAGAAATACAAGGAGATTTTGAAGGACGTATTTCCCGATGTTCCGATAAGCTCCGACTCTTCTGCCGAATCGGGCGAAAAGCTTGCCGATGAAGAAACTGTCGGAAAAATGCTTGATGAGCTTCAGGAAGCGTTGAACGGCTTTGATACGCTTATGATAGACGAGGTTATCGAAAAGATGTCCGGTTATAAATATCCCGATAATCAGAAGGATTATTTTGAATCGATCAAAAAGGCTGCGGAAAATTCTGATGTCTTTGCATGTTCCGATATCATTAAAGAATGGAAAAATGCTTTCTGAAAATATATTTTTTATACAGGCGGCGCTTTTTACAATTTGCAAAGCGCCGTTGTATTTTGTACACGGAAATTAACTTGTGTCGTATGTTCATTTCTTGCCTTGATGCAAGAAATGAACCAAAGAAAATCAAGCTTCCGCTCCGGCACAGCTCGCGCTGTGAGTCGCAGAAGCGAGAGATAGTGACTATCCTTATAGACGGGGAATGTAAATGATACATTTTCCCATTCAGCAATTATGGTTTACAATGAAATCATTTTTTGAAATGTTGAGGGCTTTATCTCCTGATCTTTGCCAAGAATATTCTGTATGGGTACTTATATTTTTAGTAATACTTCCCCTTGGGGAAAGTATTACTAAA
>JAMPFN010000029.1 GCA_023664445.1 Clostridium sp. | reverse complement strand
AAGAATCCCGATTTAATTTTCTGTCCGTCCCACAAGGGACAGACAGAAAATTGAAGGCAAACTAAAAAACTTGCACTTTAAGCAAAGATTGAAGACACAAAGCACCTCAAAATTTCAAAACTTTAAATCATATCTGCTGAATGATAAATTCTATCATTTACAGTCCCCGACTATAGAACCAATCCCTATCTCTCGCTTCCGCGACTCACAGCGCAAGCTGTGCCGGAGCGGAAGCTTGATTTTCTTTGGTTCGTTTCTTGCATTAAGACAAGAAATGAACATACTGCACAAATTTGATTTTTTTATATTAATCTCTTGACTTTCAGAATAATCTATGGTATAATAAACATAAATGCTGGAATAGCTCAGTTGGTAGAGCAGCGCATTCGTAATGCGCAGGTCGCGTGTTCGAGTCACGTTTCCAGCTCCATAAAATGATTCCTCATAAATAACGCGTTGAATGAGAGAGTAAGCGTTGCAAATTAAAGCCAAAGAGAGGACAGCCTCCGGCTGAAAGCTGTCTGCTTTATGCGATGCCGAAGTTCGCTCACGAGCGGCGCTTCTGAAAGCGAAAGCAATTAGGAAACGACGTATTGTCTGCGTTAAGGACAGAAAGAGTGTTTGCTCTTTGTAATTTGGGTGGTTATAAGCAGGATTTAAGTCTTGTCCCGTTCGGGGCAGGACTTTTTTAGAACCTGTTAAGTATCTTAAACAAAATAAATTAATAGTAGGTGATATAATGAAACAACAGCTTGAAAACATCGAATCAGAGGCAATAAAGGAAACCTCCTCATGCGATTCGATAAAGGGTCTTGACGATTTGAGAGTAAAGTTTCTCGGTAAAAAAGGCGAGCTTACCGCAATACTGAAACAAATGGGCAAGCTTTCTGCCGAAGAAAGACCTGTTATCGGTCAGTTGGCAAACAAGATCCGCCAGGACATCGAAAACGTAATAACATCAAAAATGACAGAGCTTAAGGAAAAGGAACAATCGGCAAATATCGCTCGTGAATCTATCGATATAACTCTGCCCGGCAAACCGCAGCGTTTCGGAAAGCTTCACCCGCTTTCGATCGTTGAAAACGAAATAAAGGAAATATTTATGGGCATGGGATTTTCTGTTGCCGACGGTCCCGAAGTCGAGTACGATTATTATAATTTTGAAGCTTTGAATCTTCCTCCCGATCATCCGGCAAGAGATACGCAGGACACATTTTACATCACAGACAATATTCTGCTGAGAACCCAGACTTCGTCGGTACAGGTTCATGTTATGGAAAATCAGAAACCGCCTATCAGAATAATTTCTCCCGGACGCGTTTACCGCTCCGACGCTGTTGACGCTACCCATTCTCCTATTTTCCATCAGATAGAGGGACTTGTAGTCGATAAGGGCATAACTATGGGCGATCTCAAGGGAACGCTTGAAACTCTTATGAAAAAGCTTTACGGAAACGACTGTAAGATCAGACTTCGTCCGCATCATTTTCCTTTTACAGAGCCAAGCTGCGAAGTGGATATAAGCTGCTATATGTGCGGCGGAAAGGGCTGTTCCGTTTGTAAGGGAGAAGGCTATATCGAGCTTTTAGGCGCAGGAATGGTACACCCAAAGGTGCTTGCCGGATGCGGTATAGATACTGAAATTTACTCCGGATTTGCATTCGGGCTCGGTCTTGAAAGAATGGTTACGGCACGATATGACATCAGCGATATGCGTCTGCTGTATGAAAATGATTTGAGATTCTTGGAACAATTCTGATAGTCTGGAGGAAACAAAAATGAATTTATCTATGAAATGGCTTTCGGATTATGTTGATCTGAAAGATACCGATATAAAGACGTTCTGCCATGAAATGACAATGAGCGGCTCTAAAGTAGAAGGCTATGAAACCGAGGGCAGCGAAATATCAAATGTTGTAATCGGAAAGCTTTTGTCTGTCGTACCGCACGAGGATTCCGATCACCTTGTCGTATGTCAAGTGGAAGTCGGAAAGGATCAGCCGATACAGATAGTAACAGGAGCACCAAACGTCAAAGCAGGAGATATCGTTCCCGTGGCGCTTGACGGCTCAACTCTGCCGGGGGGAATAAAAATCAAAAAGGGCAAACTAAGAGGCGTTGAAAGCTGCGGTATGCTTTGCTCGCTTGGCGAACTGGGACTTACTCTTCATGATTTCCCATATGCTATCGAGGACGGCATTTTCATTATCGAAGAAGAATGTAAGATCGGCGAGGATATCCATACCGCTCTTGGGCTTGACGATACTTCCGTAGAATTTGAGATAACGTCTAATCGTCCCGACTGTCTTTCCGTTACAGGACTTGCAAGAGAAGCGTCCGCCACATTCAAAGCGCCGCTTAATATTCCCGAGCCGAAGTTTAACGGGGTTGACGGAAATATTGACGATATGCTAAAGGTCAATATCGTAAGCAGAGACAAATGCAGACGCTACTGCGCAGGCATTGTTAAAAATGTAAAAATCGAACCGTCGCCAAGATGGATGAGAGAAAGACTCAGAGCAAGCGGAGTCCGTCCGATAAATAATTTCGTTGACATAACAAATTACGTAATGCTTGAATACGGTCAACCTATGCATGCCTTCGATCTTCGTTATGTCGAGGGCAGCGAGATAAACGTAAGAAACGCCGTAAACGGTGAAAAAATCACTACTCTCGACGGCGTTGAAAGAGAACTTTCCGAGGAAATGCTTGTTATTGCGGACAGCAAAAAGCCCGTTGCCGTCGCGGGCGTCATGGGCGGAGAATACAGCGGGATCATGGACGATACGACAACAGTCGTATTTGAATCGGCTTATTTCGAGCCTGTACAGGTTCGCCGGACAGCAAAAAAACTCGGCATGAGATCCGACGCTTCGGCAAGATACGAAAAAGGCGTTGATCCGCTGATAAGCATGACCTGTCTTAAAAGAGCCTTTGAACTTGTTGAAAAGCTTGGCGCGGGCGAAGTTGTAAAAACGGTTATAGACGTGGATCACACAGATAAAACGCTCAAAACAGTTGAATTTGACGCAAATTGGATAAACAGCTTTCTTGGAACGGATATCCCCGAAAGCGATATGATAAAATATCTTGAATCGCTAGATTTTGCAGTTGAAAACGGCAATGTCGTTTCCCCAAGCTTCAGAATAGATATTGAATATAAAGCTGATGTTGCCGAAGAGGTAGCAAGAATTTACGGCTACAACAATATCCCCTCGTCGGCATTCAGGGGCGTTGCCGAAGCCGAATATACTCCCGAACAGAAATTCAAGAGAAAAATACAGAATAACATGGCGGCTCTCGGCTGCTATGAGATAGCGACATTCTCGTTTGTATCTCCGAAGCATTTCGACAAGATAAGACTTCCCGAAAACAGCAGTCTTAGAAATGTCGAAAGGATAACAAATCCGCTTGGTGAGGACACAAGCGTTATGAGGACGACAACTATCCCCTCGATGCTTGAAATACTATCCAGAAACTACAACAACAGAAACGAAAAGGCTAAGCTTTTTGAGATAAGCAAGGAATATCTTCCTACATCTCCCGATAAGCTTCCTCTCGAGCCTGACAGGCTTACTGTCGGAATGTACGGCGGCGATGCTGATTTCTACGACCTTAAAGGTATTATTGAAACTCTGCTTTCCTCTGTGGGTATCAAGGACTGCGAATACATGAGAGCGTCTGATTCCGACGCTTTCGGTGAAGCATGCGCATTTCATCCCGGCAGAAGCGCAGTTATTGTAAAGGATAATAAAACGCTCGGCATACTCGGAGAGATACATCCGGAGGTTGCGGCAAACTATGAAATAGGGGCTAAAACATACATTGCAAAGCTCAACATCCCCGATATGTTTGACGCTGCCGAAACGGAAATTTCCTACAAGCCTCTGCCAAAATTCCCCGCTACGACAAGAGATCTTAGTCTGATCTGCGACGACGCTCTTCCGGCAGGAGATATCGAAAAGACTATCAAAAAGGCTGCCGGAAAACTGCTTGAAAAGGTAACGCTGTTTGACGTGTATAAAGGAAAACAGATCGCCGAAGGCAAAAAAAGCATATCTTACTCTATCAGCATGCGTTCTCACGACGGAACGCTCACCGATGAACAGGCGGATTCCGTTATGAAAAAGATACTCAAAGCGCTCGAATCTATCGGTGCGGAACTTAGAATGTAATATAAAGCGAAAGGACAGTTTGAAACTGTCCTTTTTTACATGTATTAAAAGTGACTTCTTTCCGGCTTACAGAATATGCAGAATACATCAATCTGTTTGGGAAACCACTATCGTTAATTGAACTTAAACAAGAAGAATTCCATAAAATACTGTTATCATTTTTAAAACTTGTAACAACTGACGAAAATATAAGTATTGTAATGCTTAGAACATGTCTTAAAAATTTATTTTAGAAAAAACAATAACATTATAAAATGTCTGTGCATATTGTAGTAATAGGGGATAACACCCTGAATTTACTCGAAAGGATGATTTTATTATGCCGGTTTTTTCTAATCAGGCAACTTTATCATATAATAACAATACCGTAAACTCAAATGTAGTTACAGGTGAAATTGTTGAGGTTCTAAGCGCAACAAAGACCTCTCTTACCGATAATTATACTCCGGGAGGCAGCGTAACCTATATTATAAATATTGCCAACACAGGTACGGCGCCTTTTACGGGTCTTACCGTAACAGACGATCTTGGCACTTATAATTTAGCTAACGGAACAGCGGTTGTTCCTCTGGATTATGTTGACGGTTCTGTACGTTATTTTGTAAACGGAGATCTTCAGGCAACTCCTGCTGTCAATACAGCTTCCGGTCTTGCAGTAAGCGGTATTACAGTTCCTGCGGGAGGAAATGCCCAGATACTTTATCAGACAACGGTTAATAACTTCGCCCCGCTGACCACAGGTTCGGTAATTAATAATACTGCGTCAATAACAGGCGCAGGACTTACAAACCCTGTAACAGCCGATGAAACAATAGCGATAAATACCTATCCTATTCTTTCAATTGTAAAGGCTGTTTCTCCGAATACGGTTTCGGAAAACGGGATCCTCAATTATACCTTCACAATTCAAAATACCGGAAATACCGAAGCTGACGCAGGCGATAACATTGTGGTAAGAGATACGTTTAATCCTATTTTAAATCCTATTACAGTTACTCTTGACGGTACGACGCTTACAGAAGGTACTGATTACACTTATGATACAGAAACAGGATTGTTTACAACAACAGCAGGAAGAATTACAGTTCCGGCAGCGGTTTATACTCAAAATCCAACTACAGGTGAAAATACCGTTACCCCGGGAACGACAGTTTTGACAGTAAGCGGTACAGTATAAAAACTAAAAAAGCGAGGTACTCATTTTGAGTACCTCGCTTAATGCAATACGGCACAGATACCGCCCGATGGCTTTATACTGAATCAGCTTGCAGATTTTCTGTTATCTTACACAAAATCTTATTGACATACATCAGTATGCCTGCGGCATTTTTATGCAATCTGACTGCGCATCTCAGGCACAATCCTTGTACGGCGCGTCGCCTTAAATTTATGCGTTATGCCGTATTAACTGTTTCATATTTATGTACAACATGGATATAAATATCTTTTTTCATAATACCACATTAATTAGCGCTCCTTTCCCAAGGCCATGGATCGCAGGACCAGGTCCATTTTTCGCGAGATTCGATTTGCTTTACGTTAAGCGGACCGTACAGCCTGTTGTATTCTTTTACAGCTTTTTTTCTTAGCTCATTGTATTTGTGATAATATTCCAAAGCCTCACGGCAGCGAGGGTGGGTATCAAGATATAGAATTATCTCGTCAATTGAAAAGCCGTACATCTGAATAGTCCTTAGGAGTTTATCTTTGTCCATAGCAGCCTCCTTCCGGCATAAACGGCAGATTCAGTTCGGGAAAGATAGTACCGACAGACAATGCTTCGTCTTCCGGGTAAACGCTGCCCCACTGCTGCATAGGCGTATATGACATTGCAATAGGCGTATTTTCCGGAAATCTGCTTATGTCACAACCGTTTTGCGGCATATTGATATTTGCGTCAGATGAATCGTTTCCCTGATGCCGCATGCAATTATTACAGGGCCGCATATTTTCAAACATGCTGAAATCCATTAAAAAACCTCCCTTATAGGCAGTAATAAATTTTGAGAATATAAAAAGTTATTCTCATAGGCATAATCGCATATTTTTCGGCAAATTTTTCTGATAACCGCGTTGATTTTTATTGTCATACGCAAGTATGTCTGCGAAAAATTGCCTTATTCTCTGAAAAATCATGTCCGAAAACCCATATACTTTTTCTATGAGAATAACTTCTGATTTTACCTACATTTATATTTTATGAGTTTTATCGACTTATTGTTACTAAGAAGTTGTTCTCATAGAAAACCCCACCGAAAATACATGTGCTTACGTCTATGAGAACAACTTCTATATAACTGTTAATAATTTAAGGGACAAAGCGTCCCCTCTTTGAAATGCGCTTCTAAAGCAAGGAGTTTCGCTCTCTGCGGAGAGCGACCAAAGGCTCTGCCTTTGGAATCCGCAAGCCTTTGAAAAGGCTTGATCTAAACTTTTGTTTTAGGATTTCACTATGTTTTACATATTTATCTTTTTAATTTTCTTTTAAGATTCTGATATTTCGGAGATAAAAACTCAAGTATGGCACAATACTTGTCTACAAATACAATAACATAACTTTCCTTGTATTTTGGAATACGTTTTATCGACATAGGCCACATATGTTTTTCTATCATGTCCGATTCAAGCTTGTCAATGTAGAAGTGTTCTCTTGCATTTTCAACAGCAATTTCCGGATGCCTTGCGCTGTGCGATTTTTCACCGTTTTTTCGGGAATATTCTTTTCTGTTGTAATAAAACATGTCGTGCAGAAGTCCTGCCCTTGCGGCAGCTACCGCGTCCAAATGAAAAAAATTACAGATGATGTAATTGTAATACGAAACGTTCAGACTGTGCTGAAGTCTTGTCGTATAGATATGATGTCTGAAATTCCCGAGTTTTTGTATCTCTTCATTTTCAAAAATATCGGAAATGCATGTATAAAAAGGAAGCTCCGAAATATCTTTTTTTGAACCTGTTGCTCTTATCATTGTAACTATCACCTCATAATATTTATTATATTCCAAAGACCATACAAAGTCAAGTGAAATATCAAAAAAAATAATTGGCATATTTCAGCCAATTATTGATAGGTTTAAAGTATACTTGTCCGACCTTCATGAAGTAAATCTTTGATTTACGAATGTGCAAGGACTTTAGATAAAGTATAATAAGATTATACCTGAACGATATTAAGCAATATACCTGCCGCAACGGCTGAACCGATAACGCCGGCAACGTTCGGTCCCATAGCGTTCATAAGCAGGAAGTTTGTCGGATCTGTTTCGGCGCCGACCTTCTGAGAAACACGGGCTGCCATAGGCACGGCGGAAACGCCTGCCGAGCCGATAAGCGGATTGATCTTTCCGCCCGAGATCTTGCACATTATTTTACCTAAGCATAAACCTGCCGCAGTACCGACAGAGAAAGCGATAACGCCGAGGATAATAACCTTGGCAAATTCGAGATTGAGAATTTTTTCAGCCTTTGTGGTCGCGCCGACGGAAACGCCGAGGAAAATAGTTATGATATTCATCAAGGCATTCTGCGCAGTGTCCACAAGACGGCTGCACACGCCGCTTTCTTTAAGTATATTTCCGAGCATAAGCATACCCACCAGCGGACCTGCCGACGGAACAAGCAAAGCGACGATAAGAGTTACGGCAACCGGGAAAATTATCTTTTCCGTTTTTGATACCGCTCTGAGCTGCGGCATTTTGATAGCGCGCTCTTTTTTAGTTGTGAGCAGTTTCATAATAGGCGGCTGTATAACCGGAACAAGCGCCATATATGTATAGGCGGCAAGCGCGATAGTACCCGTGCTTATCTTTAATCCGTTGCCGGTAAGCAGCTGACTTGAAACGTAAATAGCGGTAGGACCGTCAGCGCCGCCGATGATAGCGATAGAAGCGCATTCTGCGGCAGAAAAGCCGAAAATAGCAGCGCCTATGAATGTCAGGAAGATACCTGCCTGTGCGGCAGCGCCCAAAAGGAAGCTTTTGGGGTTGGCGATAAGAGGACCGAAGTCGGTCATCGTACCGATGCCAAGGAATATAAGCGGAGGATAAATACCGAGTTTTACTCCCAAATACAGCATATCCAACAATCCGCCCTCACGCAGGACTTCGCCGTAATTGACATGACCGTCGACCAGTACCCAAAGATCGGGATCGTACATATCCACGCCGGGAAGATTTGTCAGAAACATACCGAATGCGATCGGCAGAAGAAGAAGCGGTTCAAACTGCTTTACGATCGCCAGATACATAAATACGAAAGACAGCAATATTACAAATACTGTTTTCCAGTCCAGACCGGTAATGATCTGCGCGATACCGCTTTCACTTATAAGGCTTTTTATAGTTTCTATAAAAAGACTGAAAATTTCACCCATGAATAAAATCCTTTCTAAATATCAGTTTATCAGAATGGCGTCGTATCGTTTTGTATGCCTGCCATAGACCATGCGGATCTTGACGGCTTGTTTTTGACAGCCTTTACAGATCTTAGTCTGTATGACCTGCCTTCAGCGGCGCCCATAGCGGCAACTGCCGCCGCGATAACGGCTATGACCTCTTCGCTTTCGCCGCTTTTTATCTGCGGAGCGGCAGAAGCGGAAACAACGGGCTTTTGGGGTTCGGGCTTATCCTGAACCTCGGCTTTGTTTTTCTTTTTTCTTGTAAATATTTTTCCGAAAAGCCGTACAAAAGCTATCAGAATCACATTTCTTGTAAATATTTTTCCGAAAAGCCATACAAAAGCTATCAGAATCACAAGAGAAAGAAATACGACTGCCAATCCCGTAATAACAACTGCGGTCACCTGGCTTGCGTCCGGGTTATCGAATCCGGATATCGAAGCCTTGCTCATAAGAGGATATAAATTCTTTAACTCCATATTTACAGCACTCTCCAACAATAAATTTTATCACATAATATATATTATACACCAATATTAGTATTTTTGCAAGAAAAATTTCCAAATTAAATAAAAAAACAGTTTAGGCAATACCGCACAAAGATTGTGCAGAAGATGCGCAGTTAGATTTTTCGTCAGATTGTATAAAAATTTCGCGGGAATACTGTCGTATTTCAAGAAATTTATGTGTGATATGACGGAAAATATGCAAGCAGATTCAGTGCAAAGCCTTTAGGCATTCTTTGTGCGGTGTTGCCTTTATTGAGGTTTTATGGTTATCGACGCGACCTCGGGTCTGTTCCAAAACCGAACCGGAAGAGTGTGACCTTTTATGTTGTTTCCGATACCGGAGGTTATGAAAATATGTCCGCCGTCGTATTCAAAAAGCCCCTTGTCGTATATTTTTTTCTTATCCTTTGAAAGCTCGGGCAGAAATTCCTTTTCATAATAAGCCGGACCGATAAACGGTATCTGTATGACTCCGCCGTGCGTATCGCCGCAGAGTGTGAGATCCGCGCCGAATTTCTCATAGTCGCCGTACATGGGGATATGCGCCATTAATATATTGAATTCGTTTTTATTTATATCAAACTGATTTGTCAGATCGAAGCTTGGAGAAAAATAAGCGTTGCTTATTCCGTAGATATTTATCGGCGTGTCTTTTACGGTCAATTTCTTCTTTTCGTCGTTCAGAACGATTATGCCGCTGCTCCTCATTTTTTCTATGTAGCTGTTTGTACGGTCGTCATGTTCTCCGAGTACGAAAAACAGCTTGTAGCCTTCTTTTATTATATCTCTCATAAGCCCGAGCGAGATCTCTTTTTCTTTTTCGGTAGCGTTATTTGAGTGCATATCGCCGAGTACGCAGACAAGGTCGGGGTCGATCTTTTTGATTTTCTTCACGACTGTGTCGGGTTTTATCGTAAGTTTCCCGTCGTGCGCGTGATAATCGCTAAGAACAGCGATGTTTATGTCGTTTTTCACCTTGTCAGAAACAATTTCTTCCTTCGCGGTTTTCAGCGTATAATTGTTGAACCACCACAAAACGAGCAGTACGACAAGAAATTTTGTAAAGCTGAAGGAAGATTTTTTTGGCGGAGGAGCCGTTTGCCGTTCCTGTGTAGCCTGTATCGGCTGTTCTTCCATTTTGGGTTCTCCTTACTTTATATGTACGTCGAGCTGTCTGAACGGGATCGTTATGCCGTTATCTATAAACGATTGATTGACAAGCTCGGTGAAATCGAATTTAACCTGCCAGTAATTTTCTGTCTGCGTCCATAGGCGTACAGTTATCTGTATGCTGTCCTCCGCCTGTTTTCCAATGCGCGCGAACGGCGTCGGCTCATGCAGCACAAGCGGATGATTTTTGGCGAGTTCGAGGATAAGCTTCTTTGCATTTTCGGCGTCATCGGTATAGCTTATGCCGAACTCAAGATCGACGCGGCGTGTCGTCTGTTCGCTGTAGTTGATTATCATGGAATCGGAGATCTTGCCGTTTGGGATATATATCGTCTTGTTGTCGTCCGTAAGTATTTTGGTGTAGAGTATGCCGATGCTTTCGACTTTTCCCGAAGCGGAATTCGTTTCGACAAAATCTCCGGATTTAAACGGCTTGCTGAAAAGTATTATAAATCCGCCGGCAAGGTTCGCAAGACTGTTTTGCAGCGCTAAACCGACTGCGAGTCCGGCAGCGCTTATAACGGCAATTATTGACGTCATCGGGATATTGAGTATTGAAAGGGTTATTATAAAGTCAATGGTATAAAGAAGCACCTTTAAAAGAGAACGCAGAAAGCTTACGGCGGCGTTGTCAACGTTTGTGCGCCTTATGCATTTTGTGAATATTCTCAATATGAACCTTGATATTATGATACCTATAATGAATATCGCCAGCGCAAATATAACGGAGGGTAGACCTTCCCTTATTTTGTCGCCGATATCCGAAAGCATACGGCTCAGCCTGCTTGTTTTTTCGGCTGTGGTATTTACGGCGTCGGCTATCATGGCTTCAACCGCGTTTGCGGCGTCTGTTTCGGATTCCGCTGCGTTTGTGGGCAAGGCAGTGATCTGTGTTAAAATATAAGTCATTGTGCATCAGTCCTTTTTTGGGTATACATATATTATATAATGGATACGGGTGAAAAGTCAATCCAAATAAAGTGCGAATAATGAAAAAAATGCGATTTCATTAAAAATGGCAAATATTTACTTGAAAATATTGTTATTGTGTTATATAATGAAGTATAAGGCGGCACGGTACAAAAGCTGCCGTAAATTTGCACGGAAATACGTGCGATCATGCCTATAGGAACAACTTCTGATACATTGACAGATATTTCAAAATGTGATTTTATGAAACCGAAGATAGTTGTGTATTTTGCGGCTGCACTGCTTTTGATCGGAGGTGCGGCTATATATTTCATTTCAATGGAAAATCCGGAAAATAATTATTCCACAGTCGGAGAATACAATATTTGGGCGGAAGATGAAAATTTTTCGGATTCGGGGGAATCGGTATCGGAAACCGCTTCTTTGACGGAATATATTCTGTCGGAAACCGATTCTCCCGAAACACAGCCGCAGTTTGTCTACATCAATATCAATACCGCTTCGTATGAGGATTTTATGCTGCTTGACGGGATCGGAGAGGTAAAAGCCGGCAATATCATCGCACACAGAAACAGCATCGGAAGATTTAAAAATATCGAAGAGATCATGAATGTCTACGGGATCGGTGAAAAGACATTTTCGGATATAAAAGAACACATTTACGTTGAAGATCCTGTGTATTATCCTGATCCGACTGAATTTTCCGAAATTCAGCCGACCGAAATTCAGCCTGACTCGGATATTATTTACGAGGTTCAGGAAATACCCGGGAATGAACAGGAAACTCTTACGGAAAATTCGGAAACTCAGCCTTTTACTATGAGATACGATCTGAATAAGGTGACTTTAGAGGAGATTATGACTCTGCCCGGTATGGAGGAGGAAACGGCACGGAATATTATTTCGCTGAGGACGGATATAAAATATTTCAGTCATCCCTATGAGCTTATTTATGCGGAAGGCATGACGGAGCATTATTTAGCGGAATTGTTGGATTATGTGTATGTTGAGGGACAAACCGAATAAAATTATCAGATCGCTTATAAAATGTATAAAAGAGCCTATATGGACAGGTTCTTACCTTTAATGCGATGTGTAAAACAGACAAAAACATGTAAAATTTTTTTATAAAAAGCATATTACAGCCTTTTAACCAATTTGTAATATTATGCGGTTTTCACGAAAAAAGCGTAAAAAAATCACAAAAATGTTGATTTGAATTTGTGCATAACGCTAAAAAAGTATTAAGGATTGGTGTTAAGCATTGACTTTTTGGCTTGATTATTGTATATTTATATCACGAAAGATTTTAAAAAATCTCGTAGTTTTTTGGTTAGACAGCTGAAATAATTTTTATATGTGATAATGTTATAAGGGGTGCGATGGTGTAAATGGTATCAATTAAAACTATCGCAGAGGAATGCGGTGTGTCAATTGCGACGGTGAGCAAGGCTCTAAATAATCATGACGATGTCAGCAGCACAACTAAAAAGCTTGTGTGCGATACGGCAAAGAAGCTTGGTTATTTTCCTAATGCACAGGCAAGAGCGCTGAAAACTAATAAGACATTTAATGTAGGCGTTCTGCTCCAGGATAAGGCACAACAAAACGGCGGACTTACGCATAGTTATTTTTCAGCCGTGCTTGACAGCTTCCGTTCGGAAGCGGAAAAAAACGGATATGATATTACGTTTATCTCCGGAAAAATAGGCGGAAACGAAATATCGCTCTATGAACATTGTATGTACAGATCGGTGGACGGCGTTATTGCCGCCTGCGTCGATTTCTATGACAGCGAAGTCGTAAGGCTTATGAAAAGCGATATTCCGTTAGTGACGATTGATTATCAGGCTGACGGTATATGTTCGGTTTCTTCGGATAACGTTACCGGAATACAGAAAATAGTCGAGTACGCGCATGAATGCGGTCACAGAAAAATCGCGTATATATACGGCGAAAGCGCACAGGTTACTACTATGAGGCTCAATTCGTATCTTGATACTATGAAGCGTCTTGGCATACAGGTGCAGCCGGATTATATGCGTCAGGGAAAATACCACGATATCGAGGCTACGCACAAGATAATCCTCGATATGCTGAAACTTTATGACAGACCGACATTTATAATACTTCCTGATGATTTCAGCTCTATCGGTGCTATAAACGCCGCTGAAGAAATGGGGATCTCTATTCCGGATGATCTTTCGGTTGCAGGATACGACGGTATAAAAATGACGCGGCTTATGAAGCCTTCGCTTACGACCTTTGAACAGGATACGCGTTCTATCGGCAAAACCGCGGCACAGGTTCTTCTCAGAATAATGAGAAAGGAAATGCTTTCGCCGGCTGAAATGAATACGGTGATAAGCGGTAAATTTATTAAGGGAGCTACTGTCAGAAATATCTGATAGTTCCAAATATATATAAGCTTATTATATTTTTTAATTAAAATATAATATAATTATTAAGGAGGAAAACTACCAATGAACAAACTTAAAAGAACATTAGCATTGGTTGCTTGCATGGCAATCTCTGCAACAGCATTTGTAGGATGCGGTGATGACGAATCATCATCTTCATCATCATCATCTGAAAGCTCAAGCGAGTCTGAGTCATCAGCAGCCGGCGACGAATCTTCAACAGCTGACGAGAGCAGCGCAGCTTCAGGCGAATTTACTTACAGCGGTTCACTTCCTACAGGCGAAGGCAAGATGACAATCCTTTGTTGGACACCTGACGACGTAAACGCAATGCTCGAAATGTGGCAGGCTGACACAGGCTACACAGACGATCAGATCAACTTCGTTAACTTCTCAGTTGGCGGCGGTGAAGCAGCTGCTCAGTATGATCAGTACTTCCTCGGCGGCGATGACGTAGACCTCTTTATGGTTGAAGCTGACTGGGCTCTCAAGTACATCAACGACGATACCGCTACAGCTCCTATGAGCGAACTCGGTTTCACAGACGCTGATTTTGCAGGTCAGTACGCTTACACAATGGATATCGGTAAGGATTCCAACGGCGTGATCAAGGGCGTTTCATGGCAGGCTGCTCCCGGCGGTTGGTGCTACAGAACAGACCTCGCTGAAACATATCTCGGCGTTACTTCACCTGACGATATGCAGGCTAAGGTTTCTGACTGGGATAAGTTCCAGGCAACAGCTAAGGAAGTATACGACGCATCAGGCAGCAAGACAGCTATCACAACAACTCTCGGCGGTATCTGGCAGGCATTCGCAGCTAACAGATCACAGCCATGGGTTAAGGATGACGCTCTTGTAATCGACGATTTCTGCAACACATTCGTTGATCTCGCTAAGAATATGAGAGACAACAAGTATGTTACAGACCTCAACCAGTGGACAGACGAATGGAAGGCAGCAGGTCAGACAGACGATACAATGGGTTACTTTGTATCAACATGGGGCTTCGGCGAATCAATCCTTCTTTCAGCTGCCGGCGGTGAAGGCGGCGCAACATACGGCAAGTGGAACGTATGTAACGGTCCTACACCTTACTACTGGGGCGGTACATGGATGTGCGTATCACCTAAGACAAACGACGCAGACATGGTTGCTAACTTCGTTAACTACTTCACAGTTAATGAAACATCAATGGAAAAATATGCTCTTGGCAAGCCAGAGTATGTAAACAACATGAACGTAATGCAGAAGATCGTTGACGAAAAGTCAAACAGCAACGCACTTCTCGGCGGTCAGGATCAGTTTGCGGTTCTTCACGAAACAGCTAAGAATATCAACCTTAACGGTCTGATCACTCCTTATGATGCTTCAGTTAAGCAGGCATTCCTTGATGCGGTTAACGCTTACTGTGCAGGTGAAACAGCTGACGCTGCTGCTTGTATCGAAGATTTCAAGAACAGAGTTGCTGAAAGCGTAACAGACATTACAGTTGAATAATAATTAGTTATATATTCTGTTTTTTAATGTTTTACGGGGTGGAATAATACCATCCCGTAAACATGTATTTAATCTGATTTCTTAGAGAGAGGTGTACTTATGGCATCTGCTGCACAAAGGAATATTCGCTCGATAAGCTATGCTAAGTATGGTTATATGTTTATTTTGCCATTCTTTATTGTATATTGCTTCTTCCAGCTTTACCCTTTATTTAATACTTTTTATTTAAGCTTTTTTGGCAACGGAAAAAAAGTCGATGAATTTGTGGGACTTGAAAACTTCCAGGCACTTCTTTTCGGTACCGCACTTGGCCGTACCGGTTCTGCCATACATGAAACGTTCATGCAGACGCTTGGCAATACTTTCATTGTATGGATAGGTAACTTTATACCTCAGATCATCTTGTCGCTTGCGCTTGCCGTTTGGTTTACAGACGCTAAGCTCAAGATCAAGGGCAAGGGATTCTTCAAGGTTGTTATGTACATGCCTAATATTCTCACAGCGGCATCCGTTGCTGCACTTTATCTTTCACTTTTCGGTGAATCCAAATACGGTCCTATCAACAATCTGCTCCTTAATGCGCATATCATTAGCGAGCCGATCAAGTTTGTAACCGGTGTTTGGCAGTCAAGAGGAATGATCATGTTCATTCAGTGCTGGATGTGGTTCGGTAATACTATGATCATGCTTATGTCCGGTATCATGGGTCTTAACCCGTCACTTTTTGAGGCTGCTAATATCGACGGTGCAAGCAGTGGACAGGTATTCAGAAAAATAACTCTTCCGCTTCTTAGTCCTATGCTTTTCTATACATTGATCACTTCAATGATAGGCGGACTTCAGATGTACGATATCCCTTACATGTATATCAAGGGTACTCAGAGAAATGAGTATACGAAGACGGTTGCGGTGTTCATTTACGAGCATTTCCGTGAAAAAATGCCGAATCCGAACTATGGTTTCTCTGCTGCCGCTTCGGTTGTTCTCTTCATTATCACTATCGCTCTCGGTTCGATCGCTCTTTATATGAACCGCGATAAGGATGATATTGCCAAGAAGAAAGAACGTAAGGCGTATGCAAAGGCTTTGAAAGCCAAACAAAAAGGACTTGGAGGTATGGAAATATGAGCAACAAAGTAAAAGACAATTATAACGCCAAACTCCGTACTCAATCTATAATTTTGTTTATTGTCTGTGTTATTTTGTCACTGATATGTATCGTGCCTATTTATATTCTTGTTATAAATTCAACTCGTACTCATGTTGATATTATTAACACAGTGTCATTTATTCCCGGTAATCAGCTTGTAAGAAACGTTAAAGAGCTTCTTACTAACGATCTTTACAAGTTCGATCCGCTCATCGGTTTCAAGAATAGTGCAATTATAGCGATCGGCGGTACTGTTTTAAGCGTATTTTTCTCGTCGCTTACCGCTTATGGTCTTGTAGTTTATGACTATAAACTTAAAGGTCCTGCTTATGTGTTTATTCTTGCGGTAATGATGGTTCCTATGCAGGTAACATCAGTTGGTTTCCTTCAGTTTATGATAAAGCTTGGTCTTAACGACTCGTTCATTCCGCTGATCGTACCAACTATTGCTGCGCCGGCTATTGTTTTCTATATGAGGCAATATCTGAAAACATCATTCCCACAGAGTATTGTTGAAGCCGCACGTATTGACGGCTGCGGAGAGTTTAGAACATTCCTGACAATTGCGATCCCGATGATGAAGCCTGCTATTGCAGTTCAGTCAATTTTCGCATTTATTCAGAACTGGAACAACTTCTATCAGCCATCAATGATCCTGACATCAAGAAAGTTTGAACAGCTCACAATGCCTATGATGATCAACGCGCTCAAGTCAAACGATAAGATCGCTGATTACGGTGTAATTTATGCCGGTATCGCGCTTTCGATCGTTCCCGTCGTTGTTATCTATCTCTTGCTTTCACGATTTATCGTTGCAGGCGTTGCGCTTGGCGGTGTAAAGGAATAATATAAATCTTAAAATAAAAACAGCAGGTTTTACCCTGCTGTTTTTTTGTTTTATTTAAAAGTTTTTTATTTGCTTTCAACGATATTCCCCATATCATAAATTCCGGCAGCCTGCGATTTTATAAATTCTGCCGCATTGATCGAACCCTCGGCAAAAACCGCTTTTGAAGCAGCAGAGTGCGAGATAGTTATTGTTTCATCGTTTCCGCAGAAAATTACCTCATGTACGCCGACAATAGTACCGCCTCTCACAGCGTGTATACCTATTTCGTTTGGCTCACGTTTCCTGCGTCTTGAATGTCTGTCGTAAACGTAGTTCATTTCATTTTTACGGGTATCATTGATAGCGTTGGCTATCATCAGCGCCGTACCGCTTGGAGCGTCAATTTTTTGATTATGATGCTTTTCCACTATTTCGATATCGAACTGATCTCCCAAAATAGCAGTAGCTTTCTTTGCAAGCTGAACGAGAAGATTAATTCCGAGCGACATATTCCATGAGAAAAATACTGGTATCTGCTCGGCAGCCTTTTTAATTTGCGCTATCTGCTCTTCGCTGTAGCCTGTTGTTGCGAGTACGACAGGCGTGCCGGTTGAAAGGCAGTATTCAAGAAGCCCGTCAAGGCATGAGGGATTGGAGTAATCGATAATCGCGTCCGGCGTTTCGGGAAGTTCTTTTGCGGTTTGATAAATTTCAAAATCGGCATATTTT
The DNA here is from genome assembly GCA_023664445.1 of Clostridium sp. Taxonomy (GTDB): domain Bacteria; phylum Bacillota; class Clostridia; order Oscillospirales; family Ruminococcaceae; genus Porcipelethomonas. Next base: position 8,911 of record JAMPFN010000029.1, on the reverse strand, counting down.
TCGGTGTTGATATCAATACCTGCGGTCACCTTAAAATCGTCACGCTGTGTAATGCAGTTGTAAACAGCCTTTCCCATTTTGCCGTTTGCGCCGCTTATAACAATTTTTGTCATATGTATTTATCCTTTCATTTTAAACAGCGCCGTATAGAATCATATACGGCGCCGAAGTTTTATTTAGCGAGTCCGAGTTTTACCAAAGTTGCTCTGAGAGTTTCTTTGTGTTCGTCAGTCATTTCGCAGAGCGGAAGCCTGCACGGACCTGCCGCCATGCCCATCATATTCATGGCTTCCTTGACGGGGATAGGATTTACTTCAATAAAGAGATTATTTATAAGCTCTAAATATTTCATTTGCATCTCGGCAGCCTTTTCACAGTTATTCTCAAGACAATGCTGTGCCATTTCATGCGTTTCCTTTGGAATTACATTTGAAAGTACCGAAATAACGCCCTTTGAACCAATTGACATCATCGGAACGATAATATCGTCGTTTCCGCTGTAAACGTCAAGTACGTTGCCGCATTCCGAAATAAGCTTTGAAGTATAGCTGATATTTCCGCTCGCTTCCTTGACAGCCACGATGTTCTTGTATTCTGCAAGCTTTTTATAGGTTGGAATATCGATATTTACGCCCGTTCTGCCGGGGATATTGTAGAGGATTATCGGTATGTCAACTACTTTTGCGATCGCTCCGAAATGCATAATAAGCCCTTTTTGCGACGCTTTGTTATAATACGGCGTTACAAGAAGCAGTCCGTCAGCGCCTTTATCCTGAGCAACCTTTGAAAGTTCGACAGCGTATTTTGTGTCATTGCTTCCCGTACCCGCTATGACAGGAATCCTGCCCTTTGTTTTTTCTACGGCAAATCGAATGCATTCGATATGTTCTTCGTCAGTCATTGTCGATGCTTCGCCAGTAGTACCGCAGACGATGATAGCGTCAGTACCGTTTTCTATCTGATATTCGATATTATCGGAAAAACCGTCATAATTTATTGAACCGTCGGCGTTCATAGGCGTTATTATCGCAACGCCTGCGCCTGTAAAAATAGTATTTTTCATAGGAGCATCTCCTTTTTATCAGTCAAAATAGCCTTTTGCCGCAAGCAGCTCTGCCAAAAGCACGCCGCCGCCTGCCGCGCCTCTTAATGTATTATGTGAAAGACATACAAACTTATAATCATATTGTGTATCTTCTCTCAGGCGTCCTGCAGATACAGCCATACCGCCTTCGAGATTTCTGTCAAGCTTTGCCTGTGGACGATTGTCGTCTTCAAAATAATGGATAAACTGCTTCGGCGCGCTCGGCAGGTCAAGCTCCTGCGGTACGCCCTTGAATTCAGCCCATTTTGCGAGTATTTCCTCTTTGGACGGCTTTTTGTCAAACGATACGAAAACAGCAGCCGTATGACCGTCAGAAACGGGAACTCTTAAACATTGTGTTGTAATGGAAGGAGTATCCGCATTGACGATCTTATCGCCTTCGATGTGTCCCCATACCTTGAGCGGTTCCTGTTCGGATTTTTCTTCTTCGCCGCCGATGAAAGGGATAAGATTATCGACCATATCGGGCCATGTTTCAAATGTTTTTCCCGCACCGGAGATAGCCTGATAGGTACAAGCGAGAATTTTTGTGATGCCGTATTCTCTCAAAGGGCTTAGCGTCGGAACATAGCTCTGTATAGAGCAGTTCGACTTAACGGCAACAAATCCCTTTTTAGTGCCAAGACGCTTTCTCTGCGCATCGATTATCTGAATGTGATCGTCATTGATCTCCGGAATGACCATAGGCACATCGGCTGTGAACCTGTGCGCGGAATTGTTGGAAACGACCGGGATCTCTGCCTTTGCGTATTCCTCTTCAAGCGCTTTTATCTCATCTTTTTTCATGTCGACAGCGCAGAAAACGAAATCTACCAGTTCGCCTATTTTTCTGATGTCCTCAACCGCGTTGAAAACGATCATTTTTTTCATGCTTTCGGGCATGGGCGTCTGCATAGCCCACCTTGAGCCGACAGCTTCTTCATAGGTCTTTCCCGCAGATCTTGGGGAAGCGGCAAGCGCCTTCACTTCAAACCACGGGTGATTTTCGAGAAGAGTTGCAAATCTCTGACCTACCATGCCCGTAGCACCGATGATTCCGACGTTAAAATGCTTCATTTTTAAAACTCCTTACATAAGTTAAATATAATAAATTAAAAAAACCGGTTGAAAACCGGCGCATCATACGATATAATAGAACTATTGACATTGCAAATTATTTTATAAAATTGAATGCCGATAGCTCTCCATCAAACGCTGATGACAATCACAGTCCTGTTAAGACTGCAATCAGAACAGATTTTACCGGGATCTGTCCTTCGGCAGCTTTGCCTTTTGCGTCTGCGTAAGCGGATCGGTTATCCTGTCAGACGTTACTTATCGCGGCTGCACCTCTACCATAATCTAATGATAACATTTTATTTTTGTTATGTCAATACAGTTTTTAATATTTTGAGGTATAAAAATGAAAAAATCCGATTTTTTTTACGATCTTCCCGAAGAATTGATAGCCCAGACGCCTATAGAACCGCGAAATCACTCGCGCCTGATGAAAATAAACAGGGAAACGGGAGATATCGCTCATGCCCGTTTCTATAATTTATGCGATTACCTGAAAAATGGTGATTTGCTTGTGCTGAATGATTCGAGGGTACTGCCGGCGCGTCTTTACGGTGAAAAGCAGGGGACGGGAAGCTTTATCGAGTTTCTGCTTCTTGAACAGAAGGAAGAAAAGCTGTGGGAGATAATCTGCCGTCCGGGAAAGAAAGCCAAGGTCGGCGCGGAGTTTATCTTCGGCGGCGGTAAGCTCAAAGCTGTTGTTGAAGAAGTAAAGGACGACGGCAACAGGGTCGTGCGGTTTGAGTGCGGCGAGAATTTTTACGCGGCGCTTGACGAGATAGGACAGATGCCGCTTCCGCCCTACATAACGAAAAAATTAGAGGACAAGGAACGCTATCAGACCGTTTATTCGAGAGAAACAGGGTCTGCGGCAGCTCCGACGGCAGGTCTGCACTTCACAAAGGAAATGCTTGACGATATAAAGAAAATGGACGTTGATATCGCTTATGTTACGCTTCATGTCGGGCTGGGAACGTTCCGTCCGGTCAAGGCGGAAAATATCCTCGACCACAAAATGCACAGCGAGCATTATCAGCTAAGCGCAGAAACGGCGGAAAAGATAAACCGTACCAAGCAAAACGGCGGACGCGTTATTGCCGTAGGCACAACGTCCTGCCGTACTTTGGAGAGTATGAAGCTTGAAAACGGACTTGTAAAGCCGTGTGGGGGATATACGGATATATTTATTTATCCGGGGTATAAATTCAAGCTTATCGACGGACTTGTAACAAACTTTCATCTGCCGGAAAGTACGCTTATAATGCTTGTATCGGCATTTTTGGGTTACGATAAGACAATGAACGCATACAGGACAGCCGTTGAGGAAAAATACAGATTTTTCAGCTTCGGCGACGCTATGATGATAATTTAGGAGGTAAAAATGGAACAATATTTCAAGAGTATAGTGGATATGGACACATCGGCTGTGGTGATATGCGATATCGGTCACAAAATAATTTACATGAATCCTGCGGCGGCTGACAGGTATTCAAAAAGAGGCGGCTACGGTCTTGTGGGAAGTTCTGTCCTTGACTGTCATAATTCTGAATCGGTCAAGAAGATAAAAGAGGTTTTAGCGTGGTTTGGCAAGAGCAAAGACAACAACAGGGTTTTTGAATTTCATAACCCGAAAGAGAATATGGACGCGTATATGATTGCTTTGAGGGACGATAAAGGCGAGCTTATCGGCTACTATGAGAAGCATGAGTACCGCACTCCCGAAATATGCGCACGCTATGATATATGAGAACCTGTCCACTCAGTATGGAGGAATAGCATGAAAAAAAGAAGAATGAGCCTTAAAACGGCGCTTAATTTGCTTGGCATAATATTTGTCGTAATAGGGTCGGTATTTTTTGTTTTCGGAGGGCTTTATATTTCATCGTGGATAGTATTCCGTAAAAATGCGGTGCAGACAGAAGCGGTGATAACGATAACAGACTATGCCGGTTATCCTATAAAAAGCGGAAAACCGTACAGTTTTTTTGACGAGGCTATTCCAATGGCGACATACAGTATAAGGGACGATATAGGGGATTATACCCGAGAGCTGAGCGGTTACGCACCGGAACTTTACACAGGCAAAAAGGCGACCGTATATTTTTATCCCGACGACCCGGGGAGAGTAGGGATATTTTCTCTTGTATTTTTTGTTGAATGTACCGTAATAGGAGTATTGTTTCTGGGAAGCGGTATAATATTGTTATGTCTGAATAAAGTGAAAAAGGAGCATAAGCATGAAAAAAAGAAAAATGAGCGTTAAATTTATATTTAACTTGATCGGCGTAATATTTACCATAGTAGGGGCGGTATTTTTGATATCGGGAAGTATTTATCTCATATCGGATATAGACTTCAGAAGCAATGCGGAGCAGACGCAGGGAACGATAAGACACATCGAGACTGACGTCTACAGATGGCGCGGAAAACTGCGTACAAGTCATTATGTTACCGTTGAGTATACGGTCGACGGAGAGAATTATTCATGCGAGATAGGTCAGTACAATTCGGGAATGTACGTCGGAAAAGAACTGACTATCTACTACGATCCCGACGAGCCGGGAAACGCACGGATATATTCGGTCGTGCTTCCGGCGGTATTTATGGGGATAGGCGGTCTTTTCCTTATCCTCGGCATAGTGTTTATTGCGGTGAACGCCGCTTCGTCAAAGCGTATAAAATCGCTTATGGAGAACGGCGAAGCTCTGACAGGCATCGTCACCAATGTAACGCTTAATACTTCCATGAGAGTAAACGGACGTCACCCCTATAAAGCCGAGTGCGAGGTGACAGATCCTTACAGCGGCGAGAGATATTTGTACAGCTCGAAAAACGTCACGGAGGATATATCGGGGCTTATCGGCAGCGAGGTAACGGTATATACCGACAGAAACGACAGGAGCAAATATTATGTCGATATAGACGGTCTGTTAAGCAGAGAAACGGGAGAAAATATTCACGATTACAGATAGGAGAGAAAAATGTATACATTGCTGAAAAAAGAGGGCGGTGCAAGACGGGGCCAGTTTGAAACGGTACACGGCACATTTCAGACGCCCTGCTTTATGAATGTGGGTACTGCGGCGGCTATCAAGGGAGGCATTTCCTCTCTTGATCTGATCGACTTGAAATGTCAGGTGGAGCTGTGCAATACCTATCATCTTCATCTTCGCCCGACCGATAAGGTCATAAAGGAAATGGGCGGACTGCATAAATTTATGAACTGGCACAGACCTATTCTTACAGACAGCGGAGGATTTCAGGTATTTTCTCTTGCCAAGCTGCGTAAGATTAAAGAAGAAGGAGTGTATTTTGCTTCGCATATCGACGGCAGACGTATTTTCATGGGACCCGAGGAGAGTATGCAGATACAATCGAATTTAGGCTCTACTATAGCAATGGCGTTTGACGAATGTATAGAAAATCCCTCTGAACACGGTTATGCCGCAAATTCGATAGAGCGTACTACTCGTTGGCTTTACCGATGCAGGGAAGAAATGGAAAGGCTTAATTCATTGAGCGGTACCATAAATAAGAAGCAGATGCTTTTCGGGATAAATCAGGGCAGTACATATGACGATCTGCGCATAAAGCATATGGAGGATATATCTGCGCTTGATCTTGACGGCTATGCCATAGGCGGACTTGCAGTAGGCGAGCCTACAGAGGAAATGTACAGGATAATCGAAGTGGTAGAGCCGTATATGCCTGAAAACAAGCCGAGGTATCTTATGGGAGTTGGAACGCCTTCTAATATCATAGAAGCGGTCGCAAGAGGCATTGATATGTTCGACTGCGTTATGCCGAGCCGCAACGCAAGGCACGCTACCGTATTTACATGGTCGGGGGTAATGCATCTTACCAACAAATGCTATGAAACGGACGAAAAGCCTATCGATACGGAATGCGGCTGTCCTGTCTGCCGTAATTTCACAAGAGCGTATGTGCGTCATCTTTTCAAGGCAGGGGAGATGCTTGCGGGACGTCTGGCGGTAATGCATAATTTGTATTTTTACAATACGCTTGCGGAAAAAATCAGAGAATCCCTTGACAATGGAAGCTTTGAAGATTTCAGAAGAAAATATTCCTCTCTGCTTGCAGAAAGGATCTAGGAGTGATATTATGGGAATAACAGAGCTGATATTGATAGGCATAGGGCTTTCAATGGACGCTTTTGCGGTATCGGTGACAAACGGTCTTTGCCATAAGGATATAAAGCTCGGCAAGACCTTTATGACGGGAGCATGCTTTGGCGGATTTCAGGGGCTGATGCCGCTCATCGGCTATTTTTTGGGCATTGGCTTTGCGAAATACATAACTGCGTTCGACCATATTATAGCTTTGATACTGCTTGGATTTATCGGCGGACAGATGATCTTTGAGTCCTTCAAAAAAGATGAGGAGGAGAACAAAGCCGTCTGTCTTACCGCAAAGATGCTGTTTATGCAGGGAATCGCCACAAGCATTGACGCGCTTGCTGTGGGAGTAAGCTTTGCGGCGCTTAAAGACGTCAATATTGCTTTTGCCGCAGCCGCTATATGCTGTATTACATTTGCGTTCAGCATTGCAGGAGTGTATATCGGGAAAAAGTTCGGTACGGCGCTTAATAATAAGGCACAGCTTGTCGGCGGACTTATACTTGTGGGAATAGGAGTAAAAATATTTATAGAGCATACATTTTTTTAATAGTAAAGGGAAACGGAAAAAGCGATCCGTAGTTTCTGCATTTTTCGACAAATTCTCTCTAAAAATACCCGTTCACAAAATTGGAAATATGTGTTAAAATGTCTTTAAGGCAGGATATACAAAAAACGCGACTGCCAAAAGAAAGGACGGAAAAATTATGACAACAGTAATGGAGAGAAGAAAAGAAACAATGCTTGATAAGACTTGCTATATGGAGGTTCAGGGCAACAACCGCGTAACCTACAGAGTAATGACGGGACATGTGACGTCGGGCAGCGAGGATTATCCTACATACGGCATCGAAGCGGAGAAAGCTATAGGTCCTGTAAGACTCAAGGAGTCGATAGACGATTTTTCAAGGGATCTGAAAAAAGCGGTAGGCTTTGCGGAGATGCTTTTAAAATATAATATAAAGCCGTCGCTTATTTATAATGCGGCTTTGTGCTTTCTCTATGAAAATATGTGAAAATCTATTGAAATTTTCTTTTTCTTGGTGTATAATAGTGTAAGGCAATACCGCACAAAGATTGTGCCGGAGATGCGCACTCTTTGCAGGCAGATTCGATGCAAAGACGTCAGGCGGTCTTTATGCGGTGTTGCCTTATTACATGTGAAAGGAAATTGGAAATATGTACGAAAATCTTATGGATACAATCGGATTTCTCTCAAAATCAGATCCTGAAGTGGGAGAAGCAATGTCAAAAGAGCTTGCAAGACAGAAAAGAAATTTAGAGCTTATCGCAAGTGAAAATATCGTTTCTCCGGAAGTCATGGCGGCTATGGGTTCTGTTCTGACGAACAAATACGCGGAGGGATATCCCGGCAAGCGTTATTACGGCGGCTGCGAGTGTGTAGATATTGTCGAAAACATAGCTATCGAGAGGGCTAAGAAACTTTTCGGAGCAAATTACGCAAACGTTCAGGCTCATTCCGGCGCACAGGCAAATACTGCCGTATACTTTGCGCTTTTGGAGCCGGGCGACACCGTACTCGGTATGAGTCTTGCCCACGGCGGACATCTTACTCACGGTTCGCCGGTAAATCTTTCGGGTAAATATTTCAACTTTATTTCATACGGTCTGGGCGAGGACGAAACTATCGACTACGGCAAGGTGGAAGAGCTTGCAAAAGCAAACAAGCCTAAGCTTATAGTTGCCGGAGCTTCCGCATATCCGAGAATAATCGATTTCAAGCGTCTTTCCGAAATTGCAAAATCTGTAGGCTCATACCTAATGGTCGATATGGCTCATATCGCGGGTCTTGTTGCGGCAGGCTGTCACCCGACTCCTGTGGGATATGCCGACGTAGTTACAACTACTACTCATAAAACTCTCAGAGGACCGAGAGGCGGTCTTATCCTTACAAACGACGAAGAGCTTGCCAAAAAAATAAACAAGGCTATTTTCCCGGGTATTCAGGGCGGACCGCTTATGCATGTTATCGCAGGAAAGGCGGTATGCTTCGGCGAGGCTCTGAAGCCCGAGTTCAAATCTTATCAGCAGCAGGTGGTAAAGAATGCGCAGGCTCTCGCTAAGGGACTTGTTGAAAAAGGCTTTAACCTTGTTTCGGGCGGTACGGACAATCATCTTATGCTTGTCGATCTGCGTCCGTTCGATATCACGGGCAAGGAGCTCGAGCATCGTCTTGACGAGGTTTATATTACGGTAAACAAGAACGCTATTCCAAACGATCCTCAAAAGCCGTTTGTAACGAGCGGTCTTAGGATCGGTACTCCTGCCGTTACGACAAGAGGTCTTAAAGAGGCTGATATGGAAAAAATTGCGGAATATATCTATCTTGCGGCTAAAGATTTTGACAATAAAGCCGATTTTATCCGTGAGGGCGTAACCGAGATCTGCGCAAAATATCCGCTTTACGAGTAATAAACGGCAGAAAAAGCTGACGGTATGCGCGACTTGTCCTGTCGGGTCATCGACCGCATTTCAATGGGTGAAAGGGGTAGGGGGGACAGAGTCCCCCCAAAATCAAATTGTGTCGTATGTTCATTTTTTGCCTTGATGCAAGAAACGAACCAAAGAAAATCAAGCTTCCGCTCCGGCACAG
>JAMPFN010000028.1 GCA_023664445.1 Clostridium sp. | reverse complement strand
TTTAGTAATACTTCCCACAAGGGGAAGTATTACTAAAAATAAAAGTACCCATACAAAACATTCTTGGCAAAGATCGGGAGATAAAGTACCTCAAAACTCTGAAAATTGATCTCGTTGTAAACATAATTGCTGAATGAGAAAATATATCATTTACAGTTCCCGTCTATAAATACAGTCATTATTTTTCGCTTCCGCGACTCTCAGCGTAAGCTGTGCCGGAGCGGAAGCTTGATTTTCTTTGGTTCGTTTCTTGCATCAAGGCAAGAAATGAACATATAAGTATTTTAAAGCGGACGCCCTGCAAGAGAGGGCGTCCACATATCTAATAAAATGCTTAAAAATATGCTTTTTATACAGACAAAGAAACGCCTCTTACGAAGCGTTTCTTTGCGGAATATAACATTAAGTATTCCGCTTAAAATATTTTAAATTACTCTTGTTTGCCAAGTTTGTCTTTGCTTATCTGATTTGAAAGAAAGTTAAGCAAATATGTAGAGTCTGTCTGGTTGACCTCGTCATTAAACTCAACATTGGCGTTTATAAGTCCCTGATCGGTAACTGTCTTCAAAGCGTCATCATCTTTAAGAAGATATTTGTTGAGCAGAACAAGGTCAGAAATAACAACATTTCCGTCTTCGTTAACATCTCCCCATACCGCATCTTTTATAGAATCAGCGTCTGTAGGAACTTTTACCGGCTCTGCTTCCTGTTCTGCAGTAGTAACAACAGGCTTATCAGTACCAGACACGGCTGTAGTGCTTGAACTGACGCTTACCTTGGTAACGGAAGTAGTCGTATCTTTGTCGCCTCCTGCGGAAGTTACCGTTGTTGTTTTAGGATTTTCTGTCGGATCTGTAGTATCGGGTTCTGTCGGCTTCGGCGGCTTAGGAGCATCGGGATCGCTTATTTCTCCATACACAATTCCCGCGCCGACAGTCGACATATAAACCTTGCCGAATTCGTTCATATCGCCTACAAGGAAGTTTCCGTTTCCGGTACCGCCGTATATCTTGTCAACATTGATACATACCCATGTTTCGCCTCCGTTTGTTGAACGGTAGATGCCTTCAGGGTCGGAATCCGTAGGTTTGCCGTACATATAAAGAGTATTATATACTACAACATCTGCAGTTGTAGGCTCAGGAGCGCCATAGCCTACAGTCTTGCAGTATGAAACGCTGTCAAGCTTTTCGACTGATACTTTACCGCTTGACAAGTCAACGTCTGCATGATACATTCCATACCAACCGCCGCCGAGAATAAGTTCTCCGGCGCCCAGATATGCGATTCTGCCTGCGCTGTCGCATTGGTCATACATACAAATGTCAGTTGAAGTAAAGGTTGCGCCGTAGTCTGTGCTTACACAAAGCTTATATTGTGCGTCTTCCGCCGTAGGTTCAGGCTTTGAATATCCCCATGAGGAATTGTAGTATGTTACATAAGCGTATACTATTTCAGGGTGATCGGGCTCTACAAGCATATTTGTGGGCTTTGAACCGTAGCTTGACGGAATACCGCCGCAGTCGGACCATGTGCCGCCGAAATCGTCGGTATACTGTACGGCTGAACTGTTGTCGCCTGACGTGTGGAAAATACGGTATTTTCCTTCCGAAAGCTCGGTAATAGCCGCTTTACCGCCTGTACCGCCTGAGTTTGCCATTTTAGTCCAGCTTGCTCCGCCGTCTGTTGTGTAATAGCCGCCGCCGTCATGTTCGGAGAATCTTACCATTACCTTCGGATTCTGCGGACAATATGCAATTGCGCTTGTTGAACCCATATTCGGCTTATACTGTTCTCCGACTACAGTCACATCTTTATGCTCAAATCCGTCATAGTCGCCGATAGCGGAGTATGCGCTTCCGCCCGGAACGCTTGTCATATCGAGCGCAACAACTTCTTCAACGCCGTTAGGGTCAAAGTAGAACTGAACGCCCTTTTCGTCCCATACATTATCGCATCTGTAAACGCCGTTTCCCGAAGTCATATAGATGTGGTCGGAGTTTCTCGGGTCGATAAGGATTCCGCTTCCCCAATGGCAAGCCTTGCCATATATCCAGTCATAGCCGTTAGTGTCGATAGGGAGCGATGTAAACTCCTTGTGCGAGCCGTTTTCATCATAGATAGTTTCGCCCTGTCCGGGAGTAATATTCTGCCATGTTTCGCCGCCGTCCGTTGAACGGAAGAAGTAGTCGCCCCAAGCAATGCTGTCATCTGTCCATTCTTCCTCAAACCACTGGTCTGCCCACATGCCGCAGGTTCTTGCCACCATTTTATTCGGGTCGTTCTTGTCAACGTCGATCATGCCGATAGCATTGTCCGATACGGAAAGTTTCTTTACCGTTCCGCTTGATTTGGTATACTTGTAAGCGCCGCCGGCTGAGCCTGAAAATGCAAGACCGCCGATATAAGTAAAGAAGATATTACCGTTATTGTCGCTTGTAATAGACAACGGATAGTTTGCTGTAGGGAGGTCTTTGCTAAGTTCGGTAAATTCGTCCTTTTCTACGTCAGCCACATGGATATTTGTCTGACCTGTAACGGAAGTGCCGACATATACCTTGCCGTCCTCGATAAGAATACAGCCGATACCATTCTGTTCATTGTACTGCTTAGATTCAGTACCCATTGAGATATCTTCCGTCCACATAGGGTATTTAATGGCTTCGCTGAACAAGCCAAGTTTTTTATAGCCTGCAACATCGTTCCATGTCTTACCGCCGTCAGTTGATTTGATAAGACCGCAGCCGCTTCTTGAAACGTCGCCGCCCACATAGATAATATCCGGATTATCAGGGTCAACAGCGATAGGCTCTACACATTCACGTCCGTCGCCGTTTCCGTGTACCTGTATCATATCGGTAACGTCGTGACGCTCCCATGTCTTTCCGCCGTCGGTCGTCTTGAAGATCTCTGTTCTCGCGCTTGAAAAATATGCGCAGCCGCAGAGAAGATACAAGGTATCGTCGTCTGTCGGATCGATAGCCATGCCCTTTACGGAAAGCATTCCTCTGTCCGTTTCATTCAGAAAAGCAAGCATCTGTTCCCACTTTTCTTTTTCGTAGTTGTACTTGTAAGCGCCGCCTACGTCGGTTCTCAGGTACATTTCCTTTTGTCCGGTAACAATTCCCGATGTGAATCCGGCGCCGCCTATTTTGACGGAATCCCACATATAAGTATGGGAAATATCATCGGCTGCCGAAACAATTTTGTCCGTATTTTGTACCGACGGCGCTATTGATACAGTCAGCGCCAGAGCGGTTACAAGTCCGAACACTTTTTTCTTGATGCTCATGAAATCATTCTCCTTTATAATAAATTTAAACGCCGTTTTCCGCACGCAGCGGCGACGGAAAACACGGCAAATAGTAAACATAAAAATTTACCGCTTACTACGAACAGCGCAAATGTTTTATGCTTCTGCTCTTTAGAATCTGTATTCACAGGAATGTGAATATGGGTTCTTATACTTTATTATAACTTATTTTTACGTTAATTTCAATAGTTTTTTAAAATATTGTGCATAAATTTGTGACAAGGCAAAAATTGAATTGCGCAGTATGTTCATTTCTTGCCTTGATGCAAGAAACGAACCAAAGAAAATCAAGCTTCCGCTCCGGTACAGCTTGCGCTGTGAGTCGCGAAAGCGAAAAATAATAATTGTATTTATAGTCGGGGACTGTAACTGATACTATTTACCATTCAGCAGCTGTGATATGCAATTTTGAGGGCTTTATCTCCAAATCTTTGCCAAGAATGTTCTGTGTGGGTACTTACATTTTTAGTAATACTTCCCCTTGGGGAAAGTATTACTAAAAATCATGAGGATTCCAAAGGTGACTCCCCACGGGGTGGGGAGATGTCACGAAGTGACAGAGGGGACGGCTCTGTAAGAGGCATTCCCTTTGGCAGGGGGCTTGGGGGACAGAGTCACCCATAAGCTTCTAAAAAATTAATTTCCGTGCAAAAATTCCGCTTTAAATTGACAAAAAGAGCATAATATGATATATTATTAAAGTATACATATTATTAAATGAGAAAAGAGTAGTGAAAATGACTAAACAAGAAAAAATCAAAAAATATAAAAGGAGACAGTATATTATGCTTTTCTGTGTAGGCTCTGTCTTTATACTTATTTTAAGCGCGCTTACAGTATTCTTTCTGACATGCGATAATGAGCCGATCAAAAACAGTACCGGCGGAATTTCTGCCGACGGTACTCCCGCCGACGCGAAAAACGACGTGGCGTTCGGAAATCTTTCATTTTCGGAAAACAGGATCAATATCAAGGTCGGCGAAAGCTATAACGCCGAGGTCATAAACGAAACGGGTGCAAACGGCGCTTATATCTGGGAAAGCTCCAATATATCCGTAGCTTTCGTTGAAAACGGAACTATTACCGGCGTATCCGAAGGCTCATGCGATATAACCGTTAAAATCAGCGAAACTCAGCATACGGCGCAGTTGCGTGTTATCGTCGAGCATGATACGACCGAGAACGAGCATGATATAGTTACCGAAAACGGCATGACATATATAGACGGTATTCTCATAGCGAATAAGACCTATTCGCTCCCGGCGGATTACGATCCCGGCATGAGCGAGGAGGCTCTTGCCGCATTTGCCGAAATGCAGGCTGATGCCGAAGAAGAGGGGCTTTACCTTGAAAATTCTTCCGATTACCGTTCATATTACGATCAGGAGAGCATATACAACCGCTATGTTGAAAGCGACGGCATCGAACTTGCCGATACCTATTCTTCACGTCCGGGTCATTCGGATCACCAGACAGGTCTTGCGATTGACCTTAACAGCATAGACGATTCATTCGGCGATACTCCCGAAAGCGACTGGGTCGCCGAAAACGCGCACAAATACGGTTTTATAATCCGTTTCCCGAAAGGCAAGGACAAATATACGGGTTATCAGTATGAGCCGTGGCATATACGCTATCTTGGCATAGACAAGGCAACAGAGGTATATGAAAGCGGACTTTCCCTTGAAGAATTTTTAGGGATAACCTCGGAGTATGAAGATTAAGAATTATTCTCATAGATACCATTTGCGGAAATTTACCGTAAATGGTATTTTTTTGTGCAATCTGACTTTAAAATATCTCCGCAATGTACATGTTGTACAAATTTATTGACACATCGGCATTAAATCACAGCATGTTTCTTGACGAATCGATTATATTGTTATATAATGTAATATAGAAAATATTGCTATTAAAACCTGTCTTCACAAGATATGTGTGCGGATTTTGAACATAATTTTGATGAAGACAAGGCAAAAATTCGCAGACATACCGACGTATTTCAAGAATTTTTTAACGCAGTATTCAACAAAATTTGCCCAAAAGACGTGCATATACGCTTGTGAAGACAGGTTCTAAATCCTGCCAAATTGTCGGAACAATATTTTAATCGTATTAATGAAAACCGGAGGGAACAAAAATGTCTGAACGGATAGTTTATGAAAACAGAGAACTGTCATGGCTGAAATTCAACGAAAGAGTTCTTGAAGAAGCTCAGGATCCGGCTGTGCCGCTTCTCGAAAGGCTTAATTTTGCGTCTATTTTCCAAAGCAACCTCGACGAATTTTTTATGGTAAGAGTCGGTTCGCTTTACGATCAGATGCTTATAAAGCCGAAAAAGAAAGACAATAAAACCAAAATGACCGCAAGAGAACAGCTTGACGCTATCTTTTACAAGGTAAACGAGCTTGAACCCATGAAAGATATAGCGTATAAAAATATAATGCTCGAGCTTATGGAACACGGGATCGAACAGATAAATTTCCGTTCCGCTACCATTGAAGAGCAGCAGTATTTGCAGGAATATTTCAAAAAGGAAATAAAACCGCTTGTATTTCCGCTTATTGTCGACAAGAAGAATCCTTTTCCGTTTTTGAAAAACAAGGAGATCTACTGTGCCGTACAGCTTCAGTCAAAATCGAACAATGTAAAGCTCGGTATCGTTTCGGCAAGCGGACAGTTCAACAGAGTCATACGTTTGTCCAACGGAAACCGTTTTATACTTGCGGAAGATCTTATACTTCATTTCGCGCCGACTATTTTCAAGAATTACAAGGTCGTTGACAAGACGCTTTTCCGTCTTACGAGAAACGCGGACATAACCGTCGAAGAGGGACTTTACGATCAGGATTTCGATTTCAGAGCGGCTATGGAAGAGCTTTGCAAAAAGCGCAAGAAGCTCCAGCCCGTAAGAATGCAGCTTTCCGAAACATTCAGCTATCCTGCGCTGCAATTCCTGTGCAAAAAGCTCGATCTGGACGAAAGCCATATCTTCTATCTTAAAACTCCGCTCGATCTTTCATTTGTCGGAATTATCAGAGATATGCTCGATAATCCCGATCTGAAATTCGATAAGCTGATACCGCAGAAGTCCGCGTCTGTTTCGGAAAATATGTCTATGATCACGCAGATAAAGAGAAATGATATACTTCTGAATTACCCTTATGAATCTATAAAGCCGTTTATTCAGCTTTTACAGGAATCGGCAAACGATCCGAAGGTAACGGAGATCAAGATAACGCTTTACAGACTTGCGAAAAACAGTCAGATCATAGACGCGCTGTGCGAAGCCGCCGAGAACAGAAAAGAAGTTACTGTTTTGGTAGAGCTCAGAGCAAGGTTCGACGAGGAAAACAATATTAACTGGTCAAAACGTTTGCAGGACGCCGGCTGCAATATAATGTATGGACCGAGAGAGCTTAAAGTACATTCAAAGCTTTTACTTATCACCCGCAAGACGAATGACAAAACCGAATATATAACGCAGATAGGTACGGGCAATTACAACGAAAAAACATCGACTCTTTATACCGATCTTTCCCTGATGACGGCAAATCAGGAAATAGCCAAAGACGCTCAGACTCTTTTTGACGCTCTTTCGGAAAATCGTCTTGTCGAAAAGACAAAGCATCTTCTCATAGCGCCGCTTTGTCTGCAAAACCGCATACTCGAAATGATAGACGGCGAGATCGCTCACGCGCAAAACGGCGAACCCGCTTATATAGGAATCAAGATAAATTCGCTTTGCGATAAAGTTATAATGAAAAGGCTGATAGAAGCTTCAAAAGCCGGAGTCAAGATAGATATGGTCATAAGAGGCATAAACAGTCTGATCGCCGGCGTTGAGGGCGAAACAGAAAACATAACCGTAAGAAGCATCGTCGGAAGATATCTTGAACACAGCAGGATCTATATTTTCGGCACAAAGGAACGCAGCATGATATACATCAGCTCCGCCGATTTTATGACGAGAAATACGGTCAGACGCGTTGAAGTTGCCGCGCCTGTTTACAGCGAACGCATAAAAAAACGTATTTGGGATATGTTTGAAACATTCCTTTCGGATAATGTCAAGGCAAGAAAACAGCTTCCTGACGGAACTTATGTAAAAGCGCACAGCGAAAAGCCGACGCTCGATTCGCAGATATATTTCTTTGAGGAAGCATATAAAAGGGCAGAGAAAAAGGCTGCTGCCAAAGCGAAAGCAAACGCTAAAAAAGAGGCAAAAAAAGAATCTAAAAATACCGCCGAGAAACGAGACAGGACTAAAACGGCGTCCGCTAAAAAACGCGCGTCCGGCACAAGAAAGACTAAAAAAAGCAGTCCGCCTGAAAAATAAAAACTTGTACGCATAGATTTCTAAGGCAATACCATACAAAGCCGTCAGGCGGTCTTTGTGCGGTGTTGCCTTTATTTTAAGGAGCGATTTTAGTGAAAAAGTTAGTAATTGCCTTAATATTATCGGCTTTAACGCTTACCGGTTGCGTCGGTCCGAAACCGTCTCACAGGAAGATCGTTAAAAATCTCGAAAAAAAGTATGATGCGGATTTCAGCTTTGTTGAGGACGAAGGAAGCTATCTTGACGGTGAGCGTCTTGTCATCAGGGACGAGGACAACGGCTTTGACTTTACCGTTTTCACCTGCACCGCAAACGGCGATCCCGTTCCGATGCCATGGGGCTGGCATTGGGCTGTTTATGAATATTACAGCCAAGCGCTTATTAACCATCAATTAGCTGAAAAATATGATAACTGCACATGCGTTGAAAGCGATACGGATTTATATTATCTGTCAAAAGGTTCGGAAAGCGCTGACAGCTATATGCACTACTCGCTGATAATTAAAGCGGATGACGACGACGATATTTCCGAGATCCTTGCCGAATGCGTCGATCTGCATGAAAACGGCGGAATAACGGTATATATTGATTTCGGAGAATATGCTCCGATCCAAACCGGCAGAATAACATTGAATGAAAATGAATATTTATATTATTTTGACGATTACGCTTATAATGATTATAAGGAAAGATTTTCAAAGGAAGAATTTTTGGATCTTTCCGAAAGTGAATTCAGGGAAATCATGGAAAGAGAACGTGTCTGGGAATACGATATGGAATATTTTGAATGACAAATACGGCTTTTCCGGAAATTCCGACAAAAATTATCAGCGTTTTATAAAATACTGCATTTTAGTTATTGACTTATTTTCCCGAAAAGAGTATAATATAAATATGTGAAAATTTCATCGGGGCATAGTACCCTAACTATAATTTGGAGGTTTTTAAAATGGGCAGAGTTTATAATTTCAGCGCAGGACCGGCGGTTCTTCCTGAGGAAGTCCTCAAGGAAGCGGCAGAGGAAATGCTCGATTACAAGGGAACAGGTATGTCGGTAATGGAAATGAGTCATCGTTCAAAGGCTTTTGATGAGATCATCAAGGACGCAGAAAAGGATATCCGCGATCTTATGAATATTCCCGACAATTACAAGGTTCTTTTCCTTCAGGGCGGCGCTTCACAGCAGTTTGCGGCTGTTCCTATGAATCTTATGAAGAATAAGAAAGCGGCTTACATAATTACAGGTCAGTGGGCTAAAAAAGCTCATCAGGAAGCTCAGAAGTACGGCGAGGCTGTTGCGGTTGCGTCATCAGCCGACAAGACCTTCTCCTATATTCCCGACTGCTCGGATCTCGATATCCCCGAGGACGCGGATTATGTTTACATCTGCGAAAATAATACGATTTATGGTACAAAGTATAAGGAACTTCCCAATACAAAGGGCAAGCTTCTTGTTGCAGACGTATCGTCATGCTTCCTTTCAGAACCTGTTGACGTTACAAAGTACGGAGTTATCTACGGCGGCGTTCAGAAGAATGTAGGTCCTGCCGGCGTTGTTATAGCTATAATTCGTGAAGACCTTATTACTGACGATGTTTTAGAGGGCACTCCTACAATGCTTAAATGGAAAACACAGGCTGACGCCGATTCTCTTTATAACACTCCTCCCTGCTATGGTATTTATATCTGCGGCAAGGTATTCAAGTGGATCAAAAAAATGGGCGGTTTGGAGGCTATGAAGGCTCACAACGAAAAGAAAGCTAAGATCCTTTACGATTTCCTCGACCAGAGCAAGCTCTTCAAGGCAACTGTCGAGCCGAAGGACAGATCTCTTATGAACGTACCGTTCGTAACAGGCAACGACGAGCTTGACGCTAAATTCGTCAAGGAATCAAAGGCGGCAGGTCTTGAAAACTTAAAGGGACACAGATCGGTCGGCGGTATGAGAGCTTCTATCTACAACGCTATGCCTATCGAGGGCGTTGAAAAGCTTGTTGAATTCATGAAGAAGTTCGAGGAAGAGAACGCATAATCTATGTTCGTATTAATCATATTCTTCATAATCATATTTTTCGTCATCGGTCTTATAACGACTCTGTTTGGAATTCGGGAACAGAAAACAAGATATTCGGATCAGCAGTTCGCCACGGGAACGGTAGTGGCGCATAAGGCTGTGAAAAACCACGGAAATATTATGGTTGTGGCTGCAAATGCTACGTTGGATTTCGTAACTCCTGTCGTTGAATTTAAAAATTCGAGCGGATGTGTCAAAACAGCTCCGCTTCATCTGAACATCAGCAAAATGATGTTTGAAAAATTTCCTGAATTTGACATAGGCGGAGAGCTTACGATCTCCTTTTTCGGCGATTCTCCGAGGGAATGCTTCCTCGAAAACCACCCAATGTCTCAGACCGTGATAAAAACGAGCGCATGTCTTATCTTAGGCATCGCGTTGCTTGCGGCATCAGTTCTGCTGACCGCTTACTATATCTCAATTTAAGAAAGAGGTAATCATAATGTTTAATATTCAGACTCTTAACAAAATCTCAAACATCGGCACGGATAAGTTTGACAAAAGCAAATATACAGTCGGAGATTCTGTTGAAAATCCGGACGCTATAATGGTTCGTTCGGCAAAGCTTCACGATATGGAATTCGGCTCAAATCTTCTTGCTATCGCAAGAGCCGGCGCAGGCGTAAACAATATTCCCGTTGACAAGTGCGCTGAACAGGGTATCTGCGTATTCAACACGCCAGGCGCTAACTCAAACGCAGTTAAAGAGCTTGCTATATGCGCAATGCTTCTCGCTTCAAGAAAAATTACAGAGGCTGCCGCATGGGCCGCTTCTTTAAAAGGTACGCCCGACGCTCCTAAGACGGTCGAGGGCGGCAAGGCTAAGTTTGCGGGTCCCGAGCTTCTCGGAAAAACTCTCGGTATCGTCGGTCTTGGCGCTATCGGAGGAAAAATCGCCAATGCCGCATCAGCGCTCGGTATGAAAATTATCGGATATGATCCGTATCTTTCCGTAAACAGCGCGCTTCATCTCGATCCCTCTATCGAGGTAGTTTCGGATATCAACGATATCTACAAGAACAGCGATTACATCACGCTTCACGTTCCGTATACTCCGGAATCAAAGAACAGCATCGATACGGAACAGATCGAAATGATGAAAGACGGCGTTCGTCTTATCAATCTTGCAAGAGGCGAGCTTGTTAACAGCGAAGCTGTTGTAAAGGCTATTGCCGACGGTAAAGTGGCAAAATATGTTACGGATTTTGCCGACGACGTTGTACTCGGAGTTGAAAATGTTATCGTTCTTCCTCACCTCGGCGCTTCAACACCCGAGAGCGAGGACAACTGTGCCATTATGGCTGCCGACGAGCTTATCGACTATATCGAAAACGGAAATATCACAAACAGCGTAAATTACCCTAACGCTTCGATGACGGCAAGCGGCACAAAGGTATGCATTCTTCACAAGAATGTACCGTCGGTCATTTCCAAGATCACATCTATAATCGGCGACGCTAATCTTAACATTGACAACATGGTAAACGCAAGCAAGAAAGATTATTCCTATATGATGCTTGACGTTGCAGGCGGCGTTACCGACGCTGTTGTTGAAAAGATCAACGCTGTCGGCGAGGTTATCAAGGTAAGAGTTATCAAGTAAATTGATATGGATAATTCAGCTAAATAATATAAGAACCGGATCTGTAAAATGATCCGGTTCTTAGCGTATCTAAAATATAAAGTTTAGGTCAAGCTCTTTCAAAAACTCCGCGTGATTTTACGACAATACCGCTAATTGCTGAATGATAAAATTTGTCATTTACAATCACCGACTATAAATTGTTTTTCGCTTTTGCGACTCACAGCGTAAGCTGTGCCGGAGCGGAAGCTTGATTTTCTTTGGTTCGTTTCTTGCATCAAGGCAAGAAATGAACGTTAAGTTTAAGCGTTTTAAGGGGATACTTTGCAAGTGAAAGCGTCCCTTAACCCAAAGCAGATTTTTATAAACCGGATCTGTAAAACGATCCGATTTTTTTGTAACCTTTTTGACAAATAATGCGTATATATTAGTGAAAGCAGTCAGAGGTGAATAAAATGAAAGACAAACGTTTGATTTTAAAACTTAAGAAAAATGCTGCCGGAGCTCTTGACAGCGTCATAAACAAATATTCTGCTTATGTATATACTGTGGCATATAATATTATGTCGGTATCGTTTTCCCGCGAGGATATAGAAGAAACAGTAAGCGACGTTTTTATAAAGCTTTGGAAAAACGCCGATTCCTTACATGAGGACAAGCCTATATTGCCTTATCTGTCCGCAATTGCCGCAAACGAGGCAAGAAGCCGGATGAGAATAAAACGCCTCGATACATATTATGACGACAGTATTATTGAAAACGTTTCGGGAGAAGATTTTTTTGAAACTCTTGAAAAAACCGAAACTATTACTATGATACTTGAAGCGGCAGAAAACACTCTGAAATCTGCCGATCGGGAAATATTCATAAGGCATTACTTTTATGGTGAAAAGCTTGAGGATATTTCAAATCATCTCGAACTGACTCTTTCAAATACCAAAACAAAGCTGTGCAGAGCAAGAAATAAAATAAGGGATTATCTTTCCGAAAGGGGATATGGATATGAAAAATAATATATTGGGGTATGAGATGCTTGACTGCAAAAAAGTAAAAAGATCATCAGTCAAAAAGGCAGTCAGAAAAAAACTTGAAACGAAAGACGAGGTAATTATTATGAAAAAAAGTAAAATGAAAAAGCTTGCTGTTATCGGCGCGGTCATAGGTACGGCTCTGCTTTCTCTCACGACCGTAAACGCCGCTACAGACGGCGCGGTAATAAATAAGATATCCGACACATTTTCAAATATCCATATAAGCATAAACGGTAAGGAGGTCGATAAAGACGCCGTTTTGAAATATGACGACGGCGATACGATCGTGTTCGAGGTCGAAGGCAGCGGCGACGAGGTGATCGTTGCCAATGAAGCTCCTTACGAGGAAGGAGAAAACTATTTGTCAGTATATTTTACGGAAGACAGCGACGGCGTAATTGAGGGCGAAACTTCCCCCTCCTGCGATGTTGACGATACTGAAAATTGAAACATTTCCGTTATGCAAAAAGGTGTTCTCTTATGAGGACACCTTATCTTATTGAAAAAGTCTTTCTAAAATATAAAAGTTTAGGTCAAGCCTTTTCAAAGGCTTAGAGCCTTTGGTGCGTGACCGCACACGACGTATCGCGGTAAGGTTTACATGAATTTACAAAAACTCCGCGTGATTTTATGGAAATTAGCGCTAATTGCTGAATGATAAAATTTATCATTTACAGTCACCGACTATAAAGATAGTCATTATCTTTCGCTTTCGCGACTCACAGCGTATGCTGTGCCGGAGCGGAAGCTTGATTTTGGTTCGTTTCTTGCATCAAGGCAAGAAATGAACATTAAGTTTAAGCGTTTTAAAGGGATGCTTTGCAAATGGAATCGTCCCCTTAAAGTGTTTAGAAGTGGTTTTTTATATAGGCTGAAGTGTTCGCATAAGAGAACACCTTTTTATCTATTATGATAAAGTTACTAAAAATATATCATATTTTTATGCTTATTTGCTACTTGACAAAATATTAAAACTATTGTATAATAATAAAATGTATCAATATGGCTAAACAGATTTTATTGACGATATAGTATAACATATAATCTATACTTTTGTCAAGTGCTTTTTAATTGCACAAATCAATTTTTGAGAAACTTGTGGGGGACTCTGTCCCCCATACCCCCTGCCAAAGGGAATGATTCCCTTTGGAATCCCCATGATTTTTTGAAATACTTTCCCAAAAGGGAAATATTTCAAAAAATGCGGGTAACCACATAGAATATTCTTGGCAAAGATCAGGAAATAAAGTTCCTCAAAATTCTAAAATATGGTTTTGCCATAAACCGCTTACAAATAAATCAAGGAGGTCCGCCTATGGTGAATGTCAAACCGGTACAGCTTGGTAAGAATGTCAGAATGAGCTTCGGCAAGATCAGCGAGGCTCTTGACATACCTAATCTTATCGAGGTACAGAAAAATTCATATGAATGGTTTAAGGAGAAAGGGTTAAAGGACGTTTTGCGCGATATGTCGGCTATAACCGACTACAACGGTAATTTAGTCCTGAATTTCGTTGATTACAAGATCGACGATACTCCGAAATATACCATTGCGGAATGTAAGGAGCGCGACGTTACTTACTCTGCTCCCCTGAGAGTTACCGCGACTCTTTGGAACAAGGAAACGGGCGACGTAAAGGAAAGCGAAATATTTATGGGCGATTTTCCGCTCATGACGGACAGCGGCACATTTATCATAAACGGCGCCGAGCGTGTTATCGTTTCCCAGCTTGTACGTTCACCGGGCGTTTATTACGACTTTGAAAAGGATAAAACAGGTAAGGATCTCTTTAAGGCTACCGTTATCCCGAACAGAGGCGCATGGCTTGAATATGAAATGGATTCGAGCGACGTGGCTTATGTAAGAATAGACAAAACAAGAAAGATCCCGCTTACGACTTTTATCAGAGCCTTAGGCGTCGGTTCGGACGAAGAAATATTCGAGCTTTTCGGCAGCGACGAAAGACTTACTCAGACTATTCTCCAGAAAGACGGAACAAAAAATAATTCCGACGCTTTGATTGACGTTTACAGAAAGCTGCGTCCGGGCGAACCTCCGACAGTTGAAAGCGCGGTCACACATCTCAATAATCTTTTCTTTGACGCAAAAAGGTATGACCTCGCGAGATTCGGAAGATATAAATTCAACAAGAAGCTTGGCATAGGCTCAAGAATTTCGGGACATATCCTCTCGAGACCGGTCGTAAATCCTATCACAGGCGAGGTCATAGCGAACGAGGGCGAAAAGCTCACTTACGAAAAGGCTATGGAGATAGAACAGACAGGCGTATACGACGCTTACCTGACTGTTGAGGTAAAGGAATATTATGTTACCGAAACAGGCGAAAACGCGATAAGAATGGTCGAAAAGGAAGTCAAGGTGTTGGGCAACGGCATGGTCGATATCAGCGGCTATGTTGATTTCGACGCTTCAAAGTACGGCATAAGCGAAAAGGTATCGTTCAAGGTTTTAAAGGATATTCTTGAAACGTCTGCCGATGCGGAAGAAATCGAGGAAAATGTTAAAAAGAGAGTGGATGAGCTTGTTCCGAAGCACATCATACTTGACGATATATACGCAACTATAAGCTATTACCTTAACCTTTGCGTGGGCGTCGGACTGGTAGACGATATCGACCACCTCGGAAACAGACGTATCCGCTCGGTCGGCGAGCTTTTGCAGAATCAGTTCAGGCTCGGCTTCGCAAGAATGGAAAGAGTCGTAAAGGAGAGAATGAATCTCCAGACTCAGGATATGGAAAGCATTACTCCGCAGTCGCTTGTAAATATCCGTTCCATTACTGCGGCTGTCAAGGAATTTTTCGGTTCTTCACCGCTTTCGCAGTTCATGGATCAGAACAATCCGCTTGCGGAGCTTACGCATAAAAGACGTCTTTCGGCGCTCGGTCCGGGCGGTCTTTCAAGAGACAGAGCCGGATTCGAGGTCCGTGACGTTCACTACAGCCATTACGGCAGAATGTGTCCTATCGAAACGCCTGAAGGTCCTAACATCGGTCTTATCTCATATCTTGCTACATTCGCAAGGATCAATGAATACGGCTTTATTGAAGCTCCTTACAGAAAGGTCGATAAGGAAACGGGCGTTGTCACAAACGAAGTTGTCTACATGACCGCTGACGTTGAAGACAATTATATAGTGGCACAGGCTAACGAGCCTCTTACAGAGGACAACAAGCTTGCAAGACCTAAGGTAAATGCGCGCTACAGAGATGCGATACTTGAATGCGACAGAGAGATCGTCGATTATATGGACGTATCTCCTAAAATGGTCGTTTCGGTTGCGACGGCTATGATCCCGTTTTTGGAAAACGACGACGCGAACAGAGCGCTCATGGGCGCGAACATGCAAAGACAGGCTGTACCGCTCCTTAAAACGGAAAGACCTTTTGTCGGTACGGGCATGGAGTATAAGGCGGCTGTTGACTCGGGAGTTTGTATCGTTTCGGAATACAGCGGAACAGTCAAGTCCGTAAGCGCCGACGAGATCGTTGTTGAAGAGAGCAGCGGCGCAGAGCATATGTACAAACTTACAAAGTTCAAGCGTTCAAACCAAGGTACATGCGTAAATCAGCGTCCTATCGTAAGCGTTGGCGAAGCTGTTGAAAAGGGTCAGGTTCTTGCGGACGGTCCGGCAACGGCAGACGGCGAGATATCGCTCGGCAAAAACGCTCTCATCGGATTTATGACATGGGAGGGCTATAACTATGAGGACGCCGTACTCCTTAACGAAAATCTTGTTAAAAACGACGTATTCACGTCTATTCATATAGAAGAATATGAGATCGAGTGCCGTGACACAAAGCTTGGTCCGGAAGAAATAACGAGAGATATACCAAACGTCGGCGAGGACGCTCTTAAGGATCTCGATGAAAACGGTATTATCAGAATCGGCGCAGAGGTTCACGCGGGAGATATCCTTGTCGGAAAGGTAACTCCCAAGGGTGAAACAGAGCTTACAGCCGAGGAAAGACTTCTCCGCGCTATTTTCGGTGAAAAGGCAAGAGAGGTAAGGGATAATTCTCTTAAAGTTCCGCACGGCGAAGCAGGCGTTATCGTTGACGTAAAAATATTCACAAGACAAAACTGCGATGAACTCAGCCCGGGCGTTAATATGCTCGTCCGCTGCTATATCGCTCAGAAGAGAAAGATATCCGTCGGCGATAAAATGGCAGGACGCCACGGAAACAAGGGTGTTGTTTCAAGAATACTTCCGCAGGAGGATATGCCGTTCCTGCCTGACGGTACGCCGCTTGATATTGTGCTTAATCCTTTGGGCGTACCTTCGCGTATGAATATCGGACAGGTACTTGAAGTGCATCTCGGAATGGCGGCAAAAGCGCTTGGTTGGCATATCATGACTCCTGTATTTGACGGCGCGCACGAAGAGGACATCAGGGCATGCTTCAGGGCGGCAGGTATGGACGAGGACGGAAAGACCGTACTTTACGACGGAAGAACGGGCGAAAAGTTTGACAATCGCGTTACGGTCGGCTATATGTATTACCTCAAGCTTCACCACCTTGTCGACGATAAGATCCACGCGCGTTCTGTAGGACCTTACGCACTCGTTACACAGCAGCCGCTTGGCGGTAAAGCGCAGTTCGGCGGTCAGCGATTCGGAGAAATGGAAGTTTGGGCGCTCGAAGCATACGGCGCCGCATATACGCTTCAGGAAATTCTTACGGTCAAGTCGGACGATACTGTCGGACGTGTCAATACCTATGAATCTATCGTAAAGGGACAGAATGTTCCGAAGCCGGGTATTCCGGAATCGTTCAAGGTTCTTATCAAGGAGCTTCAGTCGCTTTGTCTGGACGTAAGGGTACTTGATGAAAATCAGGAGGAGATAGATCTCAAGCAGTCGTTTGACGACGATATCATTCCTCAGCCTGTTTCGTTTGCAGATGAGGATACAGAGGATCGTTCATATGAGGATTCCGATATCGAAAATTCGGGATTCAGCCTTGACGATATTGACGATATGGATATGGATTATGACGACGAAGACGACGATATACTTGAAGATCCCGAATCAGACGATATGTTCAGCTTTGACGAAGCTGACGACGATGATGAGATATAAGAGTAATTCCGGCGAGGAGGTAATAGTTTGGAATTTAACACTTTTGATTCTATAAAAATAGGACTTGCATCACCGGATCAGATCAGAAACTGGTCTTACGGAGCTGTCGAACGTCCTGAAACTATAAATTACAGAACACAAAAGCCGGAAGCGGGCGGTCTTTACTGCGAAAGGATATTCGGCCCTACAAAGGACTGGGAATGTCACTGCGGTAAATTCAAAAAGATTCGCTTTAAGGGCAAGGTCTGCGACCGCTGCGGCGTTGAAGTTACCCGCGCAAAGGTAAGACGCGAGAGAATGGGACATATCGAGCTTGCCGCTCCTGTTTCTCATATATGGTACTTTAAGGGTACTCCGTCAAGAATAGGACAGGTACTCGAGGTTTCCCAGAAGCGTCTTGAAGAAGTTCTTTACTTTACAAAATATATAGTTCTTGACGCAGGAAACACCGGAGAACTTACAAAAAAGCAGCTTCTTTCCGAAAAGGAATACCTTGACGCAAGAGAAAAATACGGCGATGAATTTACTGCCGAAATGGGCGCGGAAGCAGTCAAGACGCTTTTGCAGGAATATGATCCCGAAAGATACGACGTTTTCAAGAAAAAACTTATCATGTCGGGCAAAATCGCGATAGAAGGCTCAAAGCCTGAATGTACTCATTCTCCGCTGACGTGCGACTGTGACGAATGCAAAAAATTCGCGGAGCTTGACGTAGAATGGAAAAACAATCTTGACATTGTATCGGACGATCTGAAAAACGAGCTTAAAGGTCTTCCGACAGGACAGAAGAAAATAAAGCTTTTAAAAAGACTTGAAATAATTGAAGCGTTCAGACTTTCGGGAAACAAGCCCGAATGGATGATACTCGATGTAATGCCCGTAATACCGCCCGATCTGCGTCCTATGGTAATGCTCGACGGAGGACGTTACGCAACATCGGATCTTAACGACCTTTACAGACGTGTTATCAACAGAAATAATCGTCTTAAGAGAATGCTTGAACTTGAAGCTCCCGATATCATTATCAGAAATGAAAAAAGAATGCTACAGGAGGCTGTCGACGCTCTTATCGACAACGGCAGACACGGCAGACCTGTTACGGGTCCGAACAACCGTGCGCTTAAATCTCTTTCCGATATGCTTAAAGGTAAACAGGGACGTTTCAGACAGAACCTTCTCGGCAAGCGTGTCGACTATTCGGGACGTTCCGTTATCGTTGTAGGTCCGGAGCTTAAAATGTATCAATGTGGTCTTCCAAAGGAAATGGCGCTTGAGCTTTTCAAACCGTTCGTCCTTAAAAGACTTGTTGATACAAAGGTTATCGCAAATATAAAGAGCGCAAGAAAAATGGTAGACAGAGCTTCAACAGAAGTATGGGACGCTCTTGAAAACGTTATTAAGGATCACCCCGTAATGCTGAACCGCGCCCCTACGCTCCACAGACTTGGTATTCAGGCTTTTGAGCCTATACTTGTCGAGGGTCGTGCCATAAAGCTTCATCCGCTCGTTTGTACGGCGTTTAACGCCGACTTCGACGGAGATCAGATGGCTGTGCATCTTCCGCTTTCGGCTGAAGCGCAGGCAGAGGCAAGATTCCTTATGCTTGCGGCAAACAATCTTCTGAAACCGTCAGACGGCTGCCCTGTCGCAGTACCTTCTCAGGATATGGTACTGGGTTCATACTACCTTACAATGCAGAAACCCGGCGAACCGGGCGAGGGCAAGGTGTTCAGAGATGTAAACGAAGCTCTTATGGCTTACAATGAACACGACGTTTCGCTTCATGCCGCTATAAAAGTAAGAATTACAAAGGAAATAGGCGACAAAACCGTTTCAAAGATAATCGATTGTACCGTCGGACGACTTATATTCAATGAAAATATTCCGCAGAATCTCGGATATGTTGACAGAACAAATTCGGATAAGCAGTTTGACCTTGAAATATCGTTCCTCGTAGGCAAAAAACAGCTTTCCAATATCATCGAAAGATGTATCAGAATACACGGTACTACGACTACCTCCGAGGTACTTGACAAGATCAAGGCTTTGGGCTTTAAGTATTCTACAAAAGCTTCTATCACAGTCGCCGTATGCGACGCGACCATTCCCGCCGAAAAGAAGGATATCCTTGCAGAGGCAGACAAGAAGATCGAAACGATCACAAAACAGTATGAATACGGTTATATTTCTTCGGAAGAAAAATCCAAGAAGGTCATCAGCGTTTGGAATAAGGCTACCGACGACGTTACCGACGCGCTGAAAAACGGTCTTGACAAGTATAATCCTATCTTCATGATGGCTGATTCCGGCGCCCGTGGTAGTATAAATCAGATAAGGCAGCTTGCCGGTATGCGCGGACTTATCGCCAATACGTCGGGTACTACGATCGAGATCCCGATCAGAGCTAACTACCGTGAGGGTCTTAACATTCTCGAATACTTTATTTCGTCAAGAGGCGCGAGAAAGGGTCTTGCCGATACCGCTCTCCGTACCGCCGACTCGGGTTACCTTACAAGACGTCTTGTCGACGTTTCACAGGAAGTTATAATCAGCGAAATCGACTGTCATGCTCATGACGGTATCGAGGTTTATGAGATAAGAAACGGCAATGAGATAATCGAGCCTATGGTTGAAAGACTTGTGGGAAGATATCTTGTCGAGGATCTCAGAGATGAAAACACAGGCGATATCATAGTTTCAAAGGATAAGCTTATGACCGATGCGGACGCAAAGAAAATATGCGATGTCGGCGTTGAGAAAATCAAGATACGTTCTGTTCTTCACTGTAAGACAAAGCACGGCGTATGCGCTAAATGCTATGGAGCTAACCTTGCAAACGGCAATCTTGTCGCTGTCGGAGAAGCTGTCGGCATCATCTCGGCACAGTCTATCGGCGAACCGGGTACGCAGCTTACAATGAGAACGTTCCATACGGGCGGTATCGCTTCTGCGGAAGATATCACGCAGGGTCTTCCCCGTGTCGAAGAGCTGTTTGAAGCAAGACGTCCGAAAAATGCCGCTATTCTTTCAAAGATCGACGGCGTTGTTCACATTGAAGAAATCAAAACCACCCGAAACGTTATTGTTACAAATAACGATACAAACGAATCCGAAACATACATGGTGCCTTACAACTTCAAGATAAGGGTAAAGGAAAATGAGGTCATTGCAAAGGGTACAAAGCTTACGGAAGGTAACGTATACCCTGCCGATATCCTTAATATCCTTGGCGTTCAGGCTGTTCAGGATTACATTATCCATGAGGTTCAGAAGGTTTACCGTCTGCAGGGTGTTGATATCAACGATAAGCATATCGAGGTTATCGTTCGTCAGATGCTCAGAAAAGTTAAGGTCGATGAATCGGGAAGCAGTTATCTTCTTCCGGGCGCACAGGTAGATAAGAGAGAGATCGATGAAATCAACGAATCTATAAGAACAAGAGAAGCGAACGGCGAAGAGGGACTTGCGCCTATCAGCGCGCTGCCTGTACTCCAGGGTATCACGAAGGCGGCTTCGAGTTCCGACAGCTTCTTGTCCGCTGCATCGTTCCAGGAAACGACAAAGGCTCTCACAGACGCCGCTATCAGAGGAAAGAGCGATAAGCTTCTCGGTCTTAAGGAAAATGTTATTATCGGTAAGCTCATTCCGGCAGGTACGGGTATGGCAACATACAACAAGGTGCAGATCGTCAGAAACGATATCCACCCCGAGCCCGCACATCCGACAACATTTCCGGTAATGCCAAGTATATGATAAATTTTCAGGCGGAAGGTTAATGCTTTCCGCCTTTTATATGGCATTTAGAAACAGCAAAAACGGCAGCTCATTTAATATGAACCGCCGTTTTACAATTCAATACTATTTAGATGGAATTAATATCCCATGCCCATTCCGCCCTGCGGCATTGCAGGAGCCGCTTCCTTTTCAGGAAGATCGGCAACAAGGCTTTCTGTAGTAAGAACCATTGCAGCTACAGATGCAGAGTTCTGAAGAGCTGAACGTGTTACCTTTGTAGGATCAACGATACCTGCGGAGATCATCTCAACGTACTCTTCCTTGTAAGCGTCAAATCCGTAGCCTACCTTACCTGAACGCTTGATAGTGTCTATGATAACGCTGCCCTCAAGACCCGCGTTAAGCGCGATCTGACGAACAGGTTCTTCAAGAGCTTTAAGCACGATCTGCGCGCCTGTCTTTTCATCGCCCTCAAGTGTCGGGATAATAGCTTCAACGGCAGGAATAGCATTGATAAGCGCCGTACCGCCGCCTGCTACGATACCCTCCTCGACAGCTGCCTTTGTAGCGGCAAGAGCGTCCTCTATTCTGAGCTTCTTCTCTTTCATTTCGATCTCTGTTGCCGCGCCTACCTTGATAACAGCAACACCGCCTGCAAGCTTTGCAAGTCTTTCCTGAAGTTTTTCCTTGTCGAAATCAGAAGTGGTTGCTTCGATCTGTGACTTGATCTGTGCAACTCTTTCCTTGATCTTGCCGTCATCACCCGCACCGTCAACGATAATAGTGTTTTCCTTCTGGATAACTACCTGTCTTGCGCGACCGAGCTGCTCGATGTTTGTATCTTTAAGCTCAAGACCTATTTCTTCTGAAATCACCTCGCCGCCTGTGAGGATAGCGATATCTCTGAGCATTTCCTTGCGTCTGTCGCCGAAGCCCGGAGCCTTTACTGCGGCGCACTTGAATGTGCCTCTGAGGTTATTGAGGATAAGTGTTGTAAGAGCTTCTCCTTCGATATCCTCTGCGATTATAACAAGCTTCTTGCCTGACTGAACGAGCTGTTCGAGAAGAGGAAGAATTTCCTGTATAGATGAGATCTTCTTGTCTGTAATAAGAATGAACGGATCGTCATAAACTGCTTCCATTTTATCTGTATCAGTTACCATGTAAGGCGAAATGTAGCCTCTGTCAAACTGCATACCCTCAACAACTTCGCTGTATGTTTCCGCTGTCTTGCTTTCTTCAATAGTAATAACGCCCTCGGCTGTTACCTTTTCCATTGCGTCGGCGATAAGCTTTCCTACATTCTCGTCAGCAGACGAAACTGTTGCAACTCTTGCGATATCGTCGCTGCCCTCAACTGTTTTTGAATTTTCAATAATAGTTCCGACAGCCGTTTCAACAGCCTTTGCAATACCTTTCTTTACGATCATCGGATTTGCGCCGGCTGCAATATTCTTCATTCCTTCGCGTATCATTGCCTGTGCGAGGAGCGTTGCCGTAGTCGTACCGTCGCCGGCAGCGTCATTTGTTTTGGTTGCAACTTCCTTGAGCATCTGCGCGCCCATATTTTCAAAAGCGTCCTCAAGTTCAATTTCCTTTGCTATCGTAACTCCGTCGTTTGTAACAAGCGGTGCGCCGAATTTCTTATCGAGAACAACATTTCTTCCCTTAGGTCCAAGCGTTATCTTTACTGTGTCCGCAAGCTTATCGATTCCGGCTTGCAGAGCCTTTCTTGCGTCTTCTCCGTATTTAATATCCTTTGCCATAATTGATCAAACTCCTTTTTTATAATTATATGCCTTTTCGATTACCGCGCTCATCGGCGGCAAAACGGCGTTTAGAACCTGTCTTCACAAGATATGTGTGCGGATTTTTGAGCATAATTTTGATGAAGACAAGGCAAAAATTTGCAGACATACTTGCGTATTTCAAGAATTTTTAACGCAGTATTCATCAAAATTTGCCAAAAAGACGTGTACATACGCTTGTGAATACAGGTTCTTATATAATACTTATTCAACGATTGCCAGAACTTCGGACTGACGTAAAATCGTATATTCAACGTCGTCAACCTTTACTTCCGTACCGGCATATTTGCTAAGCAGAACCTTGTCGCCGACCTTAAGCTCCATTTTGATCTCCTTGCCGTCAACAACGCCGCCCGGACCCACTGCAACGACTTCCGCTATCTGTGGCTTTTCCTTTGATGCCGATGCAAGAATAAGACCGCTTTTTGTAGTTTCTTCAGCCTCGGTCATTTTAATAACAACTCTGTCTGCCAATGGTTTGATATTCATATTTATTCCTCCTGCATTATTATTGCCGCGCCGAATCAATAGGCGTAACAACAGATTTTAAATTCGGGTTTAGCACTCAAACTCTTCGAGTGCTAATTACTATTTTACCAACTTTTCAGAAAAAATCAAGTAGCTTTATGAAAATAAATACATTTTTGGATATATGCACAAATACCAACCGTATACACTTATACAAGTTGTGCATGTTTTTTAGAATATTTAAAAAAAATAATAAAAAAATTCCTATAGGTATTTACAAATATAAAATAATTTGTTATTATTTAATAGGTATGTATTTACAAAATGAATACAGGTTATAAGCGCTAAAGGAGAAGATACGCTCCTCGACAGACTCTTAATTTCTTTGATTTGCCAAAACATTTAAGGCAACACATGACGTTTCTGAAAACCACTGCATAATTCTTTTATGTGAGACTATAGTGGATTCGGACAGTAAAAACGGTGTTTTCCGAATGTTTCAACAAATGTATGGGACTTTCTGACACGTCATAGCAATAACCCGGAAAGTTAGCTAAGCGATAAAATATGCTGAAGCACTTTATAGTCAAACTACTTGAAGTGTTGTTTTACGAATCGGCAAATGGAGGTTTTTATGTCTGCTGATAAAATATTAATAATCGACGATGACAAAAATATATGCGAGCTTTTAAGAACGCATCTTGAAAAAGAAGGATACAGCACAATTATCTCAAACGACGGAAATGATGCTATGGTAAAGTTCAATTCCCTGAATCCCGATATGGTTCTGCTCGATATCATGCTTCCGGGAATGGACGGCTGGCAGGTCTGTAAGGAGATAAGAAAAACATCGGATACTCCTATAATCATGCTGACAGCAAAAAGCGAGGTATTTGATAAAGTACTCGGACTTGAACTCGGAGCTGACGACTATATAGTGAAGCCGTTTGATCCCAAGGAGGTCTTAGCGAGAATGAAAGCCGTTTCAAGGCGGTATTCGCATGTGCCCAAAGTAAGTAATATAAAGGAAGTGAACTACGATAAGCTTTCCATAAATCTTACGCGTTACGTTCTCAAGGCAGACGGAAAAGTTATAGACGCTCCTCCAAAGGAAATAGAACTGCTCTATTGTCTGGCGTCACACCCGAATACCGTTTTTACAAGGGATCAGCTTTTGGACAATGTATGGGGATTTGATTATTACGGCGATTCGCGTACTATAGACGTTCACATAAAGCGTCTGAGGGCAAAGCTTGACGGTATATCGGATAAATGGGCGCTTTCAACCGTATGGGGCGTCGGCTATAAATTCGAGCTTCATGAGCAGTCATAAAAACTAAGAACCTGTGTTCATAGAAAATTTATGCGGATTTTCGTGCATAATTTTTCAGAGAACGAGGCAATTTTTGCAGGCATACCGGCGTATGGCAAAGAAAATTAACGAAGTTACCGGGAAAATTTGCCGAAAAGACCTGTGAAGATTCTATGAATACAGGTTCTAAAATTTAAATATCTAAACGGGAGAATGCAAATGGACGAAAATAATACAAATAATAAAATATATGACGGGGACGATCGGAATAATACAGGATCGTCTGACGAAAATACAAACCTAAACGATAAGCGTGAGGAAAGTATTCCCGAAACGCCGAGTATTTCGGATATGGGAACATTCGAGCCGTTTAACGTCAATTATAACATGAACGGCTTTGAAGAAAATAAAGTAAAAAGCAGGTCAAATATACCTGTTATACTGCTTCTGATACTGATCCTCATAATTGTTTCGGCGCTTGCCGTATACTGTGTTATTACCGATATGCAGGTAGGAAGCATAAAATTCAATCAGGAAAATAATTCGGAAGAACACTTTGCGCTTGAAATACACGATAAACCCTCGGACGACAGGCACGAGTATATGACCGACGACGGAAAATATACCACAGAGGGGCTTGCGGAGCATATAAGACCGCAGATCGTTGAGATAGCCGCATACAGCAGCAAATATCGTGACATGATGATTTCAACAGGTTCGGGGATCATCATTTCCGAGGACGGTTATATCGCAACGAATACTCACATACTTGACGGCGGTTCGTCAGGACTTCCGACCGATGAGGATTCGTTCAGACCGGATACCTTCAAGGTGTTTACTCATGACGATAAACAGTATGACGCGAAAATAATAGGACGCGACGCCAAAACAGACGTTGCGGTAATAAAAATAGAAGCTTCGGGACTGCCCTGTGCGGAGCTTGGCAATTCCGACGACGCAGTAGTCGGGGAAAGAGTTGCCGCTATCGGAAATCCCGAGGGGCTTTCGGGATCTATTACTGACGGAATTATTTCGGGCGTAAACAGAAAAATAAAAACGGATACCACAAGCTATGAAATGGACTGCATACAGACGGACGCGGCTGTAAGCCCCGGAAATTCGGGCGGCGCGCTTGTAAATATGTACGGACAGGTTATAGGCATTATTTCATCAAAATATGCAAATTCAAATTCCGAGGGACTTGGATTCGCCATTACCACCAACGAAGCCAAGCCTATCATCGAGGAGCTTATCTCTAAGGGATATATCGGCGGAAGAATAAGGGTCGGCATTACATTCTATTCGACCGACAACGGAGCTGCCGACGTACAGTTCAAAGAACAGTACAAAAGAGATATGCCAAATAAGCTCAGGGGTCTTTGGGTTACTGATGTAAGCGAGGACTGTGACGTTTCAAATACCGATCTTAAATCTGGAGATTTTATTCTTTCTGTTAACGGAGAGAGAGTCATGAGCTATGATGACCTTGAAAACGTAATAGAGGGCAAAAAGGCAGGAGATGTTCTTAAAGCGGAATGCGCAAGAATCGACGATGATATGAATATTTCCTATTTCGATATTGAATTTAAACTTATGGAGGATACTTCCGGAGATTTTTAAAAATATCCTCATTAGTAGGTTTATGGGGGACGCCCTACAAGAGAGGGCGTCCACTTAAAATCAGCTTTTTGTACAAGTTGCAATTTTATTTTTTAATTGAATTGCGTATTATGTTCATTTCTTGCCTTGATGCAAGAAACGAACCAAAGAAAATCAAGCTTCCGCTCCGGCACAGCTTGCGCTGTGAGTCGCAGAAGCGTAAAAAAATTACTGTATTTATAGACGGAGACTGTAAATGATAAATTTTACCATTCAGCAATTATAGTTTACAATGAAATCAATTTTCAGAATTTTGAGGTGCTTTATCTCCCGACCTTTGCCAAGAACGTTTCGTGTGGGTACTTATATTTTTAGTAATACTTCCCC
>JAMPFN010000027.1 GCA_023664445.1 Clostridium sp. | reverse complement strand
AAGCTTGATTTTCTTTGGTTCGTTTCTTGCATCAAGGCAAGAAATGAACATATGAGTTTTTTAGGGGACGCTTTCACTTGCAAAGCGTCCCCTCTTTGAAAACTTTGTTTTCAAATTCACCCCTTGAAATGCGGTCGGTGACCCGACAGGACAAGTCGCGCATCTGCTTTACTTGAAACGGCAGTAAAATGGCTCGCGAATATAAAATCACGCGGAGTTTTTGCAAATTCATGCAGACTTTACCGCGATACGTCGTGTGCGGTCACGCACCAAAGGCTCTGCCTTTGGAATCCGCAAGCCTTTGAAAAGGCTTGACCTAAACTTTAGATTTGGCTTTTTTGATTTTTAAACTTTGAGGGCTTGGGGGACAGAGTCCCCTTCAAACTAAAAGCAGAGTTTCTCCAAAGACATTGTAGCAAAGGCGTTAAGGCTTTCATCGGCGGCGATTCCTTTAAGGAAATTGTAATATCCCTGACAGGCGATCATTGCGCCGTTGTCACCGCACAGGTCGAGCGGAGGCAGATAAAGCTTCATTCCGTTTTTTCTGCATGAATTTTCAAAAGCGTTTCTTACGCCGCTGTTTGCGGAAACTCCGCCCGCAACGGCGATATTTTTATACCCGAGCTGTTTTGCGGCGTTTATTGTCTTATCACAAAGTATATCCGAAATAGTGTATTGCAGCGACGCGCTCAGATTTTCACGGTTTACCGCAATCCCTTTCTGACTTGAATTGTGCAGAAGATTTATAACGGCGGTCTTAAGTCCCGAAAAGCTGAAATCATACTCGCAGCCTGTGACCTTGGGGTGCGGAAGCGTATATTCGTTTTTGTCCCCCGACTGTGCCGCCTTGTCGACATGTACGCCTCCGGGGTATGGAAAGCCCATTGCCCTCGCACATTTGTCAAAGCATTCTCCGGCAGCGTCATCTCTTGTCCTGCCGATTATGCGGAACTTTGTATAATCGAGAACTTCAACGATATGCGAATGTCCTCCGCTTGCCACAAGACAGATATAAGGCGGTTTAAGCTTCGGGTGAGCGATATAATTTGCCGCGATGTGTCCCGAAAGGTGGTGTACGGGTACAAGCGGTTTTTTTGCCGCCATTGCAAGTCCCTTGGCAAAATTGACGCCGACAAGCAGCGCGCCGATAAGTCCGGGAGCATAGGTGACAGCTATTGCGTCTATTTCATCAAGCGTCCTGCCGGAATCGGACAAAGCTTTTTTTACCACTTCAAGTATATTTTCACAATGACGCCGCGAGGCTATTTCAGGCACAACGCCGCCGTATTTTTTGTGCTCCTCTATCTGTGTTGAGATCACCGAAGAAAGTATGTCCGTTCCGTTTTGAGAAACAGCGGCAGCGGTTTCGTCACAAGAGCTTTCTATTCCAAGAATTATCATTATTATCTCTCTATTATCTGGCTTCTGTCGGGACCTACGCCTATCATGGCAACCTTACATTCGCAAAGCTCTTCAAGACGCTTTATATAGCTGCGGCAGGAAGCAGGAAGCTCTTCAAAGCTGCGACAGCCTGTGATATCTTCCGTAAAGCCCTCATGTTCCTCGTAAATAGGTTCGCAGCCGTCAAGTTCCTCAAGCGTTGGCGGGAAGTTTTTAATAATTTTTCCGTCGGGAGTTTTGTAGCCTGTGCATATTTTAAGCGTGCCGAGTCCGCATAGCGTGTCAAGCTTATTTATCGCAAGTCCGTCAAGTCCGTTTACTCTTACGGAGTGTCTTACAATAACCGCGTCAAACCAACCTGTTCTTCTCGGACGCCCTGTTGTCGTGCCGAATTCTCCGCCGACGTTTCTTATCCTGTCGCCCGTTTCATCGTCAAGCTCTGTCGGGAAAGGTCCTTTTCCGACTCTTGTTGTATAAGCTTTTGCAACGCCGATTATGTTTGAGATCATTTCAGGACCTACTCCCGTGCCGACGCATACGCCGGCTGAAAGCGGATGAGATGACGTTACATAGGGATATGTACCGAAGTCTATATCGAGAAGCGTTGCCTGCGCACCCTCGAACATAATAGTCTTTCCTGCCTTATGAGCCTCATAGGTCAGTACGGAAACATCGTCGGCATAGGGGGCAAGAATTTTCCCATACTCGTTGTATTCGGCAATAACAGCTTCGATATCGACAGGCTCTCCGCCGTATACTTCTGTGATGATCTTATTTTTCAGCGCTCCCGTTGATCTTGCCTTTTCCGCAAAAACCTCGGGGTGTATCAGATCGTAAAGCCTGATACCGCAGCGTTCGTATTTATCCATGTATGTGGGACCTATGCCGCGCTTGGTCGTTCCGATATCGGAATTTCCTCTGAATTTTTCGGAAAGACCGTCAAGGATTATATGCCACGGCATAACGATATGCGCTCTTGGGTCGATCTTTAGATTTGAAGTTGAGATACCTCTGTTGCTGAGTGATTTTAACTCGCCCGTAAAATCCTTCGGATCTAAGACTACTCCTGCGCCTATAAGGCAGAGCTTGTCCGGATAGAGAATACCGGAAGGGATAAGGTGAAGCTTATATGTTTCACCGTTGTTTACGACAGTATGTCCGGCGTTGTTACCGCCCTGTGAACGAACTACGACATCGGCTCTTGAGGCAAGTATATCGATTATTTTACCTTTTCCCTCATCGCCCCATTGAGTTCCGACAACAATATTTGCAGGCATTGTATTTCCTCTTTTCAACTGATTTTAGGTATGCGCCGAATTGCTCCGCAGCATACACAATATATTATATCAGAAATATGTATGTTTTTCAAGTAAAAATGCAATGTTTTTAAAAAAGTTGACATTTTTGTAAGAAATTGATGCGATGCTTTTGGTTATGAAAAAATTTTTGATTTGTCATACTTTGATTATTTTTTGAATATAAATTATTGAAGCCATAGTCAAATAACTTAAAAAGCAGCAAAAAGGAAGTTGATGAAAAAGAGATATAGCAAGGCGGAGGATGAAGGCGGGCTGTCGCCCTCCAAAGACGACAACGATGCTATATTGCTTTTTCATAGCTTTACTTTGTTGATTTTCAAGTTATTTGACTATATATGAACGGAGGGATAGACTTGAACAAAGACGATCTTATAAACGACAGTCAGAGATATCTTGATGAGATGATGAGGTTTTATTCACAGAACAAGGACGCTTCTGTAAATACGCAGAAAGACAATGAAGTTGTTGAAACTGATGAAACTGTAAAAGTTGAAAATGAAACATTTGAAAATAGTGTGGATGAAAGTGTAAAAAATGAAAGTGAAACGCCCGAGGATCGGGAAGATGTATCGGCTGAAGAGAGCAATAATGAAAATAGCGAACCCGAAAGCATGAACTATACGGCTGTTGAGCTGCCGCCGATACCTGTAATACCCGATAATACCGCTGACGATATTTCCGATGAAGCCGAAAGCAAACCGGAATCGCCTGTGTATTCGGATCACGGATTTTTGAAAATAGAAGTCAGGACGGGAAGAAACGGACTTCCCGTTCCCGGAGCGGCTGTTACGGTGTCAGAAAAAAACGGCAGCGGCGAAAACATAATTTTCAGCGGTATAACCGACGAAAGCGGCGAGGTAGATACGATAAAGCTTCCTGCGCCCAACAACTCAATGGGAAGCGAGCCGAGCACATTCTCAAGCTATGCGGTCTATACGGTCAGCGCATATTTCAAGGGATTTTACAGAAGCGTCAGCGCTGATGTTCCCGTATTTGCGGGGATAACCTCTATACAGAGGTTCGATCTTATACCGCTTCCGTATGACTACGATGACAGCGGACAGTCAATAGTAAATGAAAATACAGAACCTGACATGCCGCAGGATATGAGGAGATAGATATGACAGGAGAACCGTTTATTCCGGAAACCATAACCGTACATCTCGGCAGACCGGGCGATTCCGCGCAGAATGTGAGCGTAAGCTTTCCCGACTATGTCAAAAATGTGGCAAGCAGCGAGATATACCCGACATGGCCGGAAAATTCTCTTAGAGCAAACATTTATGTTATTACCACATTCGCGCTTAACAGGATATACACCGAGTGGTATCGCTCTAAGGGATATGATTTTGACATAACAAATTCAACGCAGTATGATCAGAAATTTATATACGGACGTGAAATATTTGAAAATATAAGCATACTTGCCGACGAACTTTTTAACGATTACATAGTCCGCCGCGGATATATCGAACCGCTTTACGCGCAGTTCTGTAACGGTACGACCGTAACGTGCAGCGGTCTTTCACAATGGGGTACGGTAGACCTTGCTCAAAGAGGCTATACGCCCTATCAGATACTTCAGTATTATTACGGAGAAGATATCGACATTATAAAAAATGCTCCCATTGCAGAGGCGACGGAATCGTATCCGGGATATGTTTTGAGCTTGGGGCAGCAGTCAAACGAAGTGAAGGATATACAGATAAGGCTTAACCGTATTTCGAGAAATTATCCCGCAATACCGAAGATTCCAAATACAGACGGTATTTTTGATGCGGCGACGGAAAGCGCTGTCAGAGAATTTCAGCAGATCTTCAATCTTCCGCAAACGGGAGAAGCAGACAAATCAACATGGTATAAGATAGCGTATATATACACAAGCGTTAAAAGGCTTGCCGAGCTTAATTCCGAAGGGCTTAATCTTGAGGACGTTTCAAAGCAGTATCAGTATGAGCTGAGCATCGGTATGCAGTCTATCGAGGTGAGGACCTTGCAGTATTACCTTGCCGTAATAGGCGCATATTATTCGGCAGTTCAGCCTGTGGATATAACGGGATATTTCGGCGAGCAGACAGAGCAGTCTGTAAGATCGTTTCAGCAGGTTTACGGGCTTCCTCAGACCGGCGTTGTAGACAGACAGACATGGGAGGATATATACAGGGCGTATGACGGCATAATGCAGTCTGCGGCAAACGAGGACGGTTCCGATGTGATACTTTACCCCGGAAGAGTTCTGAGCGAAGGCTCAAGAGGCGATGACGTAAGGCTTTTGCAGGAGTATCTTACATTTATAAACAAGACGTATCCCAACATACCGGCTATGGAAAATACGGGATATTTCGGTCCTGTCACACGCTCCTCGGTACTTGCGTTCCAAAGACAGTTCAATCTGCCTGAAAACGGTATAGTCGGCGCTTCGGCATGGAATGAGATAGCGGGAGTTTATTCCGATTTAAGGTACGGCTCGGATAAACGTCCGTATCAGAATCCCGGATATATCATCAGTTAAGGGGGACAATATGTACAGCGATGACAGCAGACATGAGCATATAAAGGAAATACAACGGCTTTTGTACGCGATCTCATTCGGCAATAACAATGTGTCGATTATATTTCCCGACGGCATATACGGAGATGAAACGAAGGAATCGGTCAGAAGCTTTCAAAGGGAATACGGACTTTCCGCCGACGGAAATGTCAGTCCCGAAACATGGGACGCGATAGTTCGTGTTCATAGAAGCTTGTATCCTACGATCATAAGACCGGACGTATTTAAAGAAAAAATGGTTCTTATGCCCGGAAATTCGGGTGACGCGGTTTATTTTATACAGCTGATGCTGAATTGTATTGGCAGAAAATACGGCAACATTCCGATATTGAAATTGACGGGGATTTATGATGCCGATACACAGAATGCTTTGAATGTATTTAAGGAAATTTCCGGACATGAGGTCAGATCAGAAGGTGTCGATGCACATTTTTTGAATGCGATCACTTCCGCGTTTAATAAATGTGTATAGTATGATATTTATAGTTACTGTATTGACAAACAAAAACGGAGAGGGCATATTACCCTCTCCATTTAAGGCGACACCGCACAAAGCACGTCATCAGGCGTGCTTTGTGCGGTGTCGCCTTAAAATAAAAATTTTAGGTCAAGCCCTTTCAAAGAGGGGACGCTTTGAAAGGGAAAGCGTCCCCTTATCTAACCCAGCCTGATTAATTACCAAAACAATACCAGATCAGCTTCATTACAATATGAAACATTGCGTGACCCGTCATGGCATATTGGATTCCATATTTACGGTACAACCGACCGAATACGATTCCGCCTGCACCGTTGAGCAAAAAGCACCGAAACAAAATCAGCGGCGTAAGCGTTCCGAAAGCGCTGATTGTAGCCGGAATATGTCCTGCGGCAAATAGAAGCGCGGCAGCGAGATTGGCAATAACGAATACTTTTGCGGGGATATGCTCTTTATCATACTTTCTGAAGAATAATTTCCATAGTATCCAAGCGATCAAGGACATAAGGAACAGCCGCATCATCAATTCTTCTATGATACCGCCGTAGAGTAGAGAGGCGGCAATTCCGTTCACGGTTATGCCTGCAATGTTCGTTTCTTGAATGCCGTCAATGATACTGCCGAAAGTCCATTGGTCTAAGCTTAACAGGATACCGCCGACGACGGAAATTACAAGTGCGGCCGCCAGTTTTTTCTTTTCAAATTTAATAGGTTTCCATAGTCCGATTTTATCTGCAAGAATGTATCCGAAAAAACCGCAGAACAGAGCGTAGATTACGGTTTGTATCGCCGTGATTATAACCAAAGCGGTAGTGCTGCCATACTGGGCGACAGCTTCTTCGATCACCTCATCGGAAAGAATTTCAAGCTGATAAAGTCCGGTAAAAATGCCTGCAATAATGGCGATCGGTATCAGACAAACAGCAAATAAAAACGGTTTTTTCAATTTAGTCATTCTGCTCAACCTCCTCGGCACAGGTTTCCACGCACCAGCCCTTATGTCCGCAGCAGGTACAGGTGAGCTTGCGCAGCGTGGGCGTATGATTTGCAAAAAACAATTCTTTAAAGCTTGGTTTAAAAACCTTGTGGCATTCGGGACAAATATAAGCGATATTTGTCCAATAATATTTGCTGAGCCAAATTCCGAAAGGAATAACAATTGCTGCCCAAAGAACAAACGGCCACCATATTCCTGTCATGATCCATAGTAAAATAGAACCTAATTGCAGAATTCCCAGCGGAATGCCGGGTAACAGCATTGTTAAGCGGATCTTTCTTAATTTTTGTTTGTTTGTCATAACTGTCGCTATGTCACCGATGGATTCGATTGAGAATTGTCTTACATCTTTCAGTCCACGCCTGATATTTTCAAGAATATTCAATTCTTTTTGTTTTTCGGAAAGTTCCTCACGAAGCGATTTTTCCTGTTGTTCCAGCAGAACCCGAATAACCTTTTCCGGGTGTTCGTCATGAAGCAGCGATTCAATGCTGTTAATAGGCAGACTCGCTTTACGCAGAAAACAGATAATACGCATACGCCGGAGATCGTCATCGGAGTAGAGCCTTCTTCCTCCCTCGGACAACTCGCTCGGTACAAGAATATTTCTCGTATCATAATATTGTACTGTTCTGACGGTCACACCGCAGAGTTTTGCGATTTCTCCCGTTGTGTATTTTGACATAGCTTTCACCTCCTTACACTGCTCATTTTACAATATTACGCAGCGTAACAAGCAATACCTTACGCAAGGGGATTTTTAAAAATTTCAATTGTAATCCGTTTGTTTTTAGCTTCTGTAAAGAAAAACAGCACAGAAAGCATTTCAGCCTCCCATGCTGTTTTTGGCTTACGCCTATGAGAACAACTTTTTATTATGCCTGTTCTTTTCCGTAATAAGCAAGCATATAAAGATGTTTAAGCTCGTCGATTCTCGGCAGACGCGGATTGGCAGTCGTGCATTGATCGTCAAACGCCTTGTATGCAAGATCGTCAAGAGCGGCTTCATAAGTCTTTGGATCGATGTATGATCTCTTGTCTTTTTCGCCTGCTTCCTTGATCGTAAGCGGAATATTTACAGCCTGCATAAGCTTTCTTACAGCGTCCGCAAGAGCTTTTACGCCCTCCTGAGCAGATGCTGTCATAGGAATAAGACCGAGTGTCTTAGCGATCTCAGCATAACGCTCCGGAGCGATATAATGGTCATATTTAGGCCATGCGGCAAACTTTGTAGGCGTCGGTTCGCCGTTATACTCGATAACGTGCGGCAGCAGATAAGCGTTTGCAAGACCGTGCGGAATGTGGAACTCGCCGCCGAGTTTATGCGCGAGAGAGTGGTTAACGCCGAGGAACGCATTTGTAAACGCCATACCTGCGATACATGAAGCGTTATGCATTTTCTCTCTTGAAAGCTGATCCGCATTGTCATATGAGCTTGGAAGATACTGGAACACAAGCTTTATAGCGTGAAGCGCCAAAGCGTCTGTATAGTCGTTCGCAAGAATTGAAACATAAGCCTCGATAGCGTGCGTCAGAACGTCAAGACCTGTGAAGGCTGTCGATGCCTTAGGAACTGTATATACAAATTCAGGATCGATAATTGCGATGTCGGGAGTAAGCTCATAGTCGGCAAGAGGATATTTCATATTCTTGCTCTTATCAGAGATAACAGCAAACGACGTTACCTCCGAACCCGTACCCGAGGTTGTGGGTATAGCTACCATTTTAGCTTTTTTACCCATTTTCGGGAACTTATAAACTCTTTTTCTGATATCCATGAATTTCTGTGCCATGCCGACAAAATCAGCGTCCGGATTTTCATAGAAAAGCCACATAGCCTTAGCCGCGTCCATAGCGGAACCGCCGCCAAGAGAAACTATAGTATCGGGACGGAATGAGTTCATAACTTCAACGCCCTTTTTAACGGTTGAAAGATCAGGATCAGGCTCGACCTCGCTGAATACTTCTATAATCGGCTTGTTGGAATTTTTCTGAAGCTGATAAATGACCCTGTCAACATAATTGAACTGAACCATACCCGGATCGGCAACGATCATGACCCTCTTTATATCGGGCATCTTTGCAAGATACTGGACAGAACCGGGTTCGATATAAATCTTTTCGGGAATCTTAAACCACTGCATATTCAATCTCCTCTTAGCCACTTTTTTCTTGTTGATGAGGTTCTTAACCGTTACGTTTTCGGAAACGGAGTTTTTACCGTAAGAACCGCAGCCGAGAGTGAGCGACGGAGCCATTGCATTGTAAACGTCGCCGATAGCGCCGAAGGACGCAGGTGAATTTACCACGATACGGCTCGCGTTCATTGACTCTCCGTATTTTTCGATAAGCTCATCGTTTGACGAGTGAACAACAGCGGTATGACCCGCGCCGTGCTTGAGCATTTCTCTGCACATTTCAAACGCATGATCTGTGCTGTCTGATTTT
Source organism: Clostridium sp. (assembly GCA_023664445.1). Lineage (GTDB taxonomy): Bacteria > Bacillota > Clostridia > Oscillospirales > Ruminococcaceae > Porcipelethomonas. Next base: position 18,259 of record JAMPFN010000027.1, on the reverse strand, counting down.
ACAACGGCAAGAACCGGAGAAAGCTTTTCAAGCGCAAGCGGATATTCGTCGGCGTTAGTACCGCCTATCTCGACACAGAGAACCTTTGTCGTTTTCGGGATATCGATGCCTGCCTTTTCGGCGATCTGCCAAGGATACTGACCGACTACCCATGGCTGAACAGCCATTTTTTCAACATTGATAACAACGTCCTGTATCTTCTTTACTTCGTCGGGCTTTGCGAAATAGCAGCCGTGAAGCTTCATGAAATCTATTACCTCATTGTAAATTTCGGTATCTATTATGGCTGCCTGTTCGGAAGCGCATATCATACCGTTATCGAATGACTTTGAGAGAATAAGGTCGTTGACTGCCTGCTTGATCTTAGCCGTTTTTTCTATATAGCAAGGCGTATTTCCCGGACCTACGCCGAGTGCCGGCTTACCTGCGGAATACGCTGCCTTTACCATTCCCGGACCGCCTGTTGCGAGGATAGTTGCAACATCGGGGTGATTCATAAGCAGACCTGTAGCGTCGATCGACGGATGTTCGATCCATTGAATACAGTTTTTCGGCGCGCCTGCTTCGACAGCGGCATCTCTGATGATCTGCGCCGCTCTTACAGAACACTTCTGAGCATTCGGATGAAAGCCGAAAATTATCGGATTTCTTGTTTTAAGGCAGCTTATAGCCTTGAACATTGTTGTAGATGTAGGATTTGTTACAGGTGTAACGCCGGCAACGATACCTACAGGTTCTCCTATTTCAAGATAGCCCTCGTTTTCATTGTCCTCGATAACGCCGACAGTCTTTTCGTACTTTATAGAGTGCCAAATATATTCTGTCGAGAAAATATTTTTTGTTACCTTATCCTCGAAGATACCTCTGCCTGTTTCCTCAACAGCCATTTTCGCAAGTTCCATTTGTGCGGAGAGTCCCGCAAGAGAAGCTTTCTTGGTGATCTCGTCGATCTGTTCCTGATTCAGCTTCATATACTCATCAAGAGCCGTTTTTGCGTTGGCAACAAGTTCGTCTATCATTGTCTTTGGGTCGACTGTAGGCTGTGCAGCCGTCTTTTGGGTTTCGTTAGCCATTTGCGCTTCCTCCTGTAAAATAATAATCAATTGCTTGTCGGGGATCATCGGTCAGATCCGCGAGAAAGCTGTTTCGCAGCACGGTTTATCCCGTGATCCCCTGACAATCATTTATCAATATTGTACCATATTTTTACTGTTTCGTCAATTGATACTTAAAATAAATTATATCCTTATTTTCCCCTATATTTGCGACATTATGCCATATCGCGGTCAGGCGGAAATATTTCTTTTGAGAAGAACCGCATCGATAACGTTAACAGCGTCATTTGAGTCCATATCGGCGTTTTCAAGCGAAAGCTCGTCAGATTCCGCAAGTCTTAAAATATACTTTTGCAAAAGAACGGAGTCCGCGGCGTTTACCGCGCCGTCGCAGTTTACGTCGCCTTTAAGAGATGGACCGTATACCTTTACCCTTTCAACAGTACAGATGTTTATTCTTTTAACAATGCTGCCCGATGTTATTTCTGCCGAATATACGCCCTTGTTTTCCGAGGAAATGTTTTCTAAGACGAGTGTTTTGTCTGTCGCTCCCGATATAGGCGTATCGTTGAAATACCATTGGTAGGAGGCTGTTTCGGGAGATATTTCCGTATTAAGCGTCAGCGTATCGTTTTTCTTAAGACTTATCGTTCTTTCGGCAGAGTATACGTCAAAGCTTGCGGGTATAACGTAATTTTCCGTTTTCAGTTCGCCTGTAAGAACCCATTCGTTTGCCTCGTCCTGTATTGAAACTCTGACCGATTCAAGCGTGACGCCGGGGTCAAGTCCCATAACGCTTCCGAACGGTATTTTGAACTCGACATATTTTCCCGTTCGTTTGCAGACGCAGCCGTCATAGTTTCCTTTGTTGTAATATACGTAACCGTTCTGAACGTAGTACATCCAGTAAAACTCACCGTCGTGCCTTATCTGCAAATTGTAAACGGGAGCTTGAGCGTTTTGGTCTATTTCTGCCATTATGTACAGATTTTTGTCGTCGCTTTTTATGTAAAGCTTGTTTCCGTCGGTCTGCGTACAAAGAAGCTCGTCTGTCCATTCGGAATCACCCGAACGTATTCCGTCAAGGATAGTTATGTTGTTGACCGTAAACATTTCACCGTCCGATACGGACACATCGTTTGCGGCGTTTGTCTGTGAGAATGTGTTGTCTGTAAGCTTTGAGATGTCTGCTGTTTTTGTGACATTAAAGCTTCCGAGCAGATTTGCGCCGAGAGATGGATTCCATATGCCTTCATTTGCAAATTTTACAGATCGCATATAACTCTGACCTATGCTGTTGTTTCCGACGCTAAGACGTATATATGCGTTCCATTTTCCGGCAGAAAGCTCTCCGGGGATCTTGAAAGTCAGCTGCTGATTTGTTTTTTGGCAGGAATACCATTTTGTCGAGTCAATATCCGCCTGCGTTATGACATAATTGCCGTTCTGTTCAAGAATTATTTCCGCTTTATGATCTCTTATCGGATTTGCAAAGCCTGTATTTTCAATTGTGAAATCAAGCTTTAGCTCACCGCCATTTTCGACGCTTTCGGACAGCTTTGAATCCCTGAGAACAAATCGGTATCCCAAATGATCGCGGACGAATTTGAAAACAGTTTCGCCGTAATATGCGCTGTTATCGACGTTTTCCACATCATACTGCTCCGAAAAGGTATAATCCTTGTAGAGCTGATAGATGTTTGAATTTATATAGCTAAGATGCGTTTTGTACATTTCGGGAATTGCGTTTTCGGGCAGATATGTGTCATATTTTTTTGCCCAGTCGAGATTTCCTGAAAATTCGCCGCCGTAATAGGTGTGCAGCATCTGATGATTCATCCAGTTTGTTTCGATCTCACGGTTTGAAAAAGTACCTAAATCCGAATCAGAACCCATATAACCGTCGTTGTACATGCCTATTCTCGCGCCTTTGCTGCCTTCTTCGGCTACAAGCTGGTCAAGCTCGTTTTGCTTGACGCCTGCCCATGCTGCGACGATATTCGGCGTGCGCACCGTAACAGGGATCGGGTCGGGAACGCAGTCGAGCATAGCGTCAAGCAGCTGGGTTTTATATTCAAGAGATGTGTATTTGCCGCCGTGCTGTTCGCCCCATTTACCGACGAAGCCGGATTCTACAAACATAAGGATATCCTTGTAATCTTCAAGAATACCGTTCTGCTTTATCTGTGAAATGTGTCCTAAAACCTTTTCAAATGTTTCAGGCTCGGGGTTATCCTTGCCGTTTGCGTCGTATCTGAATCTGACAGCGATAGTACAGCCGTTTTTGCGGCAGTTTTCAAATGTTCCCCTAAGTCCCTCAAAAAATGTGCTGTCAAGTTCGTAATCTGTTCCGTCGGTATAGTTTCCGTTGTCGTCGGTCGTTCCGTTGACACCGCTCGAAAACGCGCCGATATCTATAAACATCAGCACGAGGTTTCCCGTAGGATTCTGAACGGGAGTATTACCCGGTTTGCAGTTATACCACAGCGTGCTTGTATAGCCTGCGCCGGGGTTGTTTATCGTTTCGGTGGATTCGGTATAGCTGATACCCGAATCTTTCATTTTTACTTCAGCATCTTCGGCAGCGGCGGTGATATTCAGCGATCCGATGAGCATTACGGCTGAAATCGCAGCCGAAAGTAATTTCGATTTTTTCATATCGCAGTCCTTTCATAATAAAAAAGCCCAAGGAAGAACCTCGGGCCTTTTAGAGCCAGTTTAAAATCTTTGTTACGCACGTCTTTTCGGTAAATTTTGGCGATGACTGCGTTAAAAATCCTTGCCATACGACAGTATGCCTGCGAATTTTTGCCTTGTCCCCGTCAAAATTATACTCGAAAATCCGCACATAAAAAGAGGTTAAACAGGCTCTTAACAATATTTTTACCCTTGAAAATTCTAAGGCTTTTTAATTATAGATTTTTCCTTTATAATAAGTCAGCTCAACATCCTTGCCCAAAATGTACTCGTTGAGCAGAACCAAGTCGGCTATATTGTATGGAGAACCGTCGCCATTGGTATCTGCCGCATAGATGCTCGGTGGGAAACCGGTAGGAGCGCCGTCGTTTGTAAGGATCCATCTTCTAAATAAGGTGGAGTCGATTACATTAACAGCCTTGTCGCCGTTCAGATCTCCCGGAATGATCTCATTGCCGTTAGGATCGGTAGGGTTTGTCGGTTTTTCGATAACTGTACCTGATTCATAGTTTTTCCAGTCGGCAGGAAGTTCGCTTAAAGTAATGCAGTAATCGCTCTGATAAAGCTTTTTAAGCTCTTCAAGATCCTGATAATCATCGCCGGATATAAATTTAGGCGACGATTCTTCGTCATACCATGGGCAGAAATATCCCCAGCCTGCATTTTCTATCTGCATATTGTCAAGAGAGGGAACTGTGCTGGTTTCCGGCAGAGTTACCATTTTGTTTCCGTTTACAAATTCATTCAGCTTCCAGAATATTCCCGATTCTGCGTCTAAATTGGGACCGCTTGTTTTTCCGTCGTGACGGTTGTATTCCGTATTGTACTTGTCATAACCGACCATATCTACATAATCGTCGCCTGTATACCATTCAGCGGAAGCGTCGGACCATGCATATAGATTCTGTTCCCAGATAAGGTTGTGGATATCATATTTTTCTTCAAGTTCATTTTTCAGGAATTTCCAAAGATTATTATAAACCTCCGGACCTTCTTTTCCCCACCAGAACCATGAAACGCCGCCGTTGGAGTAATTACCGTCCGCTTCATGGAGAGGGCGGAAAATAACGGGTACGCCCGCCTCCTGCAATTTTGAAAGCTGTTCTGCAAGATTTGCAATGCAAAGCTGGAAGTATTCGTATTCGATAGTTCCTTCTGTGTAAGCGTTTGACGGGCTGAAATCGCATTTTTCACTATATGTTGTTTTAGAGAAATCAAGCGGTTCGCCAAGAGTATAATCCGCAAGAGCCGTCGGTACGTTGATATGCCATGAAGCTGTGCAAATACCGTTTTTATTATTTGTCCAGTCGATCATACGCTCAACAATACCGTCGTCCCATGCGTAGCACGGACAGTTTGCGCCAAAGTCAAAGCCCTGTATCGCAGGCATATCGCCGAAAGTATCTCTGACATATTTTAATTCCCTGTCGTATTCGCAGTAAGTATAGTTGCGGTTCTGCTGATTGTAGCTGTAAACCTGACCGTCGTTGCCGACGCATTTCCATACGAAAGTCGAGCCGTCGTCAGCGATTGCCTTGTCCGCTTCGTCGAAGGCGTACTTATTGCCCTTATCGTCAACGCAACTGTCTGATGCCACATCATATCGGATAGTGGTAGTCATAGTGTGACCGCCGCCGTAGATAGTCTGCTGACCGGAAATTATACTGCTTCCGTACATGTCGCAGAGATAGTTCATAAGCCCTTGCGTTTCCTTTGTAGCTTTCTTGTCGGAAAGTACGGGTGAAACTTTAAGCTCGGGGAAATCAGCCTTTTTGATCGTTATTGTGTCAAATGCCGCATAGCCGTATTTGTTCATGATTTCAAAGTTGTTAGTACCTTTTTTCAGTCTGAACATACCGAAATTATAATCTTTCCATTCGTTGGAATAGGGAAGCACCGACGAATACTCCGAACCGTTTACGGCAATAGTCTGAAGTCGTCCATCTTCGCTTAAAATCTGGGCATATTTAACATTCAGCTGATACATACCGTCCTCGGGCGCTTCAACTTCAAATTTTACACTATCGCCTGTAATGTAAATAAATCCCTCGCCCGAGTACCCCGGAATCTGATTTTCGTAAATGGAAGTCCAGACCTGCACGCCTTCCTGCAGCTTTTCGGCTTCGCTTTCAAAAATCACGTCCGATTCGCCGTCCGTATCGGCAGCGGTTACCGACGGTATCGCGGAAGCGGTAGTCACGATCATCGACGCTGCGATAAATGCGGACGAGATCTTCTTTAATAATTTTGACATTTGCATTTCCTCCTTAATATTTTTATGATAACGTACTATTATCTATAATAATTATAGCTTAAATGTTTTCGGTTGTCAATAAAAATATCGTAAATAAAAAAATAGTAACAAAAAAGTGAGAACGCTTTATGGCATTCTCACTAAATATAGTAAGCGGCAAATTTAATTTTCATCTGACTGAACGACTTCCGCACTAACAGTTTCCACCGTTTCCGTATTACTTTGAACAGGCTGTGCAGGCGCGGAATTGTTTGCAAGCTTTGCGCCGCATTTCTGACAGAACGGCTGTCCCGGATTTACGGGAGCTTTACAGTTAGGACATGATGTCGGAGATGAGATTTCGCTAAGCTCCTTTTTGAGCTCTTTAAGTTCTGCCTGAGCGTTTGCAATGCCGTTAAACTGATCCTCATATCCTGCCGGCGCAGTCGTATTTGAGTCGAAAAATTTCTTGCCGATAACAATATAAAGATTATTTATCCTTGTTTCGGTTTCCTTGACAGCTCTGTTGAGCTTTGATTTTTCCGACATCTCCTTACCCTTATCGGAAACGCCCTTTACAGCGTCGCCTGCTGCTGATACCATGTCGTTTGCAGCGCTTTTTACTTTGTCTAAAAAACCCATTTCAAATTACTCCTTTTATTTATTTGCGTCAGCCGTATTATCACAGCTGACTGCATTATCGATAGATTTTATTGGCAGATCCTTTTTCCAAAAGGCTCTGAATCCCAAAATTGAAAAGACGACGGTTTTCGCTATGCTTACCGCGTTTTTCAGCGCATAGTCAATGTTCAGCGGAATTTCCAGATCCCATTCAAAAAGGCTGTTGAATATATCTAAAAACTCGTTGAGCATATCGATGAAAGCGCCCATTGCCGAAAAGACGAGCATAAGCGCAATTGCTTTGAACGCCGCTTTTTTCAGCCAGCCGCTGTCCTCTTTTATAAAAATGTATCCCGAAAGCAAAAACAACGGGATATATCCCCCAAGAAGCGCAGAAAAATATATCACAGTGCCTGCTGCGCCGACAGATATTCCCGATTTTGTTTTTTCCATAATGCTATTGCCTTTCCGAATTGATTTTTTTACGGTTATAGTCACTCTACTTGAAAGAGGAACAAAAGGAATCGAATAAAAATTTTTCATGGCAAGGCGGAGGATGCAGGCGGGCTGACGCCCTCCAAAGACGACAACACAGCTATGGGAAATTTTTATCAATGAACTTGTTTCGATTTCAAGTAGGGCGACTATATATTATCTCGTAAACAAGCGGCGGAACGTTTGCCTTTTCGGCAGAAATTTTAACTGCCGTTTTGGCTTTTTCTTCCGCGCCCTGAAGCTTTTCGCGGCTGTTTGAGTAAAGCGTCATGATAATATCGCCTTTTTTTACGGGCTTGCCGAGTCCGCAGCTCATTACGATACCTGCGGCATGGTCTATTTTCTCGTCCTTACGGCTTCGTCCCGCGCCCGTCAGCATTGCCGCAAATCCGATATCTTCGCTGTTTATTTCGTTTATAAAGCCGTCGCAGTCTGCGTATATATCAAGTTTATGCTCGGCGCGGGGAAGTAATGAATAATCGTCGATAAAGCTGTCGCTTCCGCCCTGCGCCTTTATCATTTTACGGAATTTTTTCAAAGCAGTACCGCTTTCTATCGCTTTTTCAGCCATGTCGATACATTCTTCCAACGTTCCTTTTCCTGACAGTTCGAGCATATTTGCAGATAAAACTATACAAAGCTCGTAGAGCCTGTCCTTTTGCTTTCCCTTTAGGATCTCGGCGGCTTCGATGACCTCGAGCGCGTTTCCGACAGCGTTTCCGAGCGGCTGATTCATATCCGTTATGACAGCTCTGCATTTTTTTCCGGCATCGTTGCCGACTTCTGTCATAAGCTTCGCCAAAGCTACGGCGTCGTTTAAGTCTTTCATAAAAGCTCCGCTGCCCGTTTTAACATCGAGCAGAATACAGTCGCAGCCCGTCGCAAGCTTTTTGCTCATTATACTCGAGCATATAAGCGGAATGCTGTCCACCGTTGATGTCACATCGCGCAGAGCATAAAGCTTTTTATCGGCCGGAACAAGGTTTCCGCTTTGTGATATTATCGCTGTGCCGACTGTGTTTATGCATTCGATATAGCGTTCAAGATCTATGCTGACGCAAAATCCCGGAATGCTTTCAAGCTTGTCTATAGTACCGCCTGTAAATCCCAGACCGCGTCCCGACATCTTCGGGACATATAAGCCGCAGGCGGCGCATATCGGCGCGATTATGAGGCTTGTTTTATCGCCTATTCCGCCTGTGCTGTGCTTATCTGCGGTGACGCCGTTTACGGCGGAAAGATCGGTCACTTCCCCCGAATCTCTCATTATCATCGTGAGGTTTTTGGTTTCTTCGTTTGTGAGCGGATTGAAGCACACCGCCATAAGCCATGCTGACATCTGATAATCGGGTATTTTGCCGCTGACATATCCGTCTATAAGCCATTTTATCTCATCATATGACAGCGGCTGTTTCCGTTTGGTTTTAAAAATCATATCACAGGCGTTCATTTTAAAAGCTTTTCCTCCCATTCGCTTTCCTTAAAGCCTGTAATAACAGTACTTTCGTCAACGATGATCGGACGTTTCACGATCATTCCGTCGGAAGCAAGAAGCTCCAACTGTTTTTTCTCCGTCATATCGGCAAGCTTATCCTTGAGTCCCATTTCGCGGTAGAGCATACCGCTCGTATTAAAGAATCTCTTGAGAGGAAGCCCCGACGATTTATACCATTCGGAAAGCTCTTCAAGAGAGGGCTTTTCCTCCTTGATGTTTCTTTCCTCATATGATATATTATGAGCGTCGAGCCATTTTTTAGCCTTCTGACAGGTAGTGCATTTGGGATAGTGAATATAAAGCATATCGATCTCCTTAATACTTGGCTATTTCCTCGTCGACAGCGTCAATATAAGAATCGCGCAGATCCTCCCATGATGACGGCGAACCGTCATAGCCTGTTATAAGCGCGTCCGTTATATTTCTGAGCGCGCCTCTTGACTCATAGTTTATCGAATTTCCCGACATGGAGCCGCCCATTCCGAAGCCGTAATCGAACACGGGCGATACCTTTGACGGATCGTACGCATCGGCATAAGCGTCCCATTGTTCTTCCGAAATGAAAAGCTCTCTGCCGGACGTGTCTTTTTTCTTTTCGGCAGACTGTTTTTTAGCGCCTTCTCTGTAGCTTTCATCCGTGACCGCTATTCTTTCGCATTCTATATATTTTGCGACAGCTTCCGCCTTGTCCGAACCCGAAACAAGCATTTTCGCGCCGAATGAGCAGTTGGAGTAATATTTATCGGTGCCCGGCATTTTCGGGAAAGGAACTATAAAAATATCCTTGTCGGGATTTGCCGCGTTAGACTCTTCAAGAGCCCACGGAGCCATTGCGTAGAAGAGCGACGAACCGCTTTCCGGGAAATATGTCTGCCATGAATCGTTGAAAAGATCGTTTGCGGTGATCTCTTCCAAAAGCTTTTCAGCCTTTTCGATATCGGGATCTTTCATATTGTTTGTGAATTTTGTTCCGTCGTATCCTACGATACCCTTGCCTGTAGAATATATAAGCGCCTGACCTACCCAGCCTGTGCAGCCGTATCTGTCGTCCTCGCCTTCGTTTTCCTTGAATTTCTTCATCATGGACATAAAGCTGTCCCAGTCCCATTTTCCCTGAGTATAAAGCTCGTACGGGTCGTCAAGCTTTTCGTCCTTTATCATTTTTCTGCTGTATATTATACAGATCGGATCTTCTATGCTGTAGGGGATAACGTAGTGAGCGCCCTTGTACTGCATTTTGTCGGCGGTTTCCTTGATATCCGACCAAAGTTCGCTGTCAAGGTCTATATAATCATCGAGCGGCTGGTAAAGATTTTCGGATACGCCCTTTGGGAGAGCGTCAAGCTCATAAGGGAACATGTCCACTTCTTCGCCGCCCAGAACCATTTTTGAAAGATCGTCGTATTTTGTGTCGTTCGTAGTCGGTATCCACTCGATCTTTCCGCCGTAAACGTCCTCAAATATAGCAAGCGAAGTAGGTCGTTCCGCACCGCCCGTCGGATTTATATCGTAATGGCTTAAAAATTTTATAGTATTTGCGGAAGGGTCTAACTTTTCCGCTTCCGTTGCCTCTTCGGTAACGCTTTCAAGCGAAGAGGCTGCGGTTTCCGATGACGATGTGTCTTCGTCTTTGTTGCACGCGGTAAATACTGACGTAAGTATTGCAGCAGATGCCAACGCGGCGGTTATTTTATTTATTTTCATTTGATTTCTCCTTTGCAGCCGTATATCATTGCCAAACGTCAAAAATAATCCGACGTTTGGCAGTTCTCATAGGAAAAGTATACAGAGCCGATATGGACAGGTTCTTACATTTCAATATTTCCGATATGCCAGATGTTTTCGGCATAATCTTTTATAGTTCTGTCAGAGCTGAATTTTCCCGCGTTGCACATATTAAGCCACATCTTTTTACCGATAACCTTGCCGCTGCTGAAGTCGTTGTAGCATCTCAGCTTTGCTTCAACGTAGCTTTCAAGATCGCCGAGCAGATAATAGTTGTCGGGTGAGTGCCATGACGCGCCGTCCGTAAGCGAGTAATAAAGCTCTCTGAATACGCCTGTGCCTCCGTCTGATACGGTTCCGTCGATAAGAGTAGAAACAACACGTCTTATCTTTTCGTTTTCAGCCATAAGCTTTCTGCTATTGTATTCAGGCATGATCTCTTTGAGTTCTTCTACCTTTGCGCCGAAGATGTAGTTGTTTTCTTCGCCCGCTTCCTGTACGATCTCGATATTTGCGCCGTCATACGTTCCGAGAGTTACGGCGCCGTTGAGCATAAGCTTCATATTGCCCGTACCGGAAGCTTCCGTACCTGCCGTTGAGATCTGCTCGGAAACGTCTGCTGCCGGAATAAGCTTTTCGGCATAGGAAACGTTATAGTTTGAAACGAATACCACTTTTATAAATCTGTTTACCGCGCTGTCGTTTTCGATAAGCTTTGCGATCTCGTTGATATACTTGATGATACCCTTTGCTCTGCGGTAACCCGGAGCGGATTTCGCGCCGAAAATAAACGTAACGGGATTCATAGATTTTATCTCGCCGGACTTGATACCGAAGTAAATGTAGAGGATAGAGAAAGCGTTGAGAAGCTGACGCTTATATTCGTGAAGTCTTTTTATCTGAATGTCAAAGATAGAGTTCGGGTTTATTTCAATACCTTCCTTTTCTTTGATATATTCGGCAAGAGCGCGCTTATTTTCTTTCTTTATATTAAGGAATTCGCCGATTATTTCGCCGTTGTCCTCAAACTGCTTTAACGATTTTAGTCTGTCAAGATCGGTCATCCACTCTTCACCGTTTGTGAGATCTGTTATAAGGCTTGCGAGCTTTCTGTTGCAAAGCGCGAGCCAGCGGCGCTGAGTTATACCGTTTGTCTTGTTCTGGAAACGCTCGGGATAGATAGAATACCAGTCCGCAAGAACCGTTTCTTTAAGAATCTCCGTATGTATTTCGGCAACGCCGTTTACATACGACGAGCAGTAAACAGCCATGTCAGCCATGTTTACAAGACCGTTTCTGATTATCATGATCTTGTCGATCTTTTCCTTTTTGATTTGCTTTGAGTACATGTCGGAAATAAGTTTTTCATGTATCTGAAGGATTATCGAGTATACCTCGGGCAAAAGCTCTTCAATAAGCGAGCATTCCCATTTTTCAAGAGCTTCCGGCATTACCGTATGGTTTGTATAGTTGAATACGTTTTTGGCGATAGCGAACGCCTTTTCAAAATTCATTCCGCCATTCATGAGTATTCTTATAAGCTCGGGTATAGAGATAACGGGATGCGTATCGTTGAGCTGTACAGAGATGCTGTCGGCAATATTTTCAAGTGTTCCGAATCTGTCATAATGTTTCTTTGTGATGTCCTGTAAGGACGCGCTGCAGAAGAAATACTGCTGCTTTAATCTGAGCTTCTTTCCCTCTCTTGTGTCGTCGTTGGGATAGAGGACTCTCGAGATATCCTCGGCAGAGGTCTTTTCACGGCTTGCATCAAGATATTTCTGCTGATTGAAAAGATCAAAGTCAAATTCGTTTATTGCTTCCGCCTGCCAAAGACGAAGCGTTCCGGAATGATTTGTCTTGCAGCCGAATATAGGCATATCGTAAGGCACGGCTTTTACTGTCTGACCGTTGTATCTGACCTCGACAGTATCCTTGTCAATTCTTTCCGACCACGGATCGCCGTACTGCGTCCAGTTGTCGGCAGTTTCCGTCTGAAAACCGTTTTCCATGCCCTGCTTGAAAAGACCGTATTTATATCTTATGCCGTAGCCGTCGAGCGGAAGATTCATAGAAGCCGCGCTGTCAAGGAAGCATGCGGCAAGACGTCCGAGCCCTCCGTTTCCGAGAGCGGCGTCCTCTATTTCTTCGAGCGCGGAAAGGCTTGTTCCCTTTTCGTTCAGAACTTCTTCAGCGGCGTCATAAAGACCAAGACAGAGCAGATTGTTGTAAACAGCTCGTCCAACGAGAAATTCCATTGAAAAGTAGCACGCGCGTCTGCTGTAAAGATGAGCTTCTTTTGATTTTTTACGGTTTTCAGCCGTGTAATCGAGAACCGCGCTGCCGATAGCTGCGTGTATTTCCTGCGGCGTACCGCAGTTTTTAAGCGCTTCTCTTAAAGTTTCTTTAAACTGTTCCATGATTTGTCTCCTTTATCTGTTGTACATTTTATTCAGCTTGAGTATTTTTTTCGCAAGCTTTTCTGTAAAATCGCTTTCCTTTGTGCGGAACTGCCAGTTTCCCTCGGCGGTTGAAGGCGTGTTCATTCTGCACGAGGCGTCGCTTTCAAGGAAGTCCTGCATCTGCGCTACCGCGATCTTTGCAACGCTTCCCCATGCGGCTTTTATTATATTTTTCGGAAGCTCTTTCTTCTTTTTGACGTTGAAATACGCCATAGCGTATTTAAGGGTATCCGATGAAGCCGAGCTTATCCAGCCCTTGAGCGTTTCATTGTCGTGAGTACCCGTATACGCAATGCAGTTGGAGCTGTCAAAGTTATGCGGAAGATGTTCGCTCTTTCCGCCTTCTCCGAACGCAAACTGCAATACTTTCATTCCCGGGTATCCGACGGCATCGAGCATTTTTCTTACGTCGTCGGTTATAAAACCGAGATCCTCCGCAATGATATCGAGAGAACCGAGCTTTTCGTTGACAGTCTTGAAAAGCTGCGCGCCCGGTCCTTTTCGCCACTCGCCCGTTTCGGCAGTTTCAGCGCCGTATGGAATAGCGTAAAAGCTTTCAAAGCCTCTGAAATGGTCTATTCTTATTATATCATAAATTTTAGATGAAAATTCAAGTCTTTGCGTCCACCATTTAAAACCGCTCTTTTTGTGATAGTCCCAGTCATAAAGCGGATTGCCCCAAAGCTGTCCCGTTACGGCGAAATCGTCGGGAGGGCATCCTGCGACGTCTACGGGCTTTTTGTTCTTGTCAAATAAGAAAAGCTCGGGAGATCCCCATGCCTCAACGCTGTCGTAGGAAACATAGATAGGCATATCGCCGATTATTTCAATACCCTTGTCGTTGGCGTATTTTTTCAGGTCGTCCCACTGTCTGAAAAATTTGAACTGTATAAACTTGAAAAATTCAATATCCTTTTTCAGTTCCTCGGAGGCTTTTTTCAGCGCGGCGGGATCGCGCGTCGCAAGCTTTTTGTCCCATTCATACCATGGTTTTCCGCCGTTTTTAAATTTAAGCGCCATAAATAGCGCGTAATCGTCAAGCCAGTAGCTGTTTTTTTCAACGAAGCTTATATATTTCTTGGAAATATCGCGTTTGTACACTTTATAAGCCTGCTTTAAGACTTTAAAACAGTTTTCGTAAATGCGGCTGTAATTTACGGTATTGGCGTTATCCTGCCATTTTATATTGTTGTAGTCCGATTTTTTCAGAAGCCCTTCCTGTTTCAGGATGTCGAAATCGATAAAGTAGGGATTTCCGGCGTACACCGAAAACGACTGGTACGGCGAATCGCCGAAGCTTGTCGGTGACAACGGGAGTATCTGCCAACACTTTACGCCTGCCGCGAAAAGAAAATCCACAAAGTCGTAAGCCGCTTTTCCCATTTTGCCTATTCCGTATTCGGAGGGCAAGCTGGAAATATGCATAAGTATTCCGCTTTTTCTCATAAATAAACTCCATTCTATCGTATAATTTTCATCTTTTTATCAAACGGCAATTTTAGAAGTTGTTCTCATAGGCATAAGCATACGTCTTTTCGTCGGATTTTCCCGATAACAGCGTTGATTTTCTTTGACATACGTGGTCTCCCCGCTGGGGAGGTGTCACGAAGTGACAGAGGGGCTGACCGACAGATCGGTATGTATGAAAAAAATCGCCTTGTTCTCAGAAAAATAATGCTCGAAAATCCGCACGCTTTTCCTATGAGAACAACTTCTTATTCCGTTTTACAGGAGATCCTGTTCATGTATAAAAAAATCGAATAAATTCATAATAGATAAAGAAAAGATAACAGCCCGGCATATTCGGGTATGCGCATGTTGCCGGAAAATAATATAAAGGGGGAGATCGAAATGGAATCGATCGGAACAAGAGCGTTTGTTTTTTTGACAGGCTGTTTTGCCTATAGTTTGATAGAAATAGTATCGAGAGGATATACCCATTGGACAATGACTCTCACGGGGGGCGTTATTTTAACGATCCTTTTTGATATGTTCTGCCGTTTAAGCGATGCTCCGCTATGGCACAAATGTATTATCGGCGCGCTTATAATAACGTCCGTTGAATTTACGGTCGGCGTTATAGTCAACATAATTTTAGGCTGGAGAGTATGGGATTACTCCGATATGCCGCTGAACGTCCTCGGACAGATATGTCTGCCTTTTAGCGGACTATGGTTTTTTATCTGTATTCCCGCCGGATTTATCTGTTCTAAAATAGAACGCAGATTTCGCGCGGAAACCGCAGATGAAAGCAAAATGCAAAAATAACAGATTGACCCCGCGTAAGGGTCTGTTCGATACCTTTCTGCGGACAGCTTTATTATAATTATAGCATTATTTGCCCTTGTTTATCAAGAGTATTTATCAAATTTGATATTTTCATACAAAAAAATGACACAAAATTTATTTTTTATGAGGATATCAGAAAACTATTAAGTAATATCAAGTCTGAAATTGTAATTTTTCCGTCGCCGTTCATGTCGGTATTGTCTTTGTTTAAGCTGATAGTCTTGCCGATAAGATATTTTCTGACAATAACCGAGTCAATAACGTTTACGATTCCGTTTGAATCCGCGTCGCCGTTTCCCCTGCCGCTGGGGGCGTTCGTCGGATCGCTCGGCGCGCTTCCCGAATAATAGTCGGAAACCGTTATGCCGTTTTTGCCGAGAGCTATCGTGTGGTCAAGACCGATGAAATTGCCCGAATCGTCCTGCCAGAGCGCAGGCTTTACGAGAGCGTACTTATCCTCGTCCCATTTTCCGAAATTATCGTAGACCAAACCGCCCGTATCGCCCGAATTTTCATTGAAGCACCAAAAAGTATGGTGTATGCGCTTTTCTATCATATAGTCGCGGAGAATGGTCATCCATTTTGTATTGTCCCCCGTCGGGTCGTGAGTTTCGTCGATAAATCCGCCCCATTCGCCCATAAAGAGCGGCGAGATATTTTCCTCGATAAGATAAGCCCATGTATCATACCAATAATCGTCAAGCAGAGTCTGACGTGAAAAGTCCTTGTCAAACCATGTCTGAGCGTAGACAAGCGGACCGTAGTCGTGAGGAGAATACACAAGCTGATCCTGATTCTCGCCAAGATCAACGGGATACTGCTTGGCTCCGCGGAAGTTTCCGCCCCACCATGCGCCGTGGAACGGACTGTAGGGATAGTTTGCATAGTCAACGGCGGGTGAATTCCAGTTGTGACCGTCCTCGAATTTCGGGTAGACCTCGATGCCTTCCACCATTATAAGGAGGTTGGGGTTTTTCTCAAGAACCGCTGCCGCGCCTCGTTCTGCGGCGTATTTCCAGTTGTTTTCGAGCGTTGAGTCGTCCCATATAGCCATTCCCTGACCGTCGTTTTTGCCGTGAGGCTCGTTTTTGAGATCGATAGCAATAAGCGTGTCGTCGTCTTTATAGTAGTCTGCGAGCCATGCAAGCGATTCGAGCCAATCGTCAGTTGTGAAATTACTGTCATACCAAAGCGGCACCTGATGACCGCTTGACGATGTAGATGCGGAATGAATATCTATCAGTATCTTTATGCCAAGCTCTCTGCACCATGCAACAGCCTGATTCCACATATCAAAGCTGTATTTCGGAGTTCCTCCGACTGTTCCCTCGACCGTAAGCTCGGGGTTTTCCCATTCGTTCACCTTTGGCACAGCCGGATCGGGATCGCCGTTTTTCCACTGCAAAAGTATCTCGACAGACATCGGTACGCGAATCAGATTAAATCCGTGATCCGCGATTTCCGTAAGCATTTCATGCATATTCCTCGACCAAACACCGTCGAATATCTGAGAACCGACATTATAGCCGAACCAGTTGCAGCCTGTGAGCCATACGGGATTTCCGTTCATATCGACGATTTCGGCATTTTCATTTACGTGAAGCCAGTCGTCGTGGTATTCGTCGGGGGCTGCCGACGCTGTCGGGATAACAGCCGATGAAGACGTAAATACGGTTACTGCCGCGGCTATAAGGACGGCAGCTTTTTTTAAGACTTTCTTTGCCATTTTAAAATTATCCTCTCGTTTTTAATAAAAATGTTTACTGCTGTCTATGAATCTATTCTAATAATAGCATTTTAAAACAAATATGTCAATGATATGACGAGATATTTTGTATGAAATATCGTCGTGTCGACGCTTGACGAATACTGTCGAATATGTTAAAATAAAATAAGAGTCTATTCAAAATCTTTCTGCGCACGTCTTTTCTGCAAAATCGCGTTTGAAAATCCGAATACATAAAGATTCTGAACAGGCTCTAAGATAAATATGATTTGTTCGTAGAATAAGAACGATTTTCCGAACATGCTGATAAATTCAGGATAAATGAGGAATAAGGATGGGAAAGGATTCAAATTCTGCCAGAGGAGTCGCGCTCTGGCTTTTTGTTGTTTTGGTGCTGCTGCTCATAATTCTGGGCGGTATTACGCTTATACAAAAACGCGGCGGAAATACTGAAAAGATCAGGATATCATCTGCCGAAAACGTAACGGAGGCTGCCGTTACGGCTGCCCCTACCGAAGCCGCTTCCGAGCCGCCTGTTACGACAACAGTCAGAACTTTTGATTTTGACGATGCGGAGATCAACAGCGAAACGGCGCTGCTTACCGATCTTGAGGGAAATGAGCTTTTTTCTCAAAACCAGTATGAAAAAATATATCCGGCGTCGCTCACAAAGATCATGACGGCGATAGTTGCGATCGAAAATGTATATGATATAGACGAGAAGATCGTCATAACGGGCGATATATACGATCAGGTAACTGCCGAAAACGGTTCGACGGCGGGCTTTTTAGCTTATGAAGAGGTGAGCTATCGCGATCTGCTTTATGGAGCGATATTGAGTTCGGGAGCAGAATGCTGTCTGACGCTTGCAAACTATATTGCCGGAAGCGAATGGAATTATGTCGGAATGATGAACGACAAGGCGGAAGAACTCGGAATGAATGATACGCATTTTACAAATGTTTGCGGATTTCAGGATTATGACCATTATTCCACGGCGGCGGACATTTCTCTTTTACTTAGATATGCTCTTGAGGACGACACGTTTTATGAGATATTCACATCTCAGAGCTATTATACCGAAACGGACGAGCGTCCCGAAGGCGTGACGCTTTCAAGTACGATGTTCAGCGAAATGGATTCTTCATATATCGAAGGCGGTCGGATTCTCGGCGGAAAAACGGGCTTTACCGATGAAGCCGGACTTTGTCTTGCATCTGTTGCCGAAATAGACGGTACGCTTTATACGCTTGTAACAACTGGCGCGCCCGGTACGCATTATACAGAACCGCTGCATATATATGATGCAGTCAAATTATATGAAATGTTGGGTTAGAGCGGCTCGTTTTATTGTATAGCAAAATCCCCGGTTGAACCGAGGATTTTTCATTTGTGTAGTTAAAAACTGAATTGCGCAGTATGTTCATTTCTTGCCTTGATGCAAGAAACGAACCAAAGAAA
>JAMPFN010000026.1 GCA_023664445.1 Clostridium sp. | reverse complement strand
GAAAAATTATGCTCAAAAATCCGCATACATTTCCTATGTGGACAGGTTCTAAAAATCATAAATTTATTTTTTATTTAGGTATTGATTTTTTTAAAAAAGTATGTTATAATAAATATTGCTTAAAGCAGTCTTGCTTTAAGCATATGGAGATGTACCCAAGTGGTTGAAGGGTCCGGATTCGAAATCCGGTAGGCGTTCAAATGGGCGTGCCAGGGTTCAAATCCCTGCATCTCCGCCATAATTATTTATTTTATGCAATGAGGGAATTGTCGATTTGCGTTAAATTATGCATTAATGTCCTCCCCTACTTGCAAACAGATCGCGGCTTTCTTTTACGGAAGCCCGATTTTTATTAGAAATTCAATAAACAAGGAGGTTTCAATGAAAAAATTTACCGGATTTCAAAAGGGTATAAATTTCGGCGGCTAGCTTTCACAGAGAAGATATGATAAAGAATACCTCGACACTTTTATAACCGAAGCCGATTTTAAACGCGTTTCCGAATGGGGCATAGACCATATAAGACTTCCCGTCGACTATAATGTATTTGAAACAGAAGACGGCGAATACATCGAAAGCGGCTTTGAGTATGTTTCAAACGCTATTGCGTGGTGCAGAAAATATGGTTTGAATCTTGTACTTGATCTCCATAAAACGGTTGGTTTTACATTTGACGATCCCGAATACGTAGATTTTTTTTCAAACGAGGAACTTCAGAATAGATTCTACATGCTTTGGGAGCAGTTTGCCAAGCGATTCGGCAGCAATTCGGACATGCTCGCGTTTGAGCTTTTGAACGAAGTCACAAATAAAGAATTTTCCGATACATGGAACAAGATTCTGAATGAAGCCGTAAAGCGAATCAGGAAATACTCTCCCGATATAAAAATACTCGTCGGCGGATATTGGAACTGCTCTGTTGACGCTATATACGACATAAAACTTCCCGACGACAAGAACATCGTCATGAATATTCATTGCTATGACCCCGTTTTGTTTACACATCAATCCGCTTATTGGATACCGGGCATGCCGCTTGATTTTCATATTTCTTATCCCGGAAATGTTGAAGAATACAGAAAAAAAGTTGACGAATTAGGTTTAGAGCATATGCATGTACTGGATAATTACGACAAGGACAGCTTTGACAGTTCATATTTTGAAAATCGCTTCAAAAAAGCTGCCGAATACTGTGAAAAGCTTGGTATTCCGCTATACTGCGGAGAATACGGCGTTATCAATCAAGCTGATCCGGAAGAAACCGTAAAGTGGTACAAGGATATCAACGCCGCATTTGAAAGATTTGGAATAGGCAGAGCGGCGTGGAGCTATAAGGAAGTGGATTACGGATTTGTTGACGAACATTTTAAAGGGGTTCTCGATAAAGTCATACCGTATCTTTGATAAGGAAAAAATTGTTTGTAAAAATTTTAAGGGGACGCTTTGCAAGTGAAAGCGTCCCCTTATTTTTATTATTCTTCACTGAAAAGACGTTTCTCGATTATTTCCGCGCAGTCATAAATACAATCGGGACAAGGTCTTTTTTTGTAATATTCCGCAGTACGCTCTTCGGGATTCGGACTGTTATCTTTAGGCATAGCTGCGCCTAAAAGCTCGCGGCATATTATAGAACCGTGTTTTTGCCTGAAATCCTCCGACATCTCTCTCACTTTAGCGTAGACCTCGGCACGATTTTTCAGATCCTTTGGTTTTCCGGAGCTAAGTTTCAGACCTGCAATCATAGCCATTGCCGATACCGCTCCACAGGTAAGGCGCATTCTTCCCATGCCTCCGCCCATACCGTCGGAAAAACGCATTGCCGTATCAAAATCCATGTCAAACAGATCGATAAACGCTCCGACTACCGATTGCGTACAATTATAGCCCTGATAAAATAGTTCACGCGCCTTTTCAGCTCGTTTTCCCATTATATCCCCTCCCCTACTATTTTATAAGCTTTTTTTCAGCAATACCATGTCGCTCACATTTATAACGCCGTCCCCGTTTACATCTCCGAAATTCAAATCATCCAACGCCTTGAATTTTATATTGTGTGCGAGCGCGTATCTGTGAGCTTCCGTATCGTAGTAACCCATGATCGTTGTTGCATCGTCAACGGCGTAGTAATTATCGTCTATAAGAGGAATATAAGGCATGCTGTCTAAACCGCTCCCGAACCACATCGGTTCTGCCTCCGTAAACGCGCCCATAATTTCAATATGCTTTGGTATCGTAAGTTCGTCTGTGTTGTAACATCTGCCCGAAAGTATCTTTACATGTTCGGGAATCGCAAAGCCGTCCGCAAGATAATTGATATCGACCTCTCTTACATTATCGCCGAAGGTAATAGCTTTTATTTCATTACCCACGTAATACGGGACAGCTTTTGTATTTACCTTAAGCTCGTTTATATGGCAGTCTTTGAATATGCAAGTATCATTTTTAAGTTTTTTGCAGTTTATATTGACGCTTCCAAGCGAAGGACAGCCTGAAAAGGCGTATGTGCCGATATATTCAAGATTTGACGGAAAGCTTATATTTTCAAGATAATAGCAGTTCTCAAATGCGCAAGGCTCGATGTATTTCAGCGTCTGCGGAAGATAAACCTTATCATGCTCTATGTTTTTAAGCGCTCCGCTTCCTATCCTTGTAACAGGCATATCGTTTACATACGTTTTTATATACAGATCGCCCTTATAATCGTTAGTAATATTTTCATCTGTTATTCTTAAAAGACACAGCGTATTATCGGGATAAACCATATACTCAAAGCCGTCTTTTCTGACAATTTCAAAAGCAAAATCATTTGCAAAAGATATATTCTGCGATACGCCGCCGCTTATGTAATTGAACGTTCCGTTAAAATTATCATAAACAAACCCAGAGCATTCGCCAAGCGCTTCAATACGCTCATTTCCCTCATCGTCAAGCCAGTACTCGTTGTAATTTTTCTCCCCGATATGCTTTATATCTGGAACGCAGTAAAGCGTAAATTTATCTTTATAAGGATAGCTGTAAGAATGTTTATCCTCGGATACCTGACTTAAATCAAGCTTTGCGTTATAATCCCATGAATAGTCGGCTATCTTCTCATATTTTTTACATTCCTCAAGAGTTATGCGTTCTCCGACATCATATCCGGCTACGATCCTCCTGGCGCGCTCGCATATAACGTCCTCCTCGGAAGAAATCTCAGTTTTATAAATAAATATGCAAAGCTCCTGTGTCTTAGTATCAAGCGAATCAAAATCGGTAATACGAAGATCGTATTTAAGAAAATCACTCCAAAGACTCATATCGATATCGGCATTATGATCATAGGAATACTCCCCTGTTATGTAATCATAATCCGCTTCCTTAGAATATGATGATACTGTGAAGTTCAGCGAAACGGCAGTTGCGCACGCCAATATAAATGACAATATCTTTTTCATAGACATCACCTCAAAAACTATCCGGCAGCTGTTTATTTCTTCTTTTTGGGTTTAGGTATCGGTAATTCATCATACATTGCATTAAACAAGCCTGTTAAAAAATCTTTATCATCAACTTCGTTTACCAACAACATTTCTTTTGCTCCTTCATAAGGAATCTCATAAGAAGGATTCGGCATATAATCAACTGCTGATTTTATTGGTTTTACAAGTAATCTATTATCATAGATACCGCCTACGATCTTACCTCGGTAGTAGATAATATATTCCCCCATCATCGCCCTATGTGTAATTTCTTCTAAATCCGATAATTGTTCTAAAATAAAATTCACGTATTCTTTGCTGGTTGACATAATATCACCTCAAATTATTATTTCCTTGGATTATAATAAGTATAACATATTAAATAGCAGATTGCAATACATTGCAGAAATTTCAATTTAAAGGCTATGTATAGTCCCCTATTAAAGAACCTGAAAATGGCAAATCAGATGCTGCAACGTACATACATAAAAAAGCTCGCAGCCCCGATAAATCAAGAGGTTACGAACTGTCAGAACAAAATAATGGTGCCGGTGGCGGGGGTCGAACCCGCACTCTGTTGCCAGAACGGGATTTTGAGTCCCGCGCGTCTGCCAATTCCACCACACCGGCTTATTTACTTATTAAGTATACCATAAAAAACAATTAATGTCAAGGATTATTACAAAATTATATTTTTTTAAAAAAACTCTTTTCAAATTGGATAAAATATGTTATAATAAGTGTAAACATTTATTTAATGTACGCGAATACAATTTTACATAATTATTATTTTGAATTTATTAATGTTGATTTTTTTGATAAATCGGGAGGTATTGGAATGAATATTAAAGAAACCTACAAATTATGGTGTGAAAATGCGGTTGACGACGAGGATCTTCAGCGTGAGCTGAAAAACATGGAAAATGATGATGAAGCTATAAACGACAGCTTCTATAAAGAACTCGAATTCGGTACGGGCGGTCTTAGAGGCGTGATCGGCGCGGGTACTAACCGTATGAATATCTACACTGTCAGACGCGCGACTCAGGGCTTTGCCGATTATATAAAAGAAGCCTTTGAAAGTCCGTGCGTTGCGCTGTCCTATGACAGCAGGATCAAGTCTGACGTTTTCGCAAAGGCGGCGGCTGGAGTATTTGCGGCAAACGGCATAAAGGTCTATATCTATAAGGAGCTTATGCCGACGCCAATGCTGTCCTTTGCCGTAAGGGCTCTCGGGTGCAGCGCAGGAGCAATGGTAACAGCAAGTCACAATCCTTCAAAATATAACGGTTACAAAGCGTATGGAAGCGACGGCTGTCAGCTTTCCCTGACCGCTTCCGAAGAAGTCATAAAAAAGGTGAATGCGCTCGATATATTCAAGGACGTTAAATTTGTTGATTTTGATAAGGCTCTTTCTGACGGCATGATCGAATATATTGAAAACGATGTTATTGATGATTACTATAAAAACGTTCTTTCCCAGGGAATAAATACAAAGCTTATCCCTGACAGCGGTCTGAAAGTGGTTTACACACCTCTTAACGGCACAGGCAACAAGCCGGTAAGACATATTCTCGATCTTATCGGAATAAAGGATGTAGAAGTTGTTCCCGAACAGGAAAATCCGGACGGAACTTTTGCTACATGTCCATATCCGAATCCGGAGATAAGAGAAGCTCTTGGACTCGGACTTAAGCTTTGCGATAAAGTAAAGCCCGATCTGCTGCTTGCAACCGATCCTGACTGCGACAGAGTCGGAATCGCCGTTCCTGATGAAAACGGCAGTTATGTGCTTTTCTCGGGAAATGAAGTCGGCGCAATGCTGCTTGAATATATATGCAGCCAAAAAACTGCCAACGGCGCAATGCCTAAAGATCCGATAACGGTAAAAACTATCGTTACAACCGACATAATCAAAAAGATCGCCGCAAAATACGGCGTTGAAGTTATCGAAGTACTTACGGGATTCAAGTTTATCGGCGAACAGATCGGTATCCTTGAGAAAAAAGGCGAAGACAACAGGTATATTTTCGGATATGAAGAAAGCTACGGATATCTTGCAGGCAGCTATGTCCGCGATAAGGACGCTGTAGTTGCGTCTATGCTCATCTGCGAAATGGCTGCATATTACCGTACAAAAGGAATATCTCTGCTTCAGGCTCGTGAGAATATGTACAACGAATACGGCGTATTTGCGCATAGTCAGCACAGCTTTACGTTTGAAGGCGCTGCCGGAATGGAAAAAATGTCAGGTATCATGACATCTCTTAGAAATAATGTGCCGTCTGAAATCGCAGGGCTCAAGGTCGTTGGCTTTGACGATTACAAGGAAAGCGTTTCAAAAAATCTTGAAACAGGTGAAAACAAGGAGATAACTCTGCCCAAATCAAATGTGCTCGCGTTCAGACTTACTGAAGGCGCAAGCGTTATCATACGCCCGTCGGGAACAGAGCCTAAGATAAAGGCGTACTATACCGCTATAGGCGATTCTCGCAGCGAAGCTGAAGCTCTTGAAAATAAGCTCGATACGAATTTCACGAATTTGATTCTTTCTGAATAAAAATATGCCATAATTTCCGCTTTTTCATGGAAATTATGGCTTTTCATATTTTTACAAAAAAGAGAAAAAAATCCAATGATATAGTATTATATTATACGTTTTGCCAAAAATAGTATGTCGGATTGACAAAATCCGAAAAAAATTATATACTTATTATATAGTATCAGAGTGTTGTAAACAATAACGAAAGGGGTTATATAATTGAACATATGGCATAGTATCAGTCCAAAGCGCATAAGTCCCGACGACTTTGTTGCGGTAATAGAAATTCCAAAGGGCAGTAAGATAAAATATGAGCTTGATAAAGAAACGGGACTTATCAAGCTTGACAGGATCCTTTATACCTCGACGCATTATCCTGCAAATTACGGTCTTATCCCAAGAACATACGCCGACGACGGCGACCCTCTTGACGTTCTTGTTTTATGCTCCGAATCGCTTTATCCTTTAACTCTCGTAAGATGTTATCCCATCGGCGTTATCAGAATGATAGACAGCGGACGTCATGACGACAAGATAATAGCTATACCCTTTGACGATCCTAATTATAATATGTATAAGGATATCAATGAAGTTCCAAAGCATGTTTTTGATGAAATGATACACTTTTTCAAGGTCTATAAAGAGCTTGAAAACAAAACAACGGCTGTAGATGAAATCGAACACGTCGAAAGCGCAAAAGACATTATTGCCAATGATATCGAGCAATATGTAAATAAATTTTGTAAATAAGAAGTTTTTCTGATTGTACTTATGAGAAGAACTTCTAACAAAAAGGGAAAGGAAAATCCAGATGAATGTAAAAGCAAGTGAAGTTTTGTTCAATTCCGAAAAAAGTGTCGCTCCCCTTGGACTGATCGCGCTTAAAGGCGCGACAGAACTCGGAAACATGATAGACAGCTATCTCGTTTCATGGGCAAAAAAAGGAGGCTACAATGTCGATACTCTCCTTATAAAAAATCAGTGTCCGAGATTTTCTTCGGGCGACGGAAAAGGACTCATTGAATCGACCGTGCGCGGCAAGGACATTTTCATTATTGTCGATGTCGGAAATTACAGCTGTAAGTACAAGATGTTCGGTCAGGAAAACTCGATGTCGCCTGACGATCATTACCAGGATCTAAAAAGAATAATTCAGGCTATTTCGGGAAAAGCGCACAGAATAAACGTTATTATGCCTATTCTTTACGGCGGTCGCCAGCACAGAAGAAGCTACCGTGAATCCCTTGACTGCGCATGGGCTCTTCAGGAGCTTCAGTCAATGGGCGTTTCAAATATTGTTACCTTTGACGCTCATGATCCGAAAGTCCACAACGCAATACCGCTTATGGGATTTGATAATGTGATACCGTCATATCAGGTACTCAAGGCGCTTTTCAAAAACGTTGACGATCTTGTTATAAATAAAGATGAATTTATGGTAGTAAGTCCCGACGAGGGCGCTTTAAACCGGAATATGTTCTATGCTTCGGTTTTAGGCGTTGATATGGGAATGTTTTATAAAAGACGCGACTATTCAAAGATCGTTGACGGCAGAAACCCTATCGTAGCTCACGAATATCTCGGTAATTCTATGGAAGGAAAAGATGTTTTTGTAGCCGACGATATCATTTCGTCCGGTGAATCTGTTCTCGATATAGCGTATGCGCTTAAAGCTAAAAAGGCAAGAAGATTTTTTGCTTACGGTACATACGGACTTTTCACAAACGGTCTTGAAAAATTCGATAAGGCTTATGAAGAAGGATATATTTCAGGCGTATTCTGTACCAATTTAACATACAGAACTCCGCAGCTGCTCGAGCGTCCGTGGTTCCATGAGGTTGACGTTTCCAAATATGTTTCGTATTTTATTGCCTCGATAAATCACGACGTTTCAATCAGCACGGTGATCGACCCGCATGAAAAGATCAAGACTCTGCTTGCAGAACAGGGACATAATGTAAAATAATTAAAACAACTTATAAACATACTGCCACCGGGTAGTGAATGCATTGCATTCGTTTACACATCGTTAGGTCTTTGAAGATGTGTATTCGGATGCATTTTTTTGAGGTGATACCTGTGTCAAACAAATTCCTGAAATATTTTTCCAAAAAAGAACTGCTTCTGTGGCTGTCGTCAATATCGCTGATAATTGTATGTTTTATCGTATTTGACAGAGCGAATTATCTGACAATGATAAACTCCTTGATCGGCGCGACATCGCTGATTTTTATCGCCAAAGGAAATCCCGTCGGACAAGGACTTACGGTTATTTTCAGCCTGATGTACGGCTATATTTCATATTCCTGCGCCTATTACGGGGAAATGATTACTTATCTTGGAATGACCGCTCCAATGGCTGTTATTTCTCTTGTTTCATGGATGAAAAATCCGTACCAAAACAACAGATCCGAAGTCAAGATCAATAAGCTGAAATATTGGGAAATCATCTTTGCTTTTGCTTTAACAGCCGCCGTAACAATTATATTTTATTTTATTCTGAAAGCATTGAATACGGCAAGTCTTATTATAAGCATATTTTCGGTTTTCACGAGCTTTTTGGCAGTTTATCTGACATTCAGACGAAGCAGCTATTATGCTCTTGCCTATGCGGCAAACGATATTGTCCTGATTATTATGTGGTCTTTAATGGCGTCTGAAAATATTTCATATATATCCGTTATCATATGCTTTATAATTTTTCTTGCCAACGATTTATACGGATTTTACAATTGGAACAGAATGAGCAGAAGGCAATCCGAATAATAAAGCGCGCAGTAAAAACTGCGCGCTTTATATTCAATATGATCTGTCTGTTAGTTATCAATTGGTGTAAAAGTGATCTGATGTTCATAATTTATACCGTCATCAACCGGAAACTTTGAAAAAACATTAACGAGATTGCCATAAGCCAACGTTATTTCAGTTTCTTCCGATATATATTCATTTTCATTTATGTAAAATCCTTCCATGGAAACGGTTATACTTTTAGGATCAACGCTTATTATTTTGCAAATTTGTTTTTTATCCGTCAGAGAATCGCCAATATTGAGATACCAATGACCATACTCATCCTCATACAGAATATCTCCCTCAGCCACATGAAAGACTTGGGTAAATTCGCCGCTTCCGAGCGGCTGTCCCATAACTCCGTACCCGCCATATGTTGTTTCAACAGTAAGGACAGCTTTTTCTGTGTTTTTTTCCGCTTTCATCAGTTGTCTTTTCATCAGAACAGCGTCAATAACATTAATTTTTCCGTCCTCATTCATATCGGCACATTTCATCTGCATAGCGTTAAGAGTTTTCTTAGCAATAAGATGATTTTGCAGCATTACTATGTCGGCTACGCTGAAAATGCCGTCATTGTTTGCGTCACCAATGGTTTTTTCGTAAGATAAATTCAAATTATCATCAATTTTAAATTTACCTGTAAACATATTAATAGCAGTATCATCATAATCCCATTCCTGTGCCTCCGTCCAGGATATAACAGCTGTACCGGGTGCAACAGGCTTATACACCTTTACAGCGTAACTTGCGCCGCCGCAAACTTCAATAATCTCAGTATAATATAAATCATATTCAAGATCCGCTTCTATCTGAGCAGTTCCATTTTGTTCCATAAAGACGCTGTAACCGCCGTCTCCGCCATATTCGCCGCAGAATACCACATAGTTGTTATGAATCGACACTATACCGTATTTGGCGTTAAATTTTTCAAATTCGGAAACAGAATCCGGCAGCCAACCAAATATATCAGTTTCGGTAACAGTATCGTTTTCATCTGCCTCAAAGAAATAGGTGTGTTTATCGGAAACAACCCCTTTGCTATTTTCTCGATATGTTATAAATTCGAGATTAGAATTATCGGTCACATTAAAGCAGATAACTTCAAACTTAAAATCCACATCAACTATGTCGTAGTCATCATTATTATCGGGCAATTTAAACTGCCATTCATATATGTCGCTTGTAAGATATTCTTGAACGTCAGAATTCTCCTCGAATTCAAAATTATATGCATAGTAGTCCAAATAATCCAACTTACGCACATAGCAGACAATGTTATCCTGAACATAAGTTGCGCCGTGTTCATTGTAAAAATCCAGCGCCTCGTCAAAGTTTTTCGGAATCCATTCCGGCGATATTGGTTCACTTGAATTTTTCCTTTTGAAAACGCCGTCTTTAATTTCAAGATCGTATTCCTTGACATCATCGAAACAAGCGGTAACCGTCACGTCTCCGTCTTTGAGAGCCTTTACTCTATAGAAAGCCATTTCATCGGGTGTGGCGATCTGAAGATCTCCGTCCATAGAGCTTGACGTATACGTTTTTTCCATGACCTCTGCAAGTTCGATGTCCGATAGAAGTATCGGACCTATCGTATCACCGGATTCTTCATAATACAAATTGGGAGCGTTTAAACAGAAATAGGATTCTGTTTTGTACTCATTGTGAATCGTTGTTATGTAGGTTTTATATCTGCCTTCACCGTCATAATCGCGAAGAACTCCGTTTAAAAATGAAAAATATGCTCCGCTTAACGCATACATATCGGTTTCCGTGCCTTTTGCATATAGGATGAAATCAGGCGCGGGCACATTTCCGTTTGCATCAATGGCAATATCCAATATCAAATTCTTCTGTTCTTCCACCTGTTCCTCGGAATAGTAGCTGCGAGAACCTTCTCTGTTAACAGTGATCTCATCATCGGTCACATTGACCGTATAATTAGTCAGAACAGGATAGAAATAATGGAAATGACCGTCCATTATGCTGTAGTCGAATACTTCCTCGCAGTATTCCTCAACCGTGACAACATACTTGCCGTTTTCATTAGGCGTGAATATTGCCTCAGTTTCCTCGCAGGTCATGTCGTAGTCATAGCCAATATTGGAGCTGATAACATACGACATCATTGCATTGCTCGCATAATTTGAAAATACAATGCTTCCGTCCTCGATCTCGTATGTAAATCTGTCGGATCCGTCTTTCACAGTAACCTCAACGGTTTCCGAATAAACGTCGTTAGATACCGTTATTACGGCAGTTCCCTCGCCGACGCCTGTTAAAGTACAGCCCTCCCCTGTCTGGTTTTCGATCTGTACTATATTTGTATCGCTTGAATAAAATTGTGCCGCAAGGGTTGTTCCGACACCCCATTCAACTGTCAGCTGTGTGCTTTCACCCGGACTTATCACTTCCTTTTCAAGCGCCACATCTTTTATCTCCGCAATTACAGTTAGCGCGGATACAGGCTTGTCAGCGTATGAAGCCGCTGTGACATTCACCGTCAGGCAAGTGGTAAAAGCCATGGCAAGCGCGGCTATTTTTTTGAATTTTCTCATGCTCTTTCCTCCTTTTTTGAATAAAAGCCCGTTCATAAAAAAATCACGCGTCTTTTTTGTAAACAGGCTATAAATATATATGGGCGAATAACGAATACTACATCAATGGTAAAATTTACAGTTTTTTTACCCAAATGTTTCATTATATTTATAATATCATAAAATATGCTGTTTGTCAACCTTTTTTCATAAAAGTTCATACAATTCAAATTTTGAGAAGTTATGGAGGACTCTGTCCCCCACTCCCTGCCAAAGGGAATGACCTCTTACCGAGGCGGTCCCCTCTGTCGGCTTCGCTGACATCTCCCCACCCCGTGGGGAGTCACCCTTTGGGATCCCCGTTATTTTTTGAAATACCGCCCTTTGGGCGGTATTTCAAAAAATATGAGTAACCACATAGAACATTCTTGACAAAGGTTCTATAGTCCCCGACTATAAGGATAGTTTTTATTTTTCGCTTCCGCGACTCACAGCGCAGGCTGTGCCGGAGCGGAAGCTTGATTTTCTTTGGTTCGTTTCTTGCATCAAGGCAAGAAACGAACATACTTTGCAAATCGGTTTTTGAGAAAGTAAATTTTTAGTCATGATATCTATAAATTTCGTCTTTGTATTGACATTTTATGTATTATATGATACAATATTGTCAGCAAATCAGATAGGGGGAGCGCTGTTATGGATAAATCAAGAGCTGATGTTCTTATTG
The DNA here is from genome assembly GCA_023664445.1 of Clostridium sp. Lineage (GTDB taxonomy): Bacteria > Bacillota > Clostridia > Oscillospirales > Ruminococcaceae > Porcipelethomonas. Next base: position 16,051 of record JAMPFN010000026.1, on the reverse strand, counting down.
AAAATATGCAGAAGGTAATTGTCGGAAAATACGACTCTATTTTTAAGGTCGTCGCCGCTCTGCTTGCAGGCGGACATATACTGATAGAGGACGTTCCCGGCGTCGGTAAAACTCAAATGGTTTCCGCATTGGCAAAATCGGTAAACGGCGAGTTCAACCGCATACAGCTCACTCCTGACATAATGCCGTCGGATATCGTCGGATTTTCCATGATAGACAATGAAACGCGTAACCTTGAGTATAAAAAAGGCGCGGCGTTTTGCAATTTTCTGCTTGCCGATGAAATAAACCGTGCTTCTCCGAAAGCGCAGTCTGCTCTGCTTGAGTCTATGGAAGAGCATCAGGTCAGCATAGACGGACAGACCCATAAGCTTCCGTTTCCGTTTATGGTACTCGCCACGCAGAATCCCGTTGAAACTTACGGTACATATCATCTTCCCGAAGCTCAGATGGACAGGTTTCTTATGAAAATAAGCATGGGATATCCTTCCGCAGACGAGGAATTGTCCGTTTTAAAGCGTACCCGTTTCAGCAATCCCATAAAGTCAATAAGCTCTGTAATTACGGTAAATGATATAATCGATATGCAGGAACAGGTGAAAAATATACGATGCGCCGAAAGCGTCATGGCATATATAATTTCAATTTGCGAATACACAAGAAACGATGACGGACTAAGGCTCGGCGTAAGTCCGAGAGGAAGCATAGGGCTTTATAAGGCTTCAATGGCTGCCGCTTTTTTGCACGGAAGAGATTACGTTGTTCCCGAGGACGTAAAGGAAATGGCGGAGTGTGTGCTTTCACACAGGATCATGCTTGCGCCGAAGGGCAAATCGGATTATGTAACGGCAGAAAACGCGGTAAAGACTGCCATATCTTCCGTACCCGTGCCTACCGCGCCGAATGCGTAGGGTATGGAAAGCCGTCAAGGGGATATTCAGCTACGTGCTTGCTCTTGCGTTGATCGTTGTGTTTGCGCTTTATTTGAGCGGACGTACAGGCTGGTTTTTCTTTGCGGTCATGGTGATATATCCTGTAAGCTCTGCGATTATCGCTTATTTTACAGGACGGTTTCTGACAGCTGAAGCGGAGATATCTCAAAGCGAGCTTTATAAGGGCGATAAATTAAAACTCAGAATAACTATAAAAAACAGGAGTTATCTTCCGTCGCCGCCCGTCGCGGTGGATTTTTTCTCATCGGAAGCGCTCGGCTGTGAAAACGGAATGAAAAAATGTACCGTAAGCGTTATGCCTCGTTCGGAGCATTCGGCTGAAACAGAATTTACGGCAAATATATGGTGCGCATGTGAAGTCGGAGTAAAACGGATAGTATTTACGGACTTTACAGGACTTATGAGATTTCCTTTTAAGACCGGTATTTCGGATCTTTCGTTTAAAGTTAATATTATACCGAATATTGCCGACGTTCCGTCCTCCGATCCGCTTATAAGAAGCGCCAATGACGCTTCCTCACAGATCGACGACAGCGAGGAAACCCGCGACGATCATTCGCCGGGATTTAACGGAACTCCGGGATACGAACACAGAGAATATGTTCCGGGGGATCCGTTAAAGCGTATAAACTGGAAGCTGTCGTGCAAAAAGGATATGCTTATGGTGCGCCTTGACGACGAGATTCTGACTTCGCGTCATACTATTGTTCTCGACGCTGTAAACAGTTCGGAAAATATCATGCACGGAGAATGCTGCGGAGAAAATATGCTCGGTATTCTTATGGTAATGGTTCGCATAGGCGTTGAAGCGGATGTCTGGTATTATAGGAACGGCTGGAAATGCTGTGAAATATCTGATGAAAATAGTGTTGAACAGCTAAGATTTCTGCTGGCAGGATACGAATTTGTCAACAGTATTGACGAAAGAGTGCCTATGGAAGAGATAAATCTTCACGGCAAATGCTCGTCACTTATGTTTTTTACGCCGTGCTTTGACGCGGACGCGTCGGGTCAGCTTAATATAGGGAAAGGCTATGCCAAAACCGATACGGCGGTAACAGCGGCGGCAGCGTCTGTGGGGCGGGACGTGAACGCGTCGGGCGTATGGCTTTTGTCGGAAACCGGAAATTCAGAAATTGTTGTATAGACAGAGCGCGGTATCGCCTGTAATGATCGGAGTATTCTATGAATATATTTGAAAAAATCAGAACATACATTCTTCCGTATATGCTTGCGCTGTTTCTCTGTATTTCTATTTTCGGAATATACGATAACGGAATATTTACAGTCTGCAATTTTCTCGCTGCGGCTATGATCTTAGCTGTTTTCTTCTTTTTGAATTTCGTTCAGAAGCATCGGGTTACGGGAACGCTTATATACGTCGTTTTAATAATCGCGTCGCTTTTTTTAACGGCAAGGTTTATATTTTCAGACGATTGGGGCTCCGGATTTTTCAAGTGGTTTCTTTCGGCAGGCGAGGACGAACCGAACAAGCCAAGATATTTTTGCGCGCTTTTGTCGGTCTTTCCGCTGTTTTTCGCGTCGGTCATATATTACTTTTCCAACGTCCTTTACAGAACGTCCTTTCTCATGCTCGCAAGTCTTGTTACATGCGCCGTATATGTTAAAGTGCTTGAGGATATGAATGATTTTTATATGGTATGCATCGTGGGACTGAATGCGGCTATATTTGCAGTCAACATATATAAAAAAAGAGCTTCGGAGAGAGTGAGCGTCGGCAGAAACGCCTATTCCTTATCCATAATGGTAACGGTATCGGCGGCGCTGTTTATATCGTCGCTGATACCTAAACAGGGAGAAGCAAAGTATTACGATACGTTTGAAAAATATTTTATGGACGCGGGATCGCGGATTGACGGCGATTACTCAAATTTAGGGAAATTTTCAGGAAATGCCGAAAATTTCAACTCTCTTGCTACAAAAGAGCTGTATACCGTTTATTCAAAATATCCGATGTATTTCAGACGTCAAAGCTTTGATCTCTACAACTCCGAAGAAAATCATTTTTATCCGCTTGATAAATACAGTACAGGTTATTATGACGATACATACGGAGTTGTGGAAAAGCGCAGACTTATAAATTTTGACGATATGCTTGAGGTTATGAAAACAGGCGCGGCTCTCGATAAAAGTTTGTCGGCAGATAGAAGCTTGATCGGACTTGAAACGCTAAACGATGCTCCTGAAACAGCGACAATTATTCCTGCTGAAGGACACGATCCGATGTATCTTCCTGCTTCGGTACGAACCTATAAGCTTACAAGCTCGGTATTGCCTGAAAACGCTTATGACGTCACACGGCACGGACAGTTTATTTCAAGCATGCCAATCAAAAGTACGCACGGCGCTTACTCGATCCAATATTACAGAGAATTTGACATATATGATACATGGTTTGAAAACGGATGCGCTGATTTTACCGATGAAGAATACGGCGAATACTTGAATAAGCTTGAAGCCGTTCTGACGTGGAACGGAAAAACGGAGCTGTGCGAAATTGTTTATGCTTTTGAAGCGGAGCATAATTTTGCAATGGAATATAAGGAAAATTATAGCTTTAATAACGCTGAAATACCCGTTGAGATATCACGGCTTGCGCAGGATATTACGCGTGACTGCGAATATGACTGGCAGAAGGCGTCCGCGCTCCGCGATTATTTTTATTCGGGCGATTATACCTATGATACCGAATATGCGTCGTCTGAAAATTTAGAAAGTCCGGTATATTTTTTATTTGAAAGCAAGAGGGGAACGTGTTCGGATTTTGCGTCCGCTTATACTCTTATGGCGCGCAGCGTCGGTCTTGCGGTAAGGTATACGGAGGGATATCTGCCTGTCGGATACGGAAACGGAAGCTTTAAAATATTTTCAAGCGGACTTCACGCTTATCCCGAGGTATATATTCAAAATACTGGCTGGACAGTTTTTGAGCCGACAGTTTCCTCGCTTTACAGTTCGGGGTATCAAAGACAAATACGGGACGATCGGGAATACGGCGGAGGATTCGAGATAGATACCCAAATACTTTTTGCCGTTATAAAAGCCGTATTTGTAATATTTTCGGCTGCCGCCGCCGTTATTATAGCCGTTCCTGCCGCTGTAAGGATCGCCGATATAGTAAGGATAAAATACGGAGGAAACGGCATATTGATCGCGTACAGACGTATAAACGCTACGGCTGGAAAGCGGTTTAAAGTAAGCACGGCACAGCTTTCTCCAACAGAGCTTAACGCGCTCATATCGGATAGGACAGGATATGATATAAGCGGTTTTATCCTGCTTTATGAAAGGGTGTGTTTTGGAGGTATTGCCGCAGATAAGGAAGACAGAAAATATGCGTATAAAATATATAAAACGGTATTGAAGCAATGCAGATCAAAATATATACATTAAGGTCTGCTGAATGTTTCAGCAGACCTAGAAAATCAAGCTTCTCAAAATTGATTCGCATGCTATTTTTTGACTTGGCGGTTGAAATTTGTCGAAAAATGTGTTAAAATAAATCCATACAATATTATGCGAGTAATATCTGCACGCTTTCATGTATGCCCGATAAAAGGGAGTGTACAGATGCAGAATTTTAAATTTACGGAGAGAATTAAAATGACGACTACAAGTAATAAGCAGGCTGCTTACGACGATACTCTTGCACAGATGAAAAACGCAAGGACTGCGAATGACTATATAAAAACCGCAAAGCTTTTTTTTGAACTGGGAGATTTTGCCGACGCCGAGCAAAAAGCCGCCGAATGTCAGGAAAAGGCTGTGAGATTTATATATGATAAAGCGTGTTCATCGATGCGCGAGGCTAAAACGGACGCCGAATTTCAAAGCGTAAAAAAATATTTTGTGAATCTTAGGGACTATGAGGATTCCGAGCGAAAAGCGTTTGAATGCGATGAAAAAGCGAATGAATATTTATATGACAAAGCGGTTAACGATATGTATTATGCAGGTACTTCCGATCAGCTTTTAGCGGCAGGCAGGAAATTTGAACAGTTAGGCGATTTCAAGGACAGCGCAGAGAAAGCCGAGGAATGCGTTCAAAAGGCGGAAGATATGCGCAGGGAAGTAATATACAAAAACGGCTGTGATTATCAGGCTCTTGACAATGTGGACGAACTTGAAAAGGCGATCGAATATTACAAAAGCATTATCGGCTACAAGGATTCAGGCGACAGGATAAAAAGCTGTGAAAAGCGCATAAAAGAGATCAAATCGAGAGCCGTAAGAGCGGTCAAAGAAAAGCGGCTGACAGAATTGATAGCTGCCGAAGAGAAAAAAAATAAAAAGAAAAAGACACAAAAGGCTGTCAAGGCTGTTCTGATTACATTATTGGTATTGGCGCTCGGTGCGGCTGCTTATTATGCGGCGGTAAATTATTTGATTCCGCTGCTCGAATAAATACTTTATCATGGAAATCAATTTTCGAGAAGCTTGGGGGACTCTGTCCCCCACCCCCTGCCAAAGGGAATAAAGTGCGTCTACCAATAGATTTTATACGGACACATTAAACTTACTTCCCGAAATAAGCAGTTCTTCTTGTATATTCTCCCAATCGATCTCTCCGATTTTTTTAAGAAGTTCGTCTTCCGAATTTGCTTCAACCAAAGTTCTTTTTACCGTTTGGTGTTTATGATCGGATTTTTCATTCTCCTCGGCTTTTTCAGCTTTATTCTTTTTTTCGGCTTTTCTTTCCTCTATCTTTTTCTGACGAATTTCCTCAGCGCGCTCCAATTGCTTATCAGTCATTTTTTCAAGTTCCGCAAAATAAGTCAGAGTACCGTCATTGTTAAATGATATGCCTATACGCGTGAGCTGCGTACCGTCAGTTTTTTCGTCAAATACAGATTTATAGCCATAGGTTTCGCATATCTTGTCCGACATTTTTATTGCGTTTTCAACGCTGCTCATGCATTCCTTTTCATATTCGGAATCATTTGCCATATGCTCCAGTTCTTCTGCCGAAAATAAAACAGTATATTCCTTAACAGCGTAAGGCAGCAGTTCTTTTGGATCCTGATCGTTGCCATAGATCATGAAATCCATTTTGCTTCCATATTCATTTTGCAGCTTTTTCAGCAGGTTTTGCGCTTTTTCCGAAAGCTCTGGCTGCTTCGGTCTGAAAGAATTTGCTTTAAGCCCCTCTCCCCTGACCGCAATATCCTTACTTGATTCTTCGGCAGTTATATTCTGATTTTTTGCGTTCATATCGGTTTTATTAAAACTATTTGCTTTATAAAAACCATGTCCTATTGTCATTGACATAACAGTATCTCCTTATCATACTTTTATATTCAAACTGTTTTTCGGTTTAAGATCAAGCTTATCTCTGCTTGCCTGAAATATTCTGCTTTCAACGGATTCTCTCGTAATATCCTTTAGCAGATTCGTATCAAATGCCTTCCCCGGCGTCCAATTCGGATCGGCTTCTTTTACCGCTTCCACAAAAGCGCGGTTATACATTCTTTCATATTGTTCGAGCGTCCATGTGCCTTTAAGTCTGTTTTCGATCTTTTCGCTCAGCTGATATCTTCTGAATACATCCGAACGCTTTGTCGTATCGCCGTTGGCAACTCCGTACTCTTCAATAAACTCACGTTTTGTGTTATCAAACATATCCTGTCTTGCCGTTTCGGATATATCTATTATCTGATGCCGCTCCGATTCCGGAATACCGTTTACTATCATACCGGGAACGATAAGTCCTCCGCAAGTAAAATTCCCGTCCGAATCATATTGACTCATTCTGTTTTTTATAGCCTGAATATTTGTATATAATCCGCCGTTCTCGTTTGCTTGCATCATACTGCTTGCAACAGCTTTGTATTGTTTGCTGTTTATATCAATTCCGGCAGACATGAGCTGCTGCTTCACAGACTTGCTCGACAAGTCGGAAACCTTTATTGAACCAAACAGATTCGGCGCATTATTTTTATTTTTTCCAAGCATGCTTTTGAATAAAAAGCTGTAATCGTTAACTATACGCATAAAAATCCCCCTGCAAAAATATTCTCTTATAAAAACACCTTGCACATCCGCTTACTGCGTTCGCTACGTGCAAATCGGCAAATAGTAAACGCCAAATAAATTTGTCGTCTACTATAATAATCGTAATTTTTACCGATTTTTTAATAGAATATAATGAAAAATTTTCCCCATAAGGATCAGCATTTAAATTTAAAAATACTATATCAGAGAAAAATAATGAAAAAAACTTGCCAAATCATTTAAAATGTTGTATAATAAAATATAAGTTTATTTTAGATGAAACGAGGGAATAGCTATGGATCTGGAAATGGTGGCATATCTTTCCAAGCTTGGAAAGCTGTCTTTTACCGAAGAAGAACTGAAAAAAACCGCTGAAGAAATGACGAGCATTATCGAAATCATGGATACGATAAAAGAAATCGACATTAAATACGACGCTTTGGCGGACAACAAAAACGTGTATCTTAACGATCTGCGTGAGGACGCATCGGAAGCGAGTATGCCTACAAGCAAGATACTACAGAATGCCGTAAACAGCGAAAACTGTTTTGTCGTTCCGAAAGTTGTTGAATAATTTATGAATCAGAGGTTAGAAATGGATATTACAAAGCTTAAAATCAGAGATATGAGAAGGCTGCTTGACGGCAAGAAAGTTTCAGCCAAAGAGCTTGCGCAGACTTATATTGACAGAATAGAAAAATATGACGGGAAGCTTGAAAGCTATATTACCGTTACAAAGGAAAAAGCGATCAGCGACGCCGAAAACGCGCAAAAACGTATTGACAGCGGTGAAAGCACCGCTCTTTGCGGAATACCGCTTGCGATAAAGGATAATATCTGCACAGACGGCGTAAAGACAACTTGTTCGTCTAAAATGCTGGAAAACTTTGTTCCGCCTTACGACGCGACAGTTATGGAAAAGCTTAATGCTCAGGGAATCGTTATGCTCGGCAAAGTAAGTATGGACGAATTTGCAATGGGCGGTTCGACTCAGACATCGGCATTTGCAAAAACAAAAAATCCGTATGATATCAACCGTGTTCCGGGCGGATCTTCCGGCGGTTCAGCCTCAAGCGTTTCCGCATCTCTTTGCGCCGCCGCACTCGGCTCCGATACCGGCGGCTCTATCAGGCAGCCGGCCGCTTTCTGCGGTGTTACAGGACTGAAGCCTACCTACGGCAGAGTTTCACGCTACGGTCTTGTCGCATTTGCATCTTCTCTCGACCAGATAGGTCCTCTTGCAAAGGACGCTCATGACTGCGCGATCATTCTCAACGCTATTGCGGGCTATGACCGTCACGACGGTACGGTTTCCAAAAATCCGACTGACGACTATACATCCAAAATAGGAAAAGGCGTAAAAGGCGTAAAAATAGCGATCCCGAAAGAATTTTACGGAGAGGGCATCGACAAGGAAATATCCGACGCAGTAATTACCGCCGCAAAAAAATATGAGGAAATGGGCGCTCAGCTGATAGAATGCAGTATGCCCAGCCTTAAATACGCAGTACCTGCATATTACTTGATATCGTCGGCTGAAGCTTCGTCAAATCTTTCAAGATACGACGGTATTAAATACGGTCACAGAAGCCAAAAAGACGACGACTTCAACGAGCTTATATGCAATTCCAGAGCCGAAGGCTTCGGAAGCGAGGTAAAAAGACGTATACTGCTCGGAAACTATGCGCTTTCAAGCGGTTATTATGACGCATACTACGGAAAGGCATTGGCGCTTAAGCAGAAAATATCCGCCGAATATGACAGCATTTTTGAAAAATGCGACATGATCCTTACTCCTACAACGCCTTCTGTCGCTTACAATACGAACGAGAACGTTTCCGACCCTGTAAAGATGTACAAGGCGGATATCTGCACGGTTACTGTGAATATTGCGTCATTGCCGGCAATTTCCACTACCTGCGGATATAATAAGGACGGCATGCCTATAGGAATGTCCATTATAGGCAAGAAATTTGACGAAGCCGCTATTATCGGTGCGGCTGACGCTTTCGAGCAGTCGTTTGATTACAAGGCGCCTGCCCTTGATTGGAGGTAATAAATCATGTCATCATATATTCCTGTAATAGGTCTGGAAATTCACGCCGAGCTTCTTACCAAGTCTAAGGTCTTCTGTACCTGTAACGCCGAATTCGGCGGCGATACCAATTCAAGATGCTGTCCGGTATGCACAGGTATGCCGGGAACGCTTCCCGTTATCAATCAGACAGCCGTTGAATACGCTGTCAGGGCTGGATTTGCGCTCGGCTGCGATATAAACAAATTTTCCGTATTTGACAGAAAGAACTATTTCTATCCCGATCTTCCAAAAGCTTATCAGATCTCACAGCTTGAAAGACCTCTTTGTATCAATGGTATCGTACCTATCGAGGTAAACGGAAAGAAAAAAAATATCCGTATAAACCGCATACACCTTGAAGAAGACGCCGGAAAGCTCGTTCACGACGATTTCAACGCCGTTTCTCTTGCGGACTATAACCGCTGCGGAGTACCGCTTATCGAGATCGTTACAGAACCTGATATTTCTTCCGCTGACGAGGCTAAAGCTTTCTTTGAAAAGGTAAGTCTGCTGCTTCAATACGCGGGCGTATGCGACTGTAAAATGGAACAGGGATCTTTAAGGTGCGACGTTAACGTATCTATCATGAAGCCCGAGGACAAGGAATTCGGTACAAGAACAGAGTGCAAAAACTTAAATTCCCTCAAATCTATCGGCCGCGCTATTGATTATGAGATAAAACGTCAGTCAAGACTTCTTGACATGGGCAGACGCGTTATTCAAGAAACACGCCGCTATAATGACAACAGAGGCGAAACTACTTCCATGAGAACCAAGGAAGACGCTCATGATTACCGTTATTTCCCCGAGCCTGATATTTTGCAGGTAAATTTCACCGATGAAATGCTTGATAATATAAAGGCACAGCTGCCTGAAATGCCTCATAAACGTATCGCAAGATATTCGGAGTACGGTCTTTCCGATACGGACGCTAAGATAATCGTTAATCAGAAGAGAATTTCCGATTTCTATGACGACGCTGTTAAAGCTTATAATAATCCGAAAAGCGTTGCTAATTTTGTTATAGTCGAGCTTTTGCGCCGTGTAAATTTAGGCGAGGTTTCAATGGAAAATCTTCCGTTTAAAGCAAATGAATTCGCAAAGCTTGTGGAAATGGCTGATACCGAAAAAGTATCAAAAAACGACGCAAAGGCTATACTTCGTGAAATGATTTCTTCGGGTAAGGACGCGGAAACTATCGCTAAAGAAAAAGGGATGCTTATCATCAATGATATGGCTAAGGTAAACGAAGTGATAGAAAACGTTCTTTCCGCAAATAACGCAGCTGTTGAGCAATACAAAAACGGTGAAACAAAAGTTTTCGGATTTCTTATGGGACAGTGTTCAAAGCAGCTTAAGGGAGTATGTACTCCTAAGGCGATAAAGGAAGAACTCGAGAAAAAGCTTGTTTCTCTTGCTGATGAAAGTACATCTGATTCGGTTTTCGATAAAAAGGCGGATATTGCTGATGATGTAAAGCTTAATATGACGGCTTATAAAAATGATTCTATGTATAAGCCGGCTTACGATAAAAATATAATGCAGATAAGTCCTGATACGCTTAAAAAGGAATTTGTCATATCCGACGCTCTTGACAATATCGGCAAGGATATCAGTCTTGACTGCTGCGTTTACAAAATAAGAAATATGAGCGAATTCTCATTTATCGTTGTAAGAACAGGCAGATATCTGCTCCAGACAATATATTCTCAAGATAACTGCAAAGACAGCATTGACGGTCTTAAAGAGGGATTCTTTGTAAACATTACGGGTACTGTGACAAAAAATGAAAAAGGCTATCACGGTATTGAATTGATACTCAAAAACATTTCTCTCATTTCGGAGCCTGCGGAAGAATATCCGCTTCATGTTCCGAACAAGCGTCTTGGCTGTACGCTTGACATTAATCTCAATAATCGCTCAGTATCGCTTAGAAACGCTTATGAACGCGCGATATTCAAGCTTCAGGAAGGCGTATGCAACGGTTTCAGAGAGTTTATGCTGAAAGAAAACTTCACAGAGATTCACACCCCTAAGATAGTAGCGCAGGGCGCTGAAGGCGGCTCGAATATTTTCCACCTTGAATATTTCGATAAGCCTGCATTCCTTAACCAGTCGCCGCAATTCTACAAGCAAACTGCCGTAGCGTTTTTTGACAGAGTATTTGAGATAGGTCCTGTATACCGTGCGGAAAAACACGCCACATCAAGGCATATCAATGAGTATATCGGTCTTGACTTTGAAATGGGATATATCGACAGCATGTATGACGTTATGGCTATGGAAACGGCTATGCTCAAATATGTAATGGAATATATCAAGGAAAATTACGCGGAAGAAATTGAAATACTTGAAGCAGAGATACCTGTTATAAAAGAAATCCCCTGTGTAACTCTGCTCGAAGCCAAGGAAATCTTGGGAAGCAAAGGCTCGAAAAATAAGCTTGACCTCGAACCGGAGGACGAAGTGGCTATCTGTGAATACGCCAAGGAAACATTTGACAGCGACTTTATATTTGTAACGCATTTTCCGTCGTCAAAGCCGCCGTTCTATGCTATGAACGACAGGAACGATCCGCGTCTTGCATACAAATTCGATTTGCTTTTCAGAGGACTTGAAATTACAAGCGGCGGACAGAGAATACACGATTACAACGAGCAGATAGAAAAAATGAAGGCTCAGGGGCTGAATCCCGATGACTTCAAATATTATCTTGAAGCTCATAAATACGGTCTGCCTCCTCATGGCGGTCTGGGAATAGGTCTTGAAAGACTTGTCATGAAAATTATAAACGCTCAAAATATCAGAACATGCAGCATGTTCCCAAGAGATATAAACAGACTTTTACCATAAAAAATATGCCCGGATCAGATCCGGGCATTTAAGTATTTAAGGGACGCTTTCACTTGCAAAAGATTTGATCTAAACTTTTAGAACCTGTCCACATAGGCACTGCACACGTCTTTTCGGCAAATTTTCCTGATAATCTGCGTTGATTTTTCTTGCCATACGACAGTATGCCTGCAAAAAATCGCCTTGTTTTCAGAAAAATTTGCTCAAAAATCCGTATATATTTCCTATGTGAACAGGTTCTTATATTTTATAAAGACTTTAGCTTCTTACTAAATTTCACTTTTTTTCGCAGAATATTTAGTCCAATAAGATTTGGTACTGCCATAAGACCATTAAATATATCGGAAATTATCCATACAGCTTCAAGCTTTGTAACCGCGCCGATAAAGACAAACGCAATGAATACAAATTTATAAAACGGTATCCCCTGTTCGCCAAAAATATATGTTATGGCACATTCGCCGCAGTAAAACCAACCGATTATCGTGGCAAACGCAAAAAGCGATATAGAAACAGCTATAAAATAAGGCGTCAGCATACCTATCTGTGACTTAAAGGCTTCCGACACGATCATTATTCCGTCCTTTCCGCTTTTATGTGCATTTGTTGTAAGAATAACAAACGCTGTAAGAGTACAGCAGACTATTGTGTCGATAAACACTTCAAAAACCGCCCATGAGCCAAGCTGCTGCGGATCATCGGAATCGGCGGCAGAATGAAGAACGGCTGAACTTCCAAGCCCTGCCTCATTTGAAAAAACACCTCTTCTAAGCCCGATATTTATGCTTTGACTTATCATTGCGCCGCTTATTCCGCCGCCTGCCTGACGAATCCCGAATGCCGATCTGAATATTTCTGAAAAAGCTTCCGGGATATTTTTATAGTTACAAATAATAATAAATACAGATACGCCTATATATCCTACGGTCAAAAAGGGTATCATTATCTGTGTTACAGAGCCTATTCTTTTTATTCCGCCCGATATGACTAACGCGCAAAGTATTGCCGCTGCTATGCCTGTTGCGGAAACAGGTACAGAAAAGCAGTCGTTGATTGCTAATGAAATGGTATTTACCTGCGTCATATTCCCCATACCGAGTGCCGCAAACGCGCAGCAAACCGCAAATATTACGGCAAGATTTTTCATTTTAGCGCCTTGTTCAAGGTATGCCATAGGTCCGCCGTACCATTTACCGTTTTTCTGCTTTCTGAAAACAGCGCCAAGATAATTTTCACCGTAAACAAGCGCCATACCCAAAACTGCGGATATCCACATCCAAAATATCGAACCTGCGCCTCCTATGGTTACAGCGGCTGCAACGCCTGCAATATTTCCCGTTCCCATTGCCGCCGCAAGAGATGATGAAACCGCCTGAAACTGTGATATGCTCCCACTTTTGCTTGATGTTGTTTTCTCTTTGTCGGAAAAAAGTGAAAAAAATGTGTTCTTTATTATGTAAGGAAAGTGTTTTATTTGAAAAAATCCAAGATTTATGCTATATATAAGACCTGTTCCGAGAAGCAGTACAAGTAATGGCAAGCCCCAGACTATTTTGTTCAAAAATTCAAGCATTTTATTTCCTTTCTGTCTTGAATTTGTTACGCTGTTTATGGTATAATAAGCGTAAACGCTTATTATCTTTTATTTAAAGTCCTTATACATTCGTAAATTAATTTTTGAGAAGCTTATGGGGAACGCTGTCCCCCACCCCCTTGCCAAAGGGAATGATTCCCTTTGGAAACCTCATGATTTTTAGTAATACTTTCCCCAAGGGGAAGTATTACTAAAAATATAAGTACCCATACAAAACATTCTTGGCAAGGATCAGGAGATAAAGCCCTCAAAACTGCAAATCACAATTGCTGAATGGTAAAAAGTATCGTTTACAGTCCCCGTCTATAAATACAATCCCTATCTTTCGCTGCCGCGACTCACAGCGGAAGCTGTGCCGGAGCGGAAGCTTGATTTCTTTGGTTCGTTTCTTGCATCAAGGCAAGAAATGAATATATACATTGATGTAAACTTTAATTGCTGAATGATGAATTTTATCATTTACAATCCCCGATTATAGAGATAGTCATCATCTTTCGCTGCCGCGACTCACAGCGGAAGCTGTGCCGGAGCGGAAGCTTGATTTTCTTTGGTTCATTTCTTGCATCAAGGCAAGAAATGAACATACACTCAAAACGATATATAGAGGAGAAAAATATGAAACGATACAACTCGGATAAAAATTGTCTTAATATACTGCGATTTTTGGTTTTGCTTATGACGGCAATACTGATTTGCATTTGCACATATTTTCTTTCCTTTATTCCAAAGCTTATGATTTTTTTGAATATTTTATTCTTCGTGTCAGGATTTTTTATTGCGGTAATTTACCTTCCCGTATATTTCAAAAATTTATGCTACTATATAGAATCGGACAAAAAAATAAAAAAGGTAAGCGGTTTTTTCTTTTTGAAAGAACAGATAATGATGATAGATACGATCCAATATACGACCTCAATATCAACCCCGTTCAATAAATTTACAGGATTTAATTTTTTTGTGCTTTATGCTTATGGCGGAATTATGACTATAATGTTTTTAGGCAAAAGAGATTTTGAAGAATTGACATTTATGATAAGAAAGTGAGCCGAAAAATGTATCATGAACACCCAATAAAAATACTAAAATATGCTTTGAAAAATATATGGCTTCTTATTTTTCCGGTTCTCAGAAGCATAAAAAATATCCACCTTGATATCAATAATTTTGTCGGTTGGCTCAAAGGCGCATGGTTTGATATTCTTGTAATTCTTGTGATTTTGGGTTACGGCTATATCAGATGGGCATGTACATGGATAAGATTTGGCGATAAGGAAATATCGCAAATAAGCGGATTGTTTATAAAAGCAGAAACGATAATTCCATATAAAAATCTGACGGTTTCATCAAAGGAAGAGCCTTTTTTTCTTCGGCTTTTAAGAGCGTCAAGAATAAAAGTAAACACTATGGGCGGAGTTTTGAAAAAAGCCGATATGTCGCTTCTCTTAAAAAAGAAAGACATGTCCGAGCTTAGCGCGAGGATTCCTGCTTTCAATGAAAACCAAAAGCCGCTTGAGGTACATCCCAAGTTTATCACCATGATATTTTTCTCTTTTGTTTTTTCGAGCAGTCTTTCCGGAGCCGCATATATATCCGCATTCTTTTTTCAAATAGGACGTATTTCAGAGGATTTTGTTGAACACGAAATGATAAACGCTCTTGATCAAATTACAAATGAGGTTTCTAAAAAATTTGCGCATGGAATATCTCCTGCCGCAATAGCTATCGGAATTCTTATTATTGCTACATGGATTTTTTCTTTCATATCAAATATTTTACGATATGCGGGGTTTTCCATGAAAAAAAATAACAGTTCAATAAAGGTCAGAATGGGAGCGGTCACAAAACGAAGCTATCACATAGTTAAAGATAAAATAAATTATGTGGACATGCATCAAAGCATGATAATGAAAATATTCAAAAAGGTATCTTTAAATATCAGCTGTTCAGGATATGGCGGTGCAAAAAACGAGCTGCCTGTACTATTCCCAATACTTGACAGAAAGCAAACAAACGCGGCGCTCGATATACTTGATTTCGGAAAAAAAATCGGCAGACGCAGCATAAAAGCAAGCAGATCCGCCGTTATGACTTTTTTGGGAATACCGCTTTTATTATGTATTGGAATACCTGTTGCCGCTAAAATTTTTCTGATTTTTTACCCTTTATTTTCAAAATTTGTGCTGCCGATCGCGGTAATGGCAGAGATACCGTCCGTATGGATATGTATTGTAAGGATAGCCTCTCTTCTGTCTACCGGAATATCCTTTAACGACGATTTTATATGTATCATATATTCAAAAATGTTTTCGTTCCATACTGTTCTGGTTCACCAAGAAAAGATCATCAAGGTACAGATAATTCAAAATCCCATACAGAAAAAGCTTAACAGATGCCGTCTTGATTTTTATTTTTCTTCTGAAATACCTAAAAAAAATGTTTTGAGAGGTATAAATATAAATGACGCTAAAAGGGTACTTCACATTCTTGATATGCAATAAAAACATCTCTTTCTATCAGAGTATTAATCAATACCCACAATTCCCAAAGTAATAAATTCGTTTG
>JAMPFN010000025.1:1967-28642 GCA_023664445.1 Clostridium sp. | reverse complement strand
GAAAAATTATGCTCAAAAATCCGCATACATTTCCTATGTGGACAGGTTCTAAAAAGCAGATTTTTATAAGGAGTTAGTAATGAGCGAAAAGAATAAAAAGGAAGAAAAACCGGCAGGTATCTTTGAAACTATAAGGCAGGTGGACGAAAACGAGCGTAGGAAACAAAAAGATGAAGAGGAAAAGGCTTTAAAAAGGCACGATAAAAAGCGTGAGGAATACGCAAAGAAGCTTGCCGAGGATAAGGTGGAGCTTTTAAAGCTGAAGCAGGGCGTTATCGATAAGTCCGACAAGCTTGAACTTGGAAACGATGAAAAGAAACATTACAATATATGGCAGAAATTCAAAAATTTTATCTATCACAATAAGTGGTGGTTGGGAATAGGTACGTTTTTTGCGTTTATTGCTGCGTTTCTTATATATGACAAGCTTACTTCCGTGAAATCGGATATAATGCTTATGATGCTTTGCGATGATACCGAACTTTATGAAAAATATGAAAATATGGAAATATATTTTGAAGGTCTTGCCGAGGATTACAATGATGATGGGAAAATCAGTGCGGACATGCTTTATATACCTATTTCCGAAGATGAGGACGCAAATAACATAGGGCTTTACGAATCAAATCTCAACAGGCTTTCTGCCGAGTTTCAGCTGGGTGAAACTATGCTTGTGATCGCTGACAAAAAATCAGACGATCTTGTCGTTCCGGAAGAAAATCTTATCGATCTTGAGAAGCTTTATCCCGATGATCCAAATGTTGAGAGATATGCTTTTCTGCTAAAAAATACGGATT
This sequence comes from Clostridium sp., assembly GCA_023664445.1. GTDB lineage: Bacteria > Bacillota > Clostridia > Oscillospirales > Ruminococcaceae > Porcipelethomonas. Next base: position 27,845 of record JAMPFN010000025.1, on the reverse strand, counting down.
TTGCGGAGCGTATCGGATTTACGGGAAATATCCCCGACGATCTTTATATAGGCGTCAGAAAAATTTCGAGTACGCTTACGCCCGAGAAAGATATGCAGGAAAATTATGAACGGGCTCTTGACATGCTTGATAAGCTTATAGACGATGTGGCAAAATAACTTGATCACTTCTTCTATGCATTTTTTGATTATGGTTTCACGTCTATTGTACCAAAGAATAAGGTGAAATCAATTGCTTTTCGGTAAGAAAAGTGCTATAATCAGTTTAAGGCAACACCGCACAAATACCGCATGACGGCTTTGCCTCGAATACGATTGAAGATTTTACATCGGAAAGAGATTGAAAATGAATTACTTTAAACTTTATATCCCCTCAATTATTATGATAATTTCATGTATTCTATTGATACGGCAATGTTTTAAACCATATTTTATTGATCCGAATAAAGCAAGAAATCCAAATTTCATATTAATCCGTAAAAAAGAAATCAACACGATCGGAAAAATATTTACAATAATAGCAATAATATTTACCGTCTATTATTTCATTATTCCGGTTTCAAAGGACACTATATGTATTGTTAATGATGATTATATATATTCAGTGGTGGAAACCCGTACTTCTATCACCAATTCTTCGAGAAAATATGGAGATGTAAACTTGTATGTTCACCCGGAATTTATATATGATCCTGAATCCGAGCAAATAAAGTATGTGAGTGGATCAGAAAATGAAAATAAACAATGGCATACATTTAAAATATCTTTTCCGGATTATGAGAAAGGTGAATATTATATTGTGAAATATCTTCCGAATACATTATATGGAATAATTATATGTTATATAGATGATATTGAACAATACCGGAATTAAGGTGCTCTGTCCCCCACAAGGCTTCTTAAAAATTGAATTGCGCAGTATGTTCATTTCTTGCCTTGATGCAAGAAACGAACCAAAGAAAATCAAGTTTCCGCTCCGGTACAGCTGCGCTGTGAGTCGCAGAAGCGAGAGATAGGGACTGGTTTTATAGTCGGTGACTGTAAATGATAAAATTTACCATTCAGCAGATATGGTTTACCGCTTTGAAATTTATGGAGACAGAGTCCTCCATAAATTTCTAAAAAAATGATTTTAATGGATTTTTTGTTTTTAAACCCTTGACTTCAAAAGAAAAATATGATAAAATATATAAGCCGCATGTTTACGGTTTTAAAGTTGATTTGTTATATTGCTCCGTCAATCAAACATTGCCAAATCAGCGAAGCAATATTTTATCTAAAGCGTCATTTTTCCCGTCGCCAAAGGTGACAACCGAAAAATATGGCGAACAGATCTCGGCAAGCTTTACTTGTCTCATCTATATATCACACCGTATGCAGCGAGTTTTATGAAAAAGGCAGGTGCCGTAAAAATGTACGCAGTTATTGAAACAGGCGGAAAGCAGTATCAGGTAAAAGAGGGAGATGTACTCTTTATTGAAAAGCTTGACGCTGAAGCTGAACAGAAGGTAAGCTTTGACAAGGTAGTGGCAGTCGGAACAGACAGCGGTCTTAAGATCGGTGCGCCATACGTTGACAACGCGGCTGTTGAAGCTAAAGTTTTGAAGAACGGAAAGGCTAAGAAGATCACAGTTTTCACTTATAAGCCGAAGAAGGGCGAAAAGAAAAAGCAGGGTCACAGACAGCCTTATACACAGGTTCGGATCGAAGCGATCAAGGCTTAAATTATGATCGTTGCAGAGTTTTTTTTGACAGACAGCGTGATCTCCGGCTTTAAAATAGGCGGACATGCGGACTATGACGAGTACGGAAAGGATATTGCCTGCGCGTCGGTGTCTTCGACAGTTCAGCATACCGCTAATCTTATTACAGAGGTTTTCGGCTTTGACGCTGCGGTGTCGGCTGAAAACGATACCATAACTCTGAAGACGGGGTCGTTCGGGGACAGTATTATCCAAAAGCTTTTTGCGGGTCTTGTTCTGCAAATGAAGCTGCTGTCACAGGAATTTGAAGGAACTATCAGGATAAAATTTACGGAGGTGTAGGTTATGCTTAAGATCAGTATGCAGTTTTTTGCTCATAAAAAGGGTGTTGGTTCAACAAAGAACGGCCGTGATTCGGAATCTAAAAGACTCGGCGTTAAGAGAGCCGACGGACAGTATGTTCTCGCAGGCAACATTTTGGTTCGCCAGAGAGGTACGCACATTCATCCGGGCGACGGCGTTGGCATCGGTTCGGACGATACACTCTTTGCACTTGTAAACGGAAGAGTAAAGTTTGAGCGTATGGGACGTGACCGTAAGAGAGTATGCGTATATGCTGAGCAGTAATGCGTATCTATAAGGCAGCTCCGCGCAAGGCTTGTGCGGTATTGCCGCAACTTAAATCCCGGGCTTATGGCTTGGGATTTTGTTTTATGAAATGGAGAAGCTATGTTTGTAGATAAGGCTAAAATAACCATTAAAGCGGGAAGAGGCGGCGACGGAGCGGTTTCCTTCCACCGCGAAAAATATGTGGCGTCCGGCGGACCGGACGGCGGAAACGGCGGTAAGGGCGGAGATATAGTATTTGTTGCCGACGATAATTTTTCAACGCTTATAGATTTCAGATACAAGAAAAAATATGTTGCCGAAAACGGTCAGAACGGCGGTTCTAACAGGTGTACCGGCAAAAGCGCTCCCGATCTGGTCATAAAAGTGCCGAGAGGCACGGTCATACGCGATTCGGAAACGGGCAGGATAATGGCGGATATTTCGACAGACGAATCGAAGATAATCGCAAAGGGCGGAAACGGCGGCAAAGGAAACTGTAATTTTGCAACCTCTACAAGGCAGATACCGAGATTTGCGAAGCCGGGATTTCCGGGCGAGGAATTTGAGATAACTCTTGAGCTGAAGCTTATTGCGGATATAGGGCTTGTCGGATTTCCGAATGTCGGAAAATCAACGCTTATTTCTGTGGTGAGCGCAGCGAAGCCGAAGATCGCGAATTATCATTTCACAACGCTTACGCCTGTTCTTGGAGTCGTAAAGATAAACGACGAGCAGTCGTTCGTTATGGCGGATATTCCGGGACTTATCGAGGGCGCAAGCGACGGCGTCGGCTTGGGGCACGAGTTTTTGCGTCATGTTGAAAGATGCAGGCTTATCATACATGTACTTGACGCTTCGGGGATCGAGGGAAGAGATCCTATCGAGGATTTTGAAATAATAAACAGCGAGCTTAAAAATTTCAGCGAAGAGCTTTCGGAGTGTCCGCAGATAGTCGCCGCAAATAAATGCGATATGGCGTCCGAGGAACAGGTCGGGCGTATCGAGGAATATATAAAGGACAGGGGACTGCGCTTTTTCAGGATATCCGCAGCGACAACGGAGGGTACGAAAGAGCTTGTCAAGGCGGCTGCCGAAGAGCTTGAAAAGCTGCCGCCCGTTAAGCGGTATGAGGAAGAGCCGGTTTCAAAGGAAGAACTTGAACAGAAGGCGCTTTCAAACACTAAATTTGAGATCGAGATCGAGGACGGGATCTACTATGTATATGCGCCTTGGCTCGAGCCTATCATGCGTACCGTAAACATGGAGGACTATTCTTCGCTGCTTTACTTCCAACAGGTGCTTAGACGAAGCGGAATTATCGGCAGGCTTGAAGAAATGGGCATAAAAGAGGGCGATACGGTCAACATCTTCGGATTTGAGTTTGATTTCGTAAACTAAGGAGAATGCTTATGAGCAGAATACTGACCGAACATGAGGTGAATCAGTACAGTCCGCTGGCGCTTGCTTTTCTTGGCGACAGCGTTTATGAAAAGCTTGTGAGAGAGCATATAATTTTAACGGCAAATATGTCTGCGGCAAAGCTTCATGACTATAAGATAAAAAAAGTCTGCGCCGCTTATCAGTCACAGGCGCTCGATAGGTTATTTCCAATACTTGACGAAAAGGAAACCGCTGTCGTGAAAAGAGGACGCAACGCTACGGGGAATACCGTGCCTAAAAGCTCTAATCCGGCGGAATACCGTAGAGCTACGGGGCTTGAGGCTCTTTTCGGATATCTTGATCTGCTCGGAAGATATGACAGGATCGAAGAGCTTTTCAGCTTGATAATATAGTCAATTAACTTAAAAAGCAACAAAGTTCAGCAGTTGAAATATGCAATAACTGTGTTGTCGTCCTTGACTTACGCAAGTAAGCCTGCGTCCTCCGCCTTGTTCTTGCATATTTTTCCTTGCTTCCTTTTTGCTGTTTTCAAGTTAATTGACTATAGATGAGAACCTGTCCGCATAGGCATCTGCACACGTTTTTTGGCAAATTATGCTCAAAAATCCGTATACATTTCATATGTGGACAGATTCTGAATAAATTGAATATGAGGAGTGTTTTAAATGTCAGGACATTCAAAATGGAATAATATCAAAAGAAAAAAAGAGGCTACCGACGCAGCCAAAGGAAAAATATTCACAAAGATAGGACGCGAGATCACCGTATGCGTAAAACAGGGAGGTCCCGATCCGAACAATAATGCCAAGCTGCGCGATCTTATCGCAAAGGCAAAGTCGAATAACGTACCTAACGACAACATCGACAGAGTGATCAAAAAAGCTGCCGGAGACGGCGACAAGAACAATTACGAAACGATGATATACGAAGGCTACGGTCCGAACGGAGTTGCCGTTATCGTTGAGTGCCTTACAGACAATAAAAATCGTACGGCAGGAGATGTGCGCCATTATTTTGACAAGTTCGGCGGAAATCTCGGTACAAGCGGCTGCGTATCGTTTATGTTTACAAGCAAGGGCGTTGTTATAGTTGAAAACAACGGCATCGACGAGGATACGCTTATGGAGGACGCCTTTGAATTCGGAGCGGACGATCTTTCCGTTGAGGAAGAAGCTGCCGAGATAACCTGTGAGCCTGCCGATTTAAGCGCGCTCAGGGAAGGTCTTGCTTCAAAGGGATACAATATAGTATCTGCGGAGGTTGACCGTATTCCTGCAACGTACACGACTCTTGAGGACGAAGAACACATCAAGAAAATGAATCTTCTGCTCGAGCATCTTGAAGATAACGACGATGTTCAGAATGTGTACCATAACTGGGATATGCCGAATGAATAAGAGTATGATTGCGGTTCTAAGAGTTTATACGGCTTTAGGAGCGTTCTGATAAAAACGATAGTCTGTTTGGGGGAATATTACTTATGAAAAGAATTTATTTTATTTTTAATATGCAGTCCGGAAAGGCTATGATTTCCTCTAAGCTGGCACAGGTCATAGACATGTTTACAAAGGCGGGGTATGAGGTAACGTCGCGCCCTACGCAGGAACGCCTTGACGCCTGCGCCGCCGCCAAATACGCCTGCCAGCAGGACTTTGACATGATAGTGTGTTCGGGCGGCGACGGGACGCTGAACGAGGTCATACAGGGCATTATGAAGTCGGATAAAAAGCTTCCGATAGGCTATATTCCGGCAGGCTCTACAAATGATTTCGCCAAAGCGCTCGAAATACCTAAAAATATAATCGACGCCGTTCAATGGATAATCGACGGTAATCCTTATCCCTGCGACGTCGGAAGCTTTAACGATAAATATTTCACTTATATTGCCGCTTTCGGCGCGTTTACGGAGGTTACTTACGAAACGCCTCAGCAGGCAAAAAACTATCTTGGACATGCGGCATACGTTCTCAACGGTCTGACGCGTCTTAAAAGCATAAGGTCTTATCATGTCAACATAAAAGCCGACGACGAGGAGTTTGAGGACGATTATATTTTCGGAATGGTCACTAATTCGTCATCGGTCGCAGGACTGCTTTCGCTTAATGATTTTCTGCTGAACGACGGCGTTTATGAGGTCACGCTTATAAAAACTCCGGCAAATGCGCTCGATCTTCAAAGAATCATTCATTCGCTCCTCAATATAGATATTGATATAGATACGGCATATATCAAGTCTTTCAGGGCTTCAAGCATACAGTTTGAATGTGCAGAGGAGCTTCAATGGACGATAGACGGGGAATACGGCGGTACGCTGAAAAATGCCGCAGTAAAAAACAATAAACAGGCTGTAACGTTTATGGCAAATAAATAATTAAGGAGATTATAATGAAATATCTGGTAGTACTTTATGACGGAATGGCTGATTATTCGGTTGAAGAACTGGGAAACAAAACGCCCCTTGAAGCGGCGGATTGTCCCAATATGGACAGACTTGCCAAAGAAGCGGAGGTCGGTACGATAAAAACCGTTGCGGACGGTCTTAAACCGGGAAGCGACGTCGCGAATCTTTCGGTTTTGGGCTATGATCCTGCCGACTGCTATACGGGACGCTCTCCGCTGGAAGCCGGAAGCATAGGAATCGACATGAAAGATACCGATGTGTCCCTGCGCTGCAACCTTGTAACGCTTTCCGACGAGGCGGAATATTCCGACAAGACTATACTCGACTACTGCGCCGACGATATCTCGACAGAAGAAGCCGAAAAGCTGGTTGAATATTTAGCCGAAAAGCTTAATAACGACGAGTTCAAGTTCTACAGCGGCGTAAGCTATCGTCATTGTCTTATATGGGATAAGGGTACGCTCGATATCGGAACGCTTACTCCTCCTCACGATATTACAGGAAAGCCGATAAAGGAATATATCCCGTCGCATCCGAATGCGGCAAAGCTTTATGAGCTGATGAAAAAATCGTACGATCTGCTTAAAAATCATCCAGTAAATATTGCGAGGATCGAAAGGGGACTGCGTCCTGCAAACAGCATATGGCTCTGGGGAGAGGGAGTAAAGGCGAATCTGGAGGATTTCAAAAATAAATTCGGATTAAAAGCGTCGATGATCTCGGCGGTCGATCTGCTTAAGGGCATAGGAAAATTTGCGGGCATGAACGTCGTAAACGTTGAGGGCGCGACAGGCTACATAGATACAAATTTTGACGGTAAAGCACAGGCGGCTATCGATGAATTTAAAAACGGACAGGATTTTGTTTATATACATGTTGAAGCTCCCGACGAATGCGGACACAGACATGAAATTGAAAATAAGGTAAAGGCGATAGAGCTTATAGACGGGCATATTCTCGGACCTGTTTCCGAGTATCTTAGCTCGACAGGCGAGGATTTCAAGATCCTTATCACTCCCGATCATGCTACGCCTCTTTCGCTTAAAACGCATACGAACGACCCCGTGCCGTTTATGATCTACAGCAGTAAGGAAAAGAGATCGGGCGTTGATACGTTTAATGAGAAAACAGCTGAAAAAACGGGTTTGTTCATAGATAAAGGTCATACGATTATGAACAGATTCATTAATGGGTGACGCTATGGAAGATCATATAGTAATATCGGCGGTTATTATTGTTTTTATTATGTTTGCTTCGGTTGTTATAATTGCCGTGTGTGCAAGCACAACAAGCAGACGCAAATATAACCGCATAAAAAATATGGCGGAAGCCGAAGGTATTATTACTGAAATTGAATTTCATTCCGCAAATTGGCGTTTGGAAGGCGATCAAGACTACTATAATGTAAGCTATTCTTTTACGGATATCCAAGGAAAACCGCACGAAAAAAATTTTAAGATCAGCAAGCGCAGCCGCAACAAAGACAATTTAAAAGAAGGCGATAAAATTACTGTTTACTATGACATAGACGTACCGGATAAGTGTGTGACCGATTATAAGCTGAAAGCTGATAAAAATCAATGGTGGCAGGCGCTTATCATTATTGCGGTCATAGTTGTTGTTCCGTTTATTATTGCGTTTACTGCGAACAATTAGAGCCTTATTCAGTACTGCCATAAACAAGGCAATCGTTTGACCTATGTGCTAAAATATCTGTTGCATATTTGTGCAGTATGTGGAAAATTTATAATTTTTTTAAAAAATGATTGAAATTTATAAGTGAAATGTGATAAAATATATTTGTATAAATATCGGAATTTTAGGCGACACCGCACAGAGATTGTGCCGAAAATTCGCAGTCGGATTCAGTGCAAAGCCGTCAGGCGGTCTTTGTGCGGCGCTGCCTTTAGTATTATAAATTTTATGAAAGGATAGGTCAAATGAAAAAATTAAAACTGAAAAAATTTCTTGCAGTTGCTGCAAGCGCGGCAACAATGCTTTCAAGCGGAACTGTAGGCACATTCGGTACGGTAACTGCTGAAGGCGATTCAAATTACGCTGAAGCTCTCGCTTTGTCGCTCTATTTTTTTGACGCAAACCAATGCGGTTCGGAAGTGGACGACAACTGCCTTACATGGAGAGGAAACTGCCATACATATGACGCGGAGGCTTCGATCAATGGTGCGGACGGCTTTGACAGCAGCCTTAGATCTCTTGTCGATCCTGACGGCGACGGTAAGGTCGATGTGTCCGGAGGATATCATGACGCGGGCGACCATATAAAATTCACCCATACAATGGCATTTGCCGGTACTTCGCTTGCAATGTCACACTACATGAATCCCGGCGTATATGAAAAGGCAGGCTGTTTGGATCATTTAAAATCGGTGCTGAAAACAAATTCCGATTATCTTATGAAGGTGACTTATCTCGACGCTTCCGGAAAAGTTGCTACTATATGCAGCGTTGTTGCGGACGGAAATGTAGACCACGGCATTTGGACAGCTCCGGAAGTACAGACATATGAAAGAAAGACTTATTGGCTGACAGCTTCACAGAATAATTCGGCTGAATGTCTTGAAATGGCTTCGGCTCTTGCAGGTGCGGCTTATGTGTTTAAGGACTCGGATTCGGCATACGCGGCTGAATGCATGAAGTACGCAAAGGCTCTTTATGACTTTGGTACAAATCATGTCGGCAACAATTGCTCCGGTATGAGCTTTTACGGTACGGACGCCATGTATCAGGACGAAATGTCTTTGGCACAGGCATGGTTCTATATAAACGGAGAAGGAAATCTTCCGACAGTAAAACCGTCAAGCAATGAAAACGGCTGCTATGATGTGAACGGTCAGAAAATTTATGATTACGATAAGTATACATGGGATAAAGTATGGCAAGGATATTCGACGCTTATGTATTATATAACGGGCGATCAGTCTTATGCTAATGAGATGCAGTTTGAATTGAATAATCAAGGCGGCTGTCCCGAAAACAGATATAATGCCAACGGCTGGGGAGCTTCGCGTTATAATTGTGCTTTCCAGATGGTTTCTCTCGGTCTTGCAAAGGGCGACGCAAATTCGTCTTATGCAAAGGGCGCTAAATTCCAAATGGATTATATCCTCGGAAATAATTCTTTTGGATATAGTTTCCTTATAGGATATGGAAACAAGTGGCCTACGCATATTCATCATCGTGCGGCAAACCCCGGCAGCGGTAATCAGACTTCATCGGATAACCCCGATTCAAAGTATGTTCTTTACGGCGCGCTTATAGGCGGTCCCGATTCTTCCGGAACTTATGAAGATCATGCCGACCGTTATCAGTTTACCGAACCTGCCCTCGACTATAACGGCTGCTTTGCGCTTGCCTGCGCAGGTCTTGCAAATCTTTACGGCGGAGATGCTTCGGAAATCAACAATGTTATAAAGAACGCTTCTGAAATTAATGAAAATTATGTATTCGGTGACGGAAATGTAACTCCTCCGACACCTACAGAGCCTCCTACGGAAGAACCGACAGAAGAGCCTACAGAGCCTCCTACGGAAGAACCTACAAATCCTGAAACGACAGAGCCGCCGGTTACAACTCCCGAGCCGACTGATGAACCGACGGAAGCTTCTGTACCGACCGATCCGCAGCCTACAGGATCGTTTTTGCCGGCTGTAAAATACGGAGATGTAGATGAATCGGGCGCTGTTGTAATTTCTGATCTGGTTTTATTGAATAAATATTTACTTGCCGTTAATGGCGTCACGATCACGCCGCAGGGCTTGGGTAATGCCGATGTTGATGCGAACGGTATTGTAGAACAGAACGATTCTTCGATTATTTTGAATTTCGTTTCAAACCAGATTCAGGAAAGTGATTTTGGTAAAAAATAAGAAGTTGTTCTCATTCTGATTTATAGTTTATATTGGCAATGTGTTACTGTGAGAGCGGTAACGCGTTGCCGTCTGTTAAGGAGAAAAAATAATGAAAAAAATTATTGCGCTTGCAGTTTCGGCTGTGGTATCGCTTAGTACTGTCACTCAGATCGGTTCATCGCTGCTTTCAAGAGAAAGCGGTACGGCGAATGCCGAGGGATTGACCGTCAATTATGCCGAAGCGCTGCAAAAATCCATGTTTTTCTACGAGGTACAGCAAGCGGGTATTCTGCCCGAATGGAACGAGGTTTCATGGCGTGAAGACTCAATGGTCAAGGAGGACGGCACACCGTCCGATATAGTTGACGGAGGCTGGTTCGATGCCGGAGATCACCTGAAATTTACTCTTACGAACGCTTATGCCGCTTCCGTTCTCGGTTGGGGGCTTATGGAATACGGCGATACCGTAAAGGAAGCCGGATTGTATGATCTTTACGCTAAGAATCTGAAGTGGGGTCTTGATTACGTTATGAACTGCGACCTCGGAGATGAGATCATTTACATGATAGGCGAGGGCGCTTTCGATCATGTCTGGTACGGAAGCCCCGAGGTCTACATCAGAAAATATAATCTGAAAAGCGAAACGGAAGAAAGACCGTATTATACTTGTAAGGATAGCTGTATAGAAGCTCAAATGGCTGCTGCGCTTGCGACGGGATATGTATTATTCAAAGATTCGGATCCGACTCTTGCAAATGATTATCTTACTCATGCAAAAGACCTTTTTAAACGTGCGGATGCCGAAAAGATCCTTGGCGAGGACACAGCGGAGCATTCATATTACAAGCCGTCTACTTTCTACGACGATCTGATGTATGCGGCAGGATTTCTCTATAAGGCTACCGGTGAAAAGGAATATCTTGACAAGTCGGCAAGCTATATTCCGAATCTCGGAAAAGAGGATCAGTCAACAGAGCTGAAATTCAGTTGGGGATTCTGTTGGGACGATACAATGCAGGGAGCTATTTTGCTGTATGCTCAGAATACGGGAGATAAGACATATATCGAACATGTAAAACATCATCTTGATTACTGGACAACAGGTTACAACGGCAAAAGGGTGACATATACGCCTGACGGTCATGCATGGCTTATGAGCTGGGGCTCGATGCGTCATATGGCAAATACTGTTATGATCGCAAAGATCGCCTGCGATACTATTCTGGCTGACGATGAGGCGGCAAAGGCAAAATACGATACATGGTCAAAAGAGCAGTTCGACTATGCCTTCGGCGATAATGATCTTGGTTTGTCCTATGTTGTCGGCATGGGTGAAAAAAATCCCGTAAATATTCACCACAGAGGCGCATCGGGTATACATGACGACCATTGGAATGAGCTTGGAACTGCCGAAAAGGAAGAAGACGACGGTTGGCAGAGAGAGTATGCGCACGTTTTGTACGGCGCGTTAGAGGGCGGTCCGCTTCAGGACGGAACATTCAAGGACGAGAACGGCGCTTATGAACAAACAGAGGTTGCCATTGACTATAATGCAGGATTTACGGCTGCTCTTTGTGCTTTTATCAAGGACTACGGCGGCGAACCGCTTGCTGATTTTCCGCCGACGGAAACTCCTAAGTGGGACGAATGGCAAATGGCGGCAAGTCTTAACGGAAAAGGCAACAGCTACACCGAAATAAAAGCATGGGCAATGAACCATACCGCATGGCCTGCAAGAGTCGCTAAGGACATAAAGTACAGATACTATTTTGACGTTTCAGAGGTTCTTGCGGCAGGTCTTTCCGTAGATGATATTACTGTTAAAATCGGTTCGCAGCAGTATCAGGAGGGACAGCAGGGATATGCGACAACAACAGGCAAGCCTGTAAAATATGCGGGCGATCCGACAGGCAACACATACTATGCTGAAATCGTCTTTGAGGACGGCAGAGCTATCATGCCGACAGGACAGAGCGAACACAGAGGCGAGGTACAGTTCAGGATCTCGATTCCCGACGCTATAAACGGACAGCCCACAACAGGCGCATGGGATCCGTCAAACGACTGGTCATACGAGGGTGTTGAGGACGCTCCGAACGAGCTGAAATATAGATCCGCTCTCAACGAGCATATAACTATGTATGTGGACGACGTTCTCGTATGGGGAACTGAGCCCGACGGTACAAAGCCTGAAATCGGCGGCACAGGCGACAGTACGGTCAAGGGCGATACGAACTGCAACGGAAAATTCAACGTTTCCGATATTGTTCTTCTCAATCAGTATCTTGTGAAGAAGTCCGGCGCAAAAATATCCGCGCAGGGCAAAATAAACGCCGATATGAACGATGACGGAGCGCTCAATGTTGTGGATTCTGTTCTTATGAGAAGAAAATTGTTGTAATTTATTGTGATTTTTAATAAAATGCTCTCCTTGATTTTTGAGGGGAGCATTTTAAATTGGCATAATTGCACAAAAACCGTCAACTAAATTCATACAATCAAACAAAAAACACTAAAAGTGCTTTACAATTATCTGCAAATATATTATAATAATGGTGAAATAAAGTTGTCGTAACTGTGATAGAAATGTCATGGTTTCAAGGCAATAGTTTCGGATTTAAACCGTGCCGCAACATGGCATAGTTTAGCGTTTTGAATGCTGCTGAACAAAGCGGCTGACAGGACAAAAAAAGATACGCAAAGGTATCAAAAAATGTTTTATTTTTAATGGGAGGGTAATTACAAATGCACAAGAAACTATCAAAAATCGTTGTGTCAAGTCTTATGTCTGTAACAATGCTTGCAACAACTGTTGCAACGGTTGCTCCAATGAATGTTTCTGCCGGTGAAGTACTCGGTGAAACAACATTCGATCATAAGGCGGTACCATGGCACACTTGCGAATCAAGTCCTGCTAAACAGGAACTTGCATTGGAAAACGGAGAGGTACATATCAAGATCCTTAAAGCTGAGGGCGCTGATCATGAAAAATGGGATCTCCAGTTCAGACACAGAAATCTTCATTTTAAAGCTAATCACACCTATAAGGTAAGCTTTAAGGCTAAGGCAAAGAGAAGCGGAATGCAGCTTTGCTCGAAGATCGGTAACATTAAGGGCGATGAAGAATATTTCGTTCTTAATGAAACACAAATGCAGATGGGTCCTCATATGGGCGGTAACTGGGGTAAAGCTGCACAGCTGACAACTTCATACCAGACATTCTCGGGTACGTTTACTCCTACTAAGGATCTTGAGAGCATAGAGTGGTGTATGCACTATGCAAAGGGTACTCAATATGAAGGCAACGCTGTAGACGGCGACGAGATCTGGTTCGACGATATGACTATCGAGTGTACAACATGCAGCGACTGCGACGCAGATCCTCTTGCTACATACGGTATCGTAAACCGTGACAACAGTGCTTATGCAGTTCCGGACATGAAAGAAAATGGAACGCTTGTAAACTATATTTCCGTAAACCAGATAGGTTACTATACTAACCTTGCTAAAACAGCAACTTTAGGCGATAACCAGGGCGATATTATGTACGGTGCTACAAAGATCACTTTGGACGATGATACTTATACTTATGAACTTGTCAATGCTGAAACTGAAGAAGTCGTTCATACAGGCAAGACAGGAAAGAAATTCTACGATAAGGATTCACATGATAACGTATGTAAGATCGATTTCTCTTCATATACGACTCCCGGCAGATATTTCCTTAGAATAAAGGATAAGGGCTGGAGATCGATGGAATTCAATATCGGAGATAACATCTATTCTGATGACAGCCATGATATGCTTACAAATGCGCTGAACTACTTCTATCAGAACCGTTCAGGTGTTGATATCGAAGAGGAGTATATTACGTCAGGCGACAAGTCTACTCTTGCTCATGAGGGCGGTCATAAGACAGATTCGGCTACTGTTCAGAAAGCTTGGGTTAATGAATATTCAAGTAAAGAGGATGCGACTAATACATACGCATCTAAGCAAATTACTGCTAACCGCGGTTGGTATGACGCCGGCGACCATGGTAAATACGTTGTAAACGGCGGTATCGCTGTATGGACTCTCCAGAACATGTACGAGAGAGCAGCTCAGACAGATGCAGGAAAAGAGAAGTTTGCCAACGGTTCAGGTACTGTAGTTATTCCTGAAACCGATAACAATGTTCCTGATATTCTTGATGAAGCAGCTTTTGAACTTGACTGGATGACAGATATGGTAGTTAAGGAAGACGATCCTGAATGGGGTAAATATGCAGGTCTTGTATATCATAAACTCCATGACCACAAGTGGACAGGACTTGCTGTAAAGCCTTGGGACTATGCAGGCGAAACACTTGAGGACGGTTCAAAGGGTTGGGATACGGTTCGTATCGTTAAGCCTCCGACGTTTGCGGCTACTCTTAACTATGCAGCCTGCGCAGCTCAGGCAGCACGACTTTGGAAGCCTTATGATGTTGAAAAGGCAAAGTTCTATCTTGAAGAAGCTAAGAATGCTTACACAGCATACGAAAAATACTATTATCCGGCAGCAGCTGATGAGGAATATAATGAAAAATCACTTTACGCTCCTCTGTATCAGGCAAAGGGCGGCGGCGCTTACGGTGATAACGAGGTAAAAGACGACGCTTACTGGGCAGCTTGTGAGATTTTTGTTTCCGCTAAAGAAATGGGCGACTCTGACGCAGATACGTATTATAATAAAGCTGCCGAATATAAAGAAGCTTTTGAAGTAACAACAAGAATCACAGGCGGTGAAAACAAGGACGGTTCTCTTACCACATTTAACTGGGGTAATACTGCTTCCGCAGGTTCTCTGACTCTTGCTCTTCATAAGGATCTCCTTAAGCCGGCTGATGCTGAAAAGGTTGAAAAGACTATAATCGCAGCAGCTGATACTTACATTGCTACTGAAGAGAAACAGGGTTACGGTATTCCTTACCTTTATGACGGTCCCGGATACACTGATCCGGTTAACTTGCCTGAATCTACTGTAATCAACGGTTACGAGTGGGGTTCTAACTCTATGGTAATCAACAACTGTATCGTTATGGCTTACGCTTACGACCTTACAGACGACGGCAAGTACATGAACGGTGTTGCAAATGCAATGAACTACCTCCTCGGATGTAACCCGCTTTCATTCTCGTATATCACAGGTTACGGTTTATATAAGGAAACAAATCCTCACCACAGATATTGGTCACATGAGATGGATAAGACTCTGCCTTTGGCTCCTGACGGTATTCTTTCCGGCGGTCCTAACGCAGGTCTCCAGGATCCATATGCTCGTGCTCTCGGATTTGTTTCAGGCAATCCTGACAACCCGTCACAGAGATGTTTTGTTGACTCTATCGAAGCATGGTCTACAAACGAGGTAACAATCAACTGGAATGCTCCTCTTGCTTGGATAGTATCATTCATGCAGGACGAAGCTACAGGCGCAACTCCGGATCTGCCGGATCCTACAGATCCTACAGATCCAACTGATGAACCAGATCCTACTGATAAGCCGGATCCTTCTGATAACCCGGATCCATCCGAGCCGACAAAGGGTTCTGTAACTGTTCCTACAGACAAAGAATCTATTGAGAATGCTCTTTGGGGCGACGTTAACGTAGATGGTCAGGTAGCTATTTCTGACCTTGTACTCCTCAACAATTATCTCCTTGAAGTTGATGAAGCTGTAAAGGCAGTTACTCCTCAGGGTCTTGTTAATGCTAATGTTGAGTATAATGATACTGTAGATCAGACGGATTCTACATATCTGTTGAATTACCTTTCAAATCAGATAGCTAAAGAAAAGCTTGGTCCTCAGAAATAATTTAACTAAAAAAAGGGCGGTAAAAACCGCCCTTTTTTTATATTCTGACGAATTTTGAGTTTATAAACGACTTGGCATATGAATAAAAGACTCACTTTACTATATGTGCAATTTTAACAAAAATGAAACTTTTGAGAGAAAAAAACAATACCATATTGACAAATTGCCGAAAAAGTAGTATCATTATTAAAAGGGTACTTTTATGCGTTTGATGTTAATGAATTTACATAATTGTTCATATCATCTTTTGAGCTGATGTTTCTGCTGCCGTTAATAAACTTGTTTTTGTCGTATTTTGACATTTTGGAGTATTCTTCCATAGCCGTAACATTTCTCGAAAGCGCTGCTCCTAAACCATGCGGCATACTGCCGCAGTCGATATAATCTCTGTTCAATTTTATCACCTCTGTTTATATTTTGCCGCAATTAACCGAGATTATTCTTCGTTGATTTGCATTTTACCTTTTAAATGGTATAATTAATATATTATTTTCATCAAAATATAATAATGATTTTTAGGGGGATCATAATGCCGAATTATTCATACGTTGCTAAGGACTCAAACGGAAGAACTGTAAAAGGCTCTTTGGAAGCTGAAGATGAAAAGGACTTTCGTGATAAGATGCATCAGAAAGGTCTGTATTGTACTGATTTCAGCGAAACGGTCGCCAAAAAAAAGACAATAAAAAAATTCAAGACAAGTGATCTTGCGTTTAACTGCCGTCAGCTGAGCGCAATGCTTTCGTCGGGATTGACACTTGTAAAAGCCCTTGACATTCTTTCTCGGGAACAACCGACGGATGGGGCTAAAGCAGTTTGGCAGGATATTTATGAAAATGTTCAAAAAGGCGAATCATTTTCTGCGGCGCTGCAAATGCATGCGGGAACATTCCCACAGTTTCTAATCTCAATGGTCAACGCAGGCGAATCGAGCGGCTCGCTTGACGTTATAATGCAGAGAATGTCGGATCACTATGCAAAAGAAAATAAAATGAATAATACCGTAAAGGGAGCAATGATATATCCTATAATTCTGCTTATTCTTACAGTTGTTATTGTTATTGGAATGTTCACGTTTATCATGCCTACATTCAGGGATATGTTTCAGAATCCCGAGGACATCCCGACTCTTACAAATATAATGTTTGCAATTAGTGATTTCATAAAGGCACGTTGGTATATTCTTATTGCAGCCGCTATTATTTTGGTATTGGGTATAAGATATGCTTTGAAAGTACCGTCGATCCGATATAAATTCGATCGTCTGCTTATTAAGGGACCCGGCTTCGGACCGCTTATCGTAACGATCTATACCGCAAGGTTTTCAAGAACGCTTTCATCTCTTTACTCGAGCGGTATCCCTATGGTTGAATGTCTTGAACGATCATCGGCTATTTTGGGCAACAGCTATATAGATGATAAGTTCAGAACTGTAATTGACGAAGTAAAACAGGGCGATGCGCTTTCAGCTGCTATACAGCGTACTGAAATATTTGATTCTATGTTTTGCTCGATAATTTATGTCGGCGAAGAATCGGGTGCGCTTGATGATATTTTAACAAAAACTTCCGATTATTATGAAGAAGAATCGGATTCGGCTGTACAACGACTGGTATCTATGCTCGAACCTGCAATGATAATGGTACTCGGCGTAATGGTAGGTCTTGTTGTCGCTTCTGTATTGCCGGCACTTTACGGCTCATTTGAGAATGTTGAATAAACCGAAAGGCGGATAACCTAATGCTTTCATTTGATATAACGGATAAAACCATAAAAATTGTAAGCGGATCTGAAAACGGAGGAAAA
This sequence comes from Clostridium sp., assembly GCA_023664445.1. Lineage (GTDB taxonomy): Bacteria > Bacillota > Clostridia > Oscillospirales > Ruminococcaceae > Porcipelethomonas. The sequence continues at coordinate 10,222 of JAMPFN010000025.1, read as the reverse complement.
ATTTCGATTTCAAATGCCGTCACTATCGATATAGAGGACAACAGCATTGAAAACGGAAAAATTTCCAATGTTCCCGGTCTGGCGTCAAAAATCAGAGATGTACTCAAAACCAAAAACATGAAAGAAAAAAACGCCATTGTAAGTATATCTTCCGATCAGACCATTTTTAAAGAACTTGATATTCCAAAGGCTAAGGGCAAACAGTTCCTTAAAATGGTAAAAGCGGAAATGCAGGCGCAGCTTGGCATTGATGATACATATAGCATATCATATATTATAGTTAACGAATATAAGGACAGCAGCGATAAAAAAAGTACGCCTATTTTAAAGATTCTTGCGACTGCGTGTCCGTACGAGGTCATTGACAACTGCAAGCTGCTTTTTTCACAGCTTTCCATTTCTCTTAAATCGGTAATGATCGGCTGCAACTGTATATCAAAGATCATTCTGTCGGATATGCGCCTTTGCATGAAGATGCCGCTGCTTGTTGTACAGATCGATAAAAACTTTCTTAGTATGAATCTGTATGATGATCTGAAGCTTGCATTTTCAAGGTTTACCGATGTTGATTCTGCGGACTACAGCTTTGATTCCGATTATCTGACACAGGCTGTTAATGAAAATGTCTTTAGAATGCTTCAGTTTCAGAAAACGAGAAAAAGCGATCTGCCTATTGAAAATGTGGTGTTTTACGGTGATGTTGAAAACATTGACGAAATAATAAACGCCGCAGAGCAAATGGATCTGAACGCAAGCGTACTTAATGTTCCGCCGCAGGTCAAGGGCTGCGAAGGCATTGATTTTTCAACCTATGCAAACGCTATAGGCGCGCTGTTCAAAAGAGACAAGGATATTGAAAAAATCAATCTTCTCGAAACAGATACATCTCACCGCGGTAAGGGCGGAGGCGGCTCGAGCGCTTCCGGATCGACTATAATGCTTGCGGGGATCGGAATAATAATCCTTGCCGTCGGCGGCGTATGGTTTGTGATGAATATGAAACATGAATCTATGGTTGACGAACTTACCGCTATTCAAAATAATATTACCGCATCACAGGAACAAAAGGAACTGTTCGATAAACTCAATATTCAGGAGGAAAAAATCAACAAGTATAGGAACGATATCGGTATTGCGGCAGACGCTTTCAAGACTCATCCTTCCATATCGCAGGATTATTTCTATATAATTGAAAGTGATATGATAAATGCCGCAAATGAGCTTGGGCTTTGGGCGCAGATCACTGATTTTTCATACAGCGGATATACAATAAGTCTTAATATAAGAGCGGCAGCGGACAGCGATCCGTCGCAGGATCTTCCGGCGCTTATAGTTGAAAAGCTTTTGCTTCATCCCGAATTTTCAGACGTACAGTACAGCGGTTACTCTTTGTCGGGCGATCCGACATTGGGCAAAACAGTTGAATATTCGATAAGTATACCGCTTACCCCGATCGTGCCTCCGACCGAGGCTCCGACAGAAGCAGCCGGGGAAACTGCCGCAGAAGCGGAAGCAAACTGAAAATAAAATTATTAAGAGGTGAGATAAATGCAAAAGCTCAGTTTTCGTGATCAGATGATAATACTTGTCGTTTTGGTAATTGCGATAGCGGTCGCCGGTTTTATGCTTCTGATAAAGCCGAAAATAGAAGAAATAAAAACGACCGACGCTGAAATAACAACGGCACAGGCAGAATGGGACGAACTTGAAAAGCAGATAGCGCAGATCGACTCGATAAAAGAGCGCATACAGAAAAAATATAATGAATCTGTTCAGCTCGGACAGCTTTTTGTCGATGTAAAGAGAGCGTATACGCTTGAAAAGTTCATCAAGGACTACATTGACAAGAACGGGATATATATCAACACAAGCGCGTCGTTTTCGGAAGCGTCTATAGTTGAACTTACCCCGTATTCTCTCGAAGCGGAATCTCTCGAGTACAGCATAGGAGCTTCAGCGAACCTGAACGACGTTTCGGCGGAGGGGGAAGAGGAGAATGCAGACACAGCCGAAGAAACCGTTGAGAACCAAAGCCTGCCCTGCGGCACGCTCACGATCGACTACATAGCGACGAGGGCGGGGCTTATGCAGTTCATGCAGGACATAAAGGAATCGGGCAAGACGATAGAGATCAAGTCGATTTCGATAGCCGAGGGCACATATTCGTCTGCGCTTGACGCGCAGTTAAGCGGAGATATAACGATCGACGTATATTATGCCGACATGATATCCGATCTCGATATAGGCGCGGAGATCGAAGCGGCGCAGTAAAAATAACAAGTGGGTGATGTTATGACAAATAAAAAAGCGAAAAGGGTAAAGGGATCGGTATTATATACGGTTATAGCGGTTATGATGATAATGACTGTGCTTGTTGCCGCTGCGCTCACACTCGCGTCATCCGCAAACAAGCGCGCATACAATACCTATGCCGACAATCAGGCGCAGTATACCGCGAGGTCTGTCGTTGACAGCATGATGAAAGTTCTGGAAGCGAACGGTTCGGCGGCGGTCGGAGAAATGAACGGGGATCAATTGAAAGCATTAAACGCATCTCTTGACCCGTCAATGGGTAAGGTTACGTATGCTGCCATTGAAGATTACGGCAAATTCAGCAATTATAATTTTGATATTAAGCTTGAAAATGAAGCCGACGCGACCCTTTATAAGCTTACCGCTACGATTGAAATGGCAGGACAGGAAAATACCGTTTCTCTTTATTGTACGGACGGCGAGGAAAACCCTAATCCACATTCTTCCAAGCTTACGCTTATGACTTTGGGACCGATATCTATTACTGCCGGTGAAAATGTTCATGGCGGCTTGTCTTCATTTGTTGATGATAGTAAAAGCGGTAATGTTTATATGGATCAATATACAGAATTAAGCGGTTCATACAGAACGGGCGGTAGTTTAGTATTATATCCATCTGTTTCAGGTACTAATACTAATAGCGGAGTAAAAGTAGCAATAGATTCATATAACGATTATGAAAATGGAGTAAGCAACAAAGGTGTTTATATAGGCAGAAATCTTGTAATGCGCTCCGCCAAGACTTTAGATTTGGATTTTTTTGAGAACATATCATCAATAAAGTATAAAAATCTTCCTCATTTTTATGTTGGAGGCAGCTTGAAAGCATGGGGTTCTCCGGAAATAACAATAGGCTCTTATGAACAACCGTTTATTACAATGATGGGAAGTATGGTTCTCGGTGAACTTACTTATAGGGCAGATACTAACTATAAGTATACTATGTCTATGGGTAACAGTAAAATTTATGGAGATGTATATTTATATGAAAATTTTCCTGAATCGGTTATAACAGCTAATGCAAATTCCGGAATCTATCCTTTTAAACCGGGAATAATCAGCGATAAACCCGGTTATGCCGGAGGTAATCTCTATTCTTTGGGAACGGTTAATGTGATTGGCTCTGATGGTACTTTGGCTAATAATGTCGTTGCGGATAAAATTGTTTTTTGGAATACAAATACTCCAGACCCAGACAATCCGGCAAAAGAAACTACTACTAACGGTTCTGTTGTTGCCAAAAGTGCGGATTTTCAAAAAAGTACCGCAACTAACCCAAACTGGAAATTTAATAAAGGTTTATTTACAGACCCTGATAATTTGAATGTTTATTATACTCAATGGGGTTCTAGTAAGATAAATGATATAGAATATGTTGGTGGAAAGTATGAATATCAAAGTAGGGAAAGCTTAAGTCCTGCTCCTATTTTAAATGAAGAATGTTCCAACCACAATTTTGAATTAAATGATCCTGATAGTGATACAAAAATATGCATAGAAATTCCATGTAAATTTGATGCAGAGCCTATTCCTGAAAATATAGAAGAAAATGGATATAAATACGAATATAAGGGGTCAAATACTATAAAAGTTCAATTTAATGTTTCATATGATAATGAACCAGATGAGCCATATATAAAGCATGAAAATAATCTTAATGATTTTACTTATGATGTATATGTTTATAATGATGAAACCAAGGAAACTAAGTATGTTAGTACATACAACGGCTCTTTTGGTGAAAATTCATTTGAAGTAAATTTTGATTCAAATTCGGCAAACTTGATGTTTCAAGTATATTTTTATCCTAATAAATATAAGAAAATATATAATGTTTATTCAGAAAACGGAATGAATTATAGTACTGAAATTGATCCGAGTAGCTCTGAGTGGAAACCCGAATGGAATCTTCAACCGTGGAAAGATGAAAAAAATTTTTATACAATTGAAAATATTAAAAAAGAAATAAATGTATCAAAGGCATACGCAACAGTTAATATAAATCGTGAAAAAAATACATATGTTTATGTTCCACCTGTAATGGGAAATTCGGAATTTTTAAAGCAAGTAAATGACAAAGCGTTTGAATGGAATAGTAATGTGATCGAAATTAAGGACATTGACAAAACCGTTACAATAACGAGAGAAACGTTGGCAGACGGCACGCCTGTATCTTTAAAAATCACAAACAGCAAAGACGGTTCTGAGCAAAATTTTCCTCATGCTTATGTAGATACATCTGAATATGAAGCGTTTTTGAGAGCTGTTGTTAATACGGTTACATTCCCTGAATCAATGTATTATAATGATACAGAATTAAGCGAAAAATTCAGTTCGGATATTCTTACAATTGATAATGAAGCAAAGGAACAAAATAAAATTATATCAGATTATGCACATTCAGTAGCTAATGGAGATGCCGGAACCGGAAATCAAGATTGGAATGGATATAATGCTTTGCAATATCCCTCGATTGCAAGTTACAAGGTTCTGACCGGTTATGAATCGGCAAAAGGATTTGTAGATACAACTAGTAATCAAAAATATATGGAACAGATTAATCGTGATTCTGCTGAATGGACTTATGATAATCTTGAACTTGCAGAAAAATTTGATTGGGAAAATAAGAATGTTCCGATATATTGCGGTACAGCATCCGGTGAAGGCTCTTATTACAAGTTCTTATATTCAGAATATGAAGCAGGAAAATATTCGGATTTTAATGTTGTGAATGCTACTGTAAGTAAGTCGGCAATAAATCCTCTTAAAATCACAGATGATGATTCTTGTATACTTACAGGAGTTTTTAATGATGCAAAAATAGAAATTGATCCTGACGGAAAGGATATATATGTAGGTCTTTATCAATGTGAGCTTAGAAATACTGATATAGTTGTTGAAGACGGTTCAGGTAAAGGAAATGTTTACTTTTTTGTTCCTAAAAACAATGTAAGGTATGTAAGGTTTAACTTCGGTGATACTGAAGAATTGGCAGGCGGTTGGAAATATGATACTACAGGTTTGACTAATGAGGGAACTGTTCAATGGAAAGATGATGCGGGGTATATGCCTTATTATAGTAATACTGGTCATTTTAGTTTGTATAAATCTAATATTTTAACGCGTTACTACTACGGTCAGTTAGGTTCAGGTAAATTGGATATAGATAGCAGTGTGCATAAGCCTAATATATTTATCTATTTAGATTCAGCACAGCCTGATATGGAGATATATTATGATTCAAGTATTATTTCGGCAACTATTATGGGCAAAACAACGACGTTATATGCTGCCAATCATTTAACACCGATAAATTGTGATGTTACTTACGACGGAACAGATATGGGTAATATGCCTATGGGTATAATAGGAAACGCGGTATTTGAATATGCACATTTTGATATGGCAATTCCATTTTTCTTTGCAGAGGGAAGCAACGGCAATTCGGCTTCTACACCGCCGGATCCAAGCGCCCCGCAAAGTATACAACTTACAAAGCTCTACTATCAGGCAACATAATAAAGGGGGAAAGCTGAATGAAAAAACTCAAAAAGAATTTAAAGGGCATGACGCTTGTCGAGGTTCTGGTTGCTCTTGCGGTATTTACAATAATTTCAGCTATGCTTGCTTCTTCCGTTGCCGTGGTCTGCAATATCAACCGAAAAACCGACAGACTGAATAAAAAAATCGTGCAGGAAGCGCCTGCCGCGGAATTGAGATCCGGCGGAGAAAAGGTCGCCACTCCGACTGACGCTACTGAGCCTAATATTACTATTAAAATCGGTACGGTCGAAGAAAAAGTTATAGTAGACATATATGAGGCGACCGAACCGTCTGGTCAAGAGCATGAAGAGGGCGGCGATTTCAAGTACTTCGAGGCGATTAAAATTGCAACAGAACCGCCGGCAACTCCGTGAACGTTTGCCTAAGGAGCGATGACTTATGAAAAAAAAGAAAAAACTTTCGGGATTTACTTTGGTCGAACTTATAATAGTTGTGGCGATTTTCTCCGGAATAGCTGTCGGCGCGCTCGCTATGATAAGACCGGCTATGCAGATCTTCAACAGAACGTCCTCTCAGGAGGGCGCAGGGGCTAATATAGATAATATTACCCGATATTTGCAGGATAACCTCCGCTATGCCGACAGGGTGAACGTCTATCAGGGTTACGGGGAAACTTCTCCGGGCGGAATGCTTACTCATGAAATAGATAGTCTGCTTCCGAGCGTCGAATTGAATAATACTACAAACGAATATGAAAAGGTGTATGCAAAAGCTTCGCCCTTGGAATTCTTTCGGGAATATTATTACAGCTCGCCGAGCGATTACGAAAATAAAAAAATAAACGTTATGCAGATTGATGATAAGGGTAAGATATCTATTTATACTTTTTCGTTAAAAACCGGAAATGAAGATACTACTAAAAGAACGTCGATAAGCGACGCTTTTTATGAGGATTATATGTTTAATATACCGGCGGACGGGTGGAAATTTTATTCCGATCATTTGACGATCGAAATGAAAATAACCTATAAAGGCGCGACCAGAAATGACAGCGGAAGTCTGACGGAAATTAATCAGACCTCGTCGGTAAACGTTAATTTCCCGAATATTAAAATGCGTTCAGAGTTGGACGTTATAGAAATGGCTACGCTGCCGACCGATAAAACCTTTACTAAAGACGAGTCAACTGAAGATGTTTTTACACAGAAGAAAAATACGGTAGTAAGCCGTCCTGCATCGGCATACAGGCAGAAAACGGGTACAGAAGGAGGATATACATATATTATCTATACTGTTCCTGAAATAATAACAACAAAATCAGGCAGCTGAAAGGCTGCCTGAAAATTATTACTGAACGTTAAAAACAACTTGGCGTTTACTGTGAGTTATATAAAAAGCTTGAGATACATGTCAACTAACTGCCCGCCCCAAAGAGAGCCGATAAACAAACCTATGGAAAGGAAAGGCGCAAACGCGAATTTTGATTCTCCGCTGAGCCTTTTTTGAATAAGTCCGCCGACCGCGGCAGCCATTATCCCGATGAATACTGATATAAGTATTGATTTGTAGCCTACTAATAATCCCGATACCAGCATGAGAAGCGTATCGCCAAGCTCGATGCCGCGAATCCTTTCGCCTGTGTTTCGCTTGATTATTACGGCTGATATCTCGCCGATAAGAAAAAACGGTACGCTTACGATAAGTCCGCCGATAATTCTTTGAGTGATCGTCAGGTCTTTGGTAAATATTGCCGACAGTATTGCAAGTACCGCAACTGCCGCCAAAAGTCTTATGTCGATCTCAAGCGTATCATAGTCGGTAAAGGCGATAACTATCAGAACAGAAAAGAAAATGCAGAAAATTATCGATTTAACATTGAAATCCATGACAAAAAAGGTTATAATATATATAAGGCCGTTTAAAAATTCGATGATCGGATATCTTGGCGAGATTTTTTCTCCGCAGTTCCGGCATTTCCCTCTCAGAATCAGCCAGCTGAACAGCGGTATAAGATCGCGGCTTTTTATCCTTTCGCCGCATTTTACGCAGTGCGAAGAATTCTTTATCAATGATTCGCCCGAGGGCAGTCGGCAGATCACAACATTTAAAAAGCTGCCTATACATATTCCAAGTAAGAAAATGAGTGTATAGAATATAATGTAAAAGCTTGTGTCTAAATTATCAAGACCTAAAAGTGACTGGGACATTTTGAGTTCCTCCATGATTATATTGTGTATTCTTATTTTATCATAAATTTATATTTATGATAAAACCGTCCGATATGCAGGACGCAAATTTTAATTTGCGAATCTGCAAGGACTTTAAATAAAAAATAATAAGCGGTTACGCTTAATTTATCATAAATTTTATATTTATGATAAAACGTCCGATATGCAGGACGCAAATTTTAATTTGCGAATCTGCAAGGACTTTAAATA
>JAMPFN010000025.1:0-1867 GCA_023664445.1 Clostridium sp. | reverse complement strand
AAAAATAATAAGCGGTTACGCTTATTATATCATAAATTTTACATAATTACAAGTTTAATTTTAGTTCGGAGGTTGTAAATGAAAAATATAAGAATTGGCGACTATCTTGTTTCCCAAGGACTTATTACTGAAGAACAACTTATGAAAGTCTTACAGACTCAGAAAGAATCAAACGGCACGAAGCGATTCGGCGAGGTAATTATCGAACTCGGCATGATTTCTGAGGTGAAGTTTGCGCAGGCTCTTTCAAGCAAATTGAGAATCCCGTACCTCGATATTTCCAATATGAAAATCGACGACGAGGTTGCAAAAAAAATTCCGGAAGCGCTTGCCAAAAAGCATACCGTTATCGGAATAAAGATACAGGGAAAGCGTCTGACAGTCGCAACGGACGATCCGATAAACTTTAATATTCTTGAAGATATAAAGATTTCGACCGGTATGGATACTGTTCCTGTGCTTGCCACAAGAACAGCTATAAACAAGGCTATAGGTAAAATATACCAAAATCAGAATGTTGACAGCGTGGTTGAGGATATCTCCCAGCATATCGCGGAGGAACAGCAGGCTGACGAGAGCGCAAAGGAGCGTATTGAAAGCGCGCCTATCGTAAAGCTTGCAACAACTATCGTTGAAAACGGATTCAGAGCAGAGGCAACGGATATACATATCGAGCCGTTTAAGAAATACACAAGAATCCGTATACGTGTAAACGGCGACCTTATAGAGCTTATGAATGTATCAAACGTTGTTCACAACTCGCTTGCGACGCGTTTAAAGCTTGTAAGCGGAATGAATATCGCCGAAAAGCGTATTCCGCAGGACGGACGTTTTTCACAGGTGGTAGACGGAGTTCAGCTTGACGTCCGTGTGTCCTCTCTGCCGACGGTAAACGGCGAAAAGATAGTTATCCGTATTCTTTCGAGCGGTTCTATAGCGCTGCGTAAGATAACCGATCTCGGTATGACCGAATATAACTATGGAATGTTTGAGAAGATGCTCAGATGTCCGCACGGAGTTATTCTTGTAACGGGACCTACTGGTTCAGGTAAAACGACCACCCTTTACGCGGCTCTCGGCGAGATAGCAAAGCCGCATGTTAACGTTATTACTGTTGAAGATCCTGTCGAAAAGAATATTGACGGCATCAATCAGGTACAGGTAAATCATAAGGCGGGTATGACCTTTGCGGCGGCTCTTCGTTCGATTCTCCGTCAGGATCCGGATATCGTAATGATCGGTGAGATGCGTGACGCCGAAACGGCTGAAATCGGTATCAGAGCCGCTATTACGGGACATTTGGTTCTTTCGACGCTTCATACAAACGACGCGGCTTCAACTATCACTCGTCTGGTTGATATGGGTGTGCCGTCATACATGGTTGCGTCTTCTCTTATCGGAGTTGTTGCGCAGCGACTTGTTAAGGTTCTTTGCCCGAAATGTAAAAAGGCGAGAAGGTCAAATGAGGAAGAAAACGAGCTTCTCGGCGTTAACGAGTCGGTACAGATATATGAGCCGTGCGGCTGTCCGGAATGCAGTAACACCGGTTATAAGGGAAGAACAGCTATTCATGAGATCATTCATTGTACAAACGATATTTCACAGCTTATCGTAAGCGGCGCAGATAAAGATCAGATCGAGAAAGCGGCTAAAACCCACGGTACAAAGCTGCTTCGCGATAATGTTGCCGTACTTGTAATGCAAGGTAAAACCTCTATTGACGAGCTTGTCAGAGTTACATTTGCGATCTGATAAGTCAGTACTTAGAACGTTAAATTAATTTTTGAGAAGTTTATGGGGGACTCTGTCCCCCAAGCCCCCTGCCAAAGGGAATGACCTCTTACCGAGGCGGTCCCCTCTGTCAGCT
>JAMPFN010000024.1 GCA_023664445.1 Clostridium sp. | reverse complement strand
GTGAAGGTGGTGTCAAAAAAAGAATCAAAGGAGGGAGAAATTATGGACATGACATAATGAATATTATATATAATACGGCTGTAGATAAAATTACTATGAGCCAAGAATGCGAAAACAAAATAGATGAGTTGATTGAAAACAACTAACAGAAAAATGAGGAAAAATAAACCGACAAGCCACATAAAAGACTTATCGGCTCAAATCTAACAATGTACCGGCTGTTTAGTATCAGCGGTATCGATCAAGGCTTTTACAGTTGCTTTGACAACCATTAAGGAACGTTCATCGCACTGATAAAGCATACGGATAAGATTTTCTGCTTCGGATTCTTCGCACGTTTTCTCGGGGTAGAAAATCAAGTCCGGCTGTATAGAAAGCTCACGGATCAGTTTGTACAGAATGTCATAGCTTGGCTTTTTGCCTTCGTTTTCAACTTGATATAAGTATCGTTCGGTAACGCCTATTTTTTCCGCAAGTTTTTCCATTGTAAATTCAGATCTCTTTCTTGCGGATTTTATGACAGCACCGAGCGTATCATGTATATTATGCACTTACAGTTCACCTCCATATATATAATTATAACGGAAATGTGAACAAAAAATAATGAGATGACATCTCTGTAAATAATGAATTGGCAGTACAAATGAATATAAAATTTCCCTGTTAAAAAAAACAAGATTTTTAACAGGGTTGTTTGTGTTGCTTTATCCCTTGCAATTTTGTTTAATTGGAGGGATTTTTTCTTTTTGGGCAGTTTATCTATATCCTTAATTGCCATAAAATGTATACGGTTTTATAATAAAAAAATTATTTTCGGCTTTAAAAATATTTTTATCTTCAATACTGAACTGTATGCTCATGTTATATATGAAAAGACATCTGCAAAATGTTATTCAACATATTGCAGGTGTTATTTTTTTGCTTTTTTTCGTTCGGCACGTTCACCTCCAGATCAGCTTGAATAGTCAAAAAATTCAAGTTGGAGGAAAACAATGTATAAAAATGCTGAAAAATCAAAAAATTCACGGCTTAGAAAAGAGAATTGGCAGAAGTTTATTGAACCTGATTATGCTGTTTCAAGACAGGGTGAGAGTTTCCCTGAAATACTCAGCCGTTACATAAGTGAAATGCAAGAATATTACAACATAAAGCAAAAGGACATTTCCGATGCAACGGGGATTGAATCCTCGCTCATCACGAAGTACAAGCACGGCAGACAAAAGCCTACACTCTATGCCATTATACTGTTGAGCCTTGCTATGAAGCTCACGCCTGAGAGAAGTACCCATCTGCTCAGAGCTGCCGGATTTGTCTTGAACGACAGCAAGGAGCATCGTATTTACAAGCTGTTTTTACAAGGCTGTGCGTTCGGTGAGGATTATTCAATCGAAAACTGCAATGAACTTCTATTGAATAACGGATTTATGAAACTATCGATATAATCTGATGTCAACTTAACAAATGGATGAATTTATTCTTTTACTTTTAATTTTATGCGGCTTACGGCTATGCAATAAAAATCAAATTTCGGTTGGGGATTGAAAATTTTTCTATTACATGATATTCTATGAGTTCATATTTCTCATAATTGACATTTTGCAAAAGATGTGATATAATTTCAATAGTTGTCAATAACTAACTATAAAAATAAAGGAGTAATCAATAATGAAAAATATCTGGAAAAACGAAAAACTTTGGTGTGCGATTGCCGGTGCGGCGGCTGTGATAGTCGGAAAAAAGGTCATTACTTCAAAGAAAACCCGTCAGCTTGCGGTTTCAGGTATCGCAAAGGGTATGAAGCTTCAGGCTGACGCAAAAGAAACATTCCAGAATATGAAGGACGAGGCGGCGGATATCTGTTATGACGCTAAGACAGAGGCTGGTCTTGCGGAAGATGAAAATGCTGAAGTGACCGCAGAATGAAATTTCAGATAGTCTATGATACGCCCGGCAGAATACGCTTTCGCTGCGGAAGCTGCGCCTTTGAAAAGTTATTGGAAAGCGCAGTTGTCAAGGCGATATCTTCTAATGAATTTGTGATTTGTGCAGAGGCTCACAGCGAAAACGGTGGAATTCTGGTTTATTATAAAAAAGGATACCGTAACGCTGTGATTCGTGCAGTATCGGCGATACAGCCTAAAAAGCTTATTCCTGTTACTTCCGATACTGATATTCAGATAGCGGAGATTGACCGCAATTTTAAAAGCAGTCTGATAAAAATTTCTGTAAGACGAATTCTGTCAAAAATACTGATTCCCGCACCGCTTCGATGTGTGATAACGACAGTAAAGGGAATGAGGTACATACTCAACGGTTTACATGCGCTTTTGGATTTTAAAGTAAATGTAGATGTGCTTGACGCAGCGTCTGTTGCGGCTTGTCTGATACAAAAAAATTACAAAACCGCAGGTTCGATCATGTTTCTGCTGTCTGTATCTTCGCTTTTAGAGGATTATACCAGAGAGAGAACTCGTGCAGTTTTGACGGACAGCCTTGCGGTGAAAGCTGATAAGGTATGGCTGATAAACGGAGAAACCGATGTTTTAATACCCATTTCGGATTTGAAGGTCGGCGACTGTATTCGTGTTCGTACAGGCAGTATGATTCCCGTGGACGGAGAAATCGTTGACGGCGAAGCATATGTTAATGAATCGTCCATGACAGGAGAACCTCTTGCCGTTATGAAGTCGTTTGGCGATACTGTTTTTGCCGGAACAGCAGTAGAGGAAGGAACTGTCGGCATTTGCGTTCGCGAGCTTTCATCCAATACAAAAATCAGTAAAATTATTGATCTGATCGACAATGCCGAGCATTTAAAAGCCGGCGTGCAGAGCCGTGCGGAGCATCTTGCGGACAGCATTGTGCCGTTTAGTTTTCTTGGTTTCGGCCTGGTATTGCTGCTGACAAGGAATGTGATAAAGGCGGTATCGGTTTTAATGGTAGACTATTCCTGTGCCATAAAGCTGTCAACTCCGATCGCTGTGATTTCGGCGATTCGTGAGGCGGCAGACCACAATATTACCGTTAAAGGCGGAAAGTATCTTGAGGAATTTGCCAATGCAGATACGGTCGTATTCGATAAAACCGGTACGCTTACAAAGGCAGAGCCTGTTCTGGAAAAAGTAATTCCTTTCGGTGCATATACGGAGGATGAAGCGCTTAAAATAGCCGCTTGCTTGGAAGAGCATTTTCCCCATAGCGTAGCGAGAGCTATTGTAAACGGTGCGGCAGAAAAAGAACTTGACCATGAAGAAGAACACGCTGATGTGCAGTATATTGTAGCGCATGGGATTGCGACCGAGTTTCATGGTAAGCGTGCGGTTATCGGCAGCAGACATTTTGTTTCAGATGATGAAAATGTTGCAGTTACCGGCGAACAGCAAGCGGAAATCGACGCAAAATCAGGAGCGTGTTCGGTAGTTTATCTTGCTATAGGCGGAGAACTTGCAGGCGCGCTTTGTATCAGCGATCCGCCAAGAGCAGAAGCGAAAGCGGCAATCGATCTGCTGAAAAAATCGGGAATAGGTCATATTGTGATGCTGACGGGCGATAGTCAGAAAGCCGCATCAATCACAGCCGAAAGGCTCGGTATTACGGAATGTCATGCGCAGGTGTTGCCCGAAGATAAGCATCGTATGGTTGAAGAAATAAAATCCCAGGGGTATCGCATCATTATGGTGGGCGATGGGATCAACGACGCGCCGGCATTGGCTGCTGCGAATGTATCGGTTGCTATGAGCGACGCTTCGGATATTGCCAGAGAGGTTGCTGATATTACGCTAAGAGGTTCGGATCTGACGGAGCTTGCAGTATTCCGTGAATTAAGCAAAAGGCTGATGATCAGAATTAATCGCAATTATCGGTTTATTGTGGGATTTAATTCCGCCCTGCTGCTGTCTGGTTTGTTTGGAATCATTACACCCTCTCTCTCGGCATTGCTGCACAATGCGTCTACAATGGCGATTTGTGCGAGAAGTATGCTACCTCTGATGAATGAAGATGAGGAAAATAATAAATAGTAGAAGAACCTGTCCGCATTTTGCGGGCAGGTTCTGTTATTTAAAGTGAAAAAATTTCAAAAAATACTTGACAAATTTTTTTAAATATGGTACAATACAATCATGTTAGCAATAACTAACTATGATTCGGGTTATATTCGATATTTTTTATGGCATAAGGTTAGTTATGGCTAACGCGGTAAAATGGTTTTAGAGGTGAGAATATGTCAAAAACAGAATGCAGGAATTTCGGAGAAAAATTAGCGATATATACGGCTCCGACACTTCTTGGTATCAAGTGCGGAAGTCTTGTTTCGCTTTCTGCGGCTGAATTCGATTTGTGTTCGCACATCAGGATATTTAATCGTAAAGCCTGCGGTAAGTCGCTAAAGATCCGAAAGCTTTACGACCACAAGGGACGTTCGCTTTTGCTGATTTACAACGAGAAGCTGATGCAGAAACGTCTTGCCGATGACGATGTGAAAAATCTGCTTTCCTGTTTCGGCTATTCTGCTGATTTTTCGGCGGAGGAATACCTGAACCGTCTTGGGATAAGAGTATCGGAAAATGAAATATTTCCTCATGAAATCGGTATTTTTCTTGATTATCCGCTCGAAGATGTTATAGGTTTCATGGAAAACAAGGGTGGAAATTATAAGCTGTGCGGCTGTTGGAAAGTCTATGGAAATGCGGAAAAGGCAAGACGTACGTTTATGAATTATGAGAAATGCAAAAAATTTCTCTGCACTAAACTGAATCAGGGCGTTGATTTATATCAAGCGCTGAAAATATATTAAAGGAGTAATATTATATGAAAAACGCAGTTATCTACTGGAGCGGCACAGGCAATACCGAGATGATGGCAAAGGCTATCGCAGAGGGTGCGGGTGCGGAATTATTTGCAGTTTCTGAATTTGGCGGAAATATTGCTGACTATGACAGGATCGCATTCGGCTGTGCGGCAATGGGCGCGGAAGTGCTTGAAGAGGATGAATTCGAGCCGTTTTTTGCGTCGATCGAGGGTTCGCTTTCTGGTAAGACGGTGGCTCTTTTCGGTTCTTACGGTTGGGGTGACGGCGAGTGGATGCGTAACTGGGAAGAACGTGTTAAGGCGGACGGAGCGATTCTTCTCGGCGATGAGGGACTTATCGTGAATGAAACTCCGTCCGATAACGACTTGACAAAATGCAGAGAACTCGGAGAAAATTTGGCTAAGTAAAAATACATATTTAAAAACACGGAGGCAGTTTGTGAAAAAACTTACATCTGATTCCGATGCAGGACAGTTTACCTGTTTTGCATTTTGTCCCGATAAACCTGATGCTACTTATCATCTTGAATTCCGCTATGCTGAAAATTTGGATGATTTACAGAGTTGGGTTGAGGGTAAGTATGCTTATTGGAATGCCGCTGCAATTTTCTCAGATTATGATGATACGATGATGGAAAAGTGCATTGAACTTTTTGCTGTGGAAAATCTTCAGCAGGAATAATATTTTAAGGGCGGATGAAAATGTCTGCCCTTATGATTTTTATTATAATAAGGAGGAATGAAAGTGAAAAACAAAAGTCTTTCAGAGCTTATGAACTATGCGGGAAAACGAAAATATCTGACCTATGCGTCGCTCATTTTGTCGGTTATCAGCGCGATTCTGGCGCTGCTGCCGTTTGTGTTCATCTTTTTTATCATCAAAGAGACGATAGAGGCCGCGCCGAATTTTTCAGAAGCCGTAAACGTTGTACGTAACGGCTGGTTGGCAGTTATATTTGCGCTAATTTCTATCATAGTTTATTTCGGGGCATTGATGTGTTCTCATTTGTCGGCGTTCAGAATCGCAGGAAATATGCGTAAAACCTTGCTGTCGTATATCGCAAAACTGCCCCTCGGCTTTATAGGAGAAATGGGAAGCGGAAAAATCCGCCGTATCGTCAACGACAGCAGCGCCGCAACGGAAACCTATCTTGCGCATCAGTTACCCGATATGGCAGGCGCGTTTGTAACTCCCCTTGGACTGGTCATCATGCTTTTTCTGTTTGACTGGCGGTTCGGTCTGATCTGCTTTGTGCCTGTGATTTTGGGATTTGCCTCGATGTTTAAAATGGCAGGTCCGAAAATGGCAGATGATATGAAAAATTATCAGAATGCACTTGCCGATATGAATAATGAAGCTGTTGAATATGTGCGTGGTATTCCGGTAGTTAAAACATTTGGACAGACAGTGCATACTTTCAAGCGGTTCAGAGGCTCAATAGATAATTATTATAAGTTCTGCATTTCCTATTGCAAAAAATGCCGTATGCCTATGCTGTTGTATACGGTTTGTATTAACAGTACTTTTGCGTTTCTGATAACCCTTGCGCTGATCCTGACAGACGGTGAAGCGGTCTCGCAATCCATTATGTTAAGCCTGATTTTCTATGTGATTTTTACGCCTGTTATTGCAACGTCCATGTCGAAAATCATGTTTATGAGCGAAAACGGCATGGTCGTCGGCGACGCGCTTGAGCGTGTGCATTCAATTCTGGATATGAAGCCTTTGCCGGACGCTGAAAAAACTGAAAATCCGCAGGATAATTCTGTGAGATTCAAAAACGTTTCGTTCCGGTACAGCAATGCTGAAACCGACGCTGTTCACGACATTTCATTCAGCGCAAATCCGGGAGAAACCATTGCGCTTGTCGGACCGTCAGGCAGCGGAAAAACCACCGTTGCAGGTCTTGTTTCACGTTTTTGGGACGTATCGTCGGGCGAGGTGACGATCGACGGAGTGAATGTAAAAAACATTGAAAAATCCGAGCTTATGGAGACTGTATCCTATGTTTTTCAGGACAGCCGACTGCTGAAAACGTCAATTCTTGAAAATGTGCGGTTGTCCAAGCCAAATGCCTCTCGAAAAGAAGTTGAAAACGCTATGCATAAGGCACAATGCGACGATATTATAGCCAAGCTGCCCAACGGAATCGATACGGTTATCGGCACAAAGGGCGTGTATCTGTCGGGCGGCGAGCAGCAGAGAATCGCGATTGCTCGCGTCATGCTCAAAAATTCGCCGATCATCGTTCTTGACGAGGCAACAGCCTTTGCCGACCCCGAAAACGAAACTCTTGTGCAGCGTGCCTTTGAGGAAATGTCAAAGGATAAAACGGTTATTATGATCGCTCACCGCCTGACGACAGTCAGAAATGCGGACAGGATTTTTGTGTTGAAAGACGGCAAAATTGAGGAATCGGGCACGCATGATGAGCTTACGAAGAGTAGGGGAGCGTACTCTGAAATGTGGAACGATTATCAGACTTCTGTTGCTTGGAAGGTTGGAGGTGCGAGATGATAAACAGAATTATGAAAAAGTTTGCGCTTTCGGAAGAGGGCGCAAAAGGGCTTGTACAGGCGATAATCGCTTGTACGTTCGGGGACGTTGTGCTGATGTTTCCAGTGGGACTGCTGTACTTTTTGGTGAGCGATTTTATTGATGGGAAAGTGCCGAAAAATCATTACGTATTTTTCGGAATCGGCATTTTAGCCGCACTTATTCTGATTTTTCTAACGGAAATGTGGAAGTACAATTCCACCTATTTTTCGACCTACAGAGAGTCTGGAAAATGCAGGATCAGACTTGCGGAAAAACTGCGGAAACTGCCGCTGTCGTTCTTCGGAAAAAAGGATATTGCGGACTTGACAAATACGATCCTCGGGGACGTTACGGCTGCGGAGCATATGTTTTCTCACTATATACCGCAGTTTTACGCTTCAATTATTTCCACCTGCATTATCGCCGTCAGCCTGTTCTTTTACGACTGGAGACTTGCACTTGCTGCGTTGTGGGTACTTCCTGTGGCGTTGCTTATCGTGGGGCTTTCCAAAAAGGTGCAGAATTATTTCAGCCGTAAGCAGAATTTGGCACAAATCGCCGTGCAGGACGGCGTGCAGGAATGTCTCGAAACCGTCCGCGACCTGAAAAGCAATAACGCTGAAACGAAATATTTGGACGGACTTTTCCGCAAAATTGATAAGCTTGAAGGCCGTCATATCAAAAGCGAGCTTGGAATCGCAATGTTTGTCATACCTGCGCAAATGGTTATGAAACTGGGAATTGCGTCGGTCGCACTGGTGGGCAGTATGCTGCTGATCGACGGTACATTGAATCTGATTACGTTCTTCATGTTCCTACTGGTCGTTTCGAGAATTTACGAGCCGATGTCCTTTTCATTGCAGAATTTAGCGGCGATGAACTCTCTGCAAATCAACATCGACCGCATGAATGAGATCGAAAACTGCGAGGAGCAGAGCGGTGGAAAAGCGTTTGCTCCAAAGGGTTATGACATTGTGTTTGAGAACGTGGGATTTGCGTACAACGGAGATGAAACTGTGCTGAAGGACGTATCGTTTACTGCAAAACAGGGCGAAGTCACCGCATTGATCGGACCATCTGGCGGCGGTAAATCTACAGCTGCAAAATTGGCGGCACGCTTCTGGGACGCAAACAAGGGTAAAATTACGGTAGGCGGAGTTGACGTGAAATCCGTTGAACCGGAGCAGCTTTTAACGGCATTTTCCATTGTATTTCAGGACGTCACGCTCTTTAACAACACCGTTATGGAGAATATCCGAATCGGCAGAAAGAACGCAACCGACGAGGAAGTGATCGCTGCGGCACGGCTCGCAAACTGCGAGGAATTTGTGGAGAAGCTCCCTGACATGTGGAACAGTAACATCGGCGAAAACGGCAGTTCTCTTTCGGGCGGTGAGCGTCAGCGGATTTCAATTGCAAGAGCGTTTCTGAAAAATGCGCCTATCATTCTGCTGGACGAAGCGACTGCATCTCTGGACGTGGAAAATGAGACGGCTATTCAGTCGGCGCTTTCACGGCTTATCAAGGATAAAACGGTTCTGCTGATCGCTCACAGAATGCGTACCGTTGCAGGTGCGGATAAGGTAGTCGTGCTTGCGGACGGCACGGCGGTGGAACAGGGTTCTCCCGAAAAACTGATGAAGCAGAACGGCGTTTATTCTAAAATGGTGAAGCTGCAATCCGAAAGTCAGGATTGGTCTATAGCTTAAAGTTGAGATGAAACAGCGAATTGTATTTTTGTCGGCGGTGAATTCTGCGATTATATTATAACGAAATCGGAACTCCTTGAGAAGTTCCGATTAGTTATGCAGTATTAACTTTTAGGTTTACATTCCGGTGGAGTTGTTAGGGCTTCATACTCGTAAAACCCGAACAACATCTCTAAGATCATTCATAATATAATCCGGTTTGACGTCTGCTTCCAATCTCTGACTGCCATATCCCGATTCAAGTAATATTGTTTTCACCTGAATATTTTGCCCTGCCAAAATATCTGAAGCTCGATCTCCTACCATGTATGAATTAGACAAATCAATATTAAAGTCTTGCATTGCCTGTATAAACAAGCCGTTTTGCGGTTTTCTGCAATTGCAAATGGGCTTATTATCTTTCCAGTAATGCGGACAGCAATAAACAGCGTCAAGATAAGTTTGTTCTTTTAAAAATTGGTTGATTGCATATAAATCAGTCATTTGCATCATGCCTCTGCCTACAGCAGATTGATTTGAAATACAAATAGCGTAATATCCTGATTTTTTTAATTCTTTAATACATGACGGAGTATATGTGAAAATTTTAAGACTATTTTTATCGGTAACATAGCCCATTTCTTCTGTTAAAACTCCGTCACGATCAAGAAAAACAGCCGGCTTTTTTTCATTGCTTATCATAGCTGTCTTTCTCCAATATTACGTCTACAACGTGCTGTAATATCAAATTATGAACGGATTCAACAATGCCGTAATGTTCTATATTCACATAAACATTATAATCGCCCATATGGCGGATTTTATTATCCGGCTTAAAGCCCGACAATGTAATTATTTTACCATTTTTTCTTTTTGCCGTATTTACAGCATTGACAATATTCATTGAATTTCCTGAACTGCTGATTGCAACCAATAAATCATTTTCGTTCATAAGTAATTCCAATTGTTTAGAGAAAACATATTCATAGCCATAATCATTACCCATACAGGTCATCACAGAGCTGTCATAAAGGCAGCAGGTTTTCATATTGCCGTTTTTCATAAAATCCGCCGTCATATGAACTGCAATTGCCGCGCTTCCGCCATTACCTATGAAAAAAACTTTGCTTCCTCTGTTTTTTGCTTCCGTGAATACATCTACTAATAGCCCTATTCCTTCTTCATAAGTAGACGTTTCGAGATTGTCGGAATAAGTAACAATTGTGTTTTCCGCGCATTGTATCAAACCTTTTAAATATTCTGAATAATTTGTCATTTCTTATCCCCCAAATATTTAAACCAATCCTCTGTAGCCTTGCCGATCGAATCCGGCGTCCAGACAGGCGCCTCTTTCCAATAATCGATATTATCAAGAATTTTTTTAACTCCATCCTCCAAAGTTACGCTTGCATGCCAGCCGAGCGCTTTTTCAATTTTTTTCGTATTGGCAAATGTACAGTCAGGTTCGCCGGGACGTTTAGGGATATGAACGATCTCGCCGCCCAACAATTCGCACAAACGGTTTACAGAATATGTTCCGCCGCTTCCTACGTTAAAGGTTTCGTTTACTATATCCGATTCAGCAGCCGTATAAAACGCGTCTGCCACATCTGTTACATATGTAAAATCTCTTGTCTGTTCGCCTGTTCCTACTACAGTAAACGGCTTTCCTGCCAGCTTTTGCGCCAAAAATACGCCGAATACCGCGCCATATGTACCGGACGTTCTTGAACGTGTTCCATATACATTAAATAATCTGAGCGTAACGACAGGAAGTCCGTAAACCTGTCCCCAATGTAAAACAGTTTCTTCGCCCAATCTTTTAGTAAGCGCATATGGATATTGCGGACGTATTTCAGCAGTTTCCTTTGTCGGAAACTCATCGGGTATTCCATAGCATGAAGAAGATGCGGCATATACTAATTTTTTGATTCCCGCATTTCTTGCGCATTCAACTACGTTATATGTACCCAGTACATTTGAAGAATAATATTCCCATGGCTTCTGAATGGAAGGCACGATATCAGCCAGAGCCGCCATATGAAATACATAATCCACACCTTCAAATATCGGCTTGATATCTTCTATATTTCTGATATCCTTTTGGTAAATTGTTAATTTCGGATTATCCTTTTGATGATCTAAATTTTGCGGACGTCCGGTTGTAAAATTATCGATCACACGCACTTCATGACCCTCTTTTATTAAGCGATCCACTATATGCGAACCGATAAAACCGGCGCCTCCGGTAACTAATGAAATCATTTTTTTCCTCCTGATTATTAAAATTTTATATTACACAGGGAATGGGTTTTCCGGATCTCTGATTTCCATATACATTCTGTATAAAACGTCGGAAGCCTGTTTGAAATCATGTTCATTATCAGCTGATGCAAGCATTCTGCATAGATATTCAATTTTATCCCACTCTTTCAGGCGTTCCTTATGACTGTAAATTAAATTTCTGTGATTGCAATTTTTACAGCCCATTTGAAAATAGACCTGTTTTGAAATATATTCTTTTACTCCATGATAAACATTGTGCTCTCCACAATGAACGCATTTAATTTCGACAGTAACTTCGCCGTTTTCATCAAAATAAATTTTTTGCTCTTTAACATGATTGGGATTATAATAAAATGCCAGCAATGCCATTATTACCCTGTATTTTTCATATACGTCGTCCGGCATTTTCGTTAAATTAACAAGCCATTCTGATTTTTCCATAAATTCTCTTTTTTCATCATGACTTTTATTTTTCATCAGCTCTTTATAATATCCGCAGCCAGGATATGTTTCTATCATACCTAAATTGATCCTGTATTCGGGATGTTTAAACCAAAAGCTTAATGTTTCATAAATTGTGCTTTCTGTTTCAAGTTCATCTCCGAATATAAAATTTCCTTGAATATCTATTCCGGCTTCATAAGTTAATTTTAACGCTTTATCGATACTTTCCGGAGATATATTTTTTCTCATATTTTTTAATACGACCGGACTGTAGCTTTCCAATCCATAACTGATACTGATGCATCCGGCATCGCGCATAGTTCTGAGCATATCTTCAGTTATTATATCGACTCGCATCTGAACGATCCATTTTATATTGTATGATTTTACTCTTTTACAAAATTCATATACCCTTTCAACGCTTGAACTGAAAAGTTCATCTAAAATTATTATGCATGAAGGCTTGTAGTTCCCCCCCCATTTTTCCAATTCCTGGAAAAAGTTATCCAGGCTGCGTACCGTATATTTATTTCCGGTCGGATGAAAACAGAATTTGCATTGGAATGGACAAGATCTTCCCAAAATCATCGGCATAATTCTTGGTCTGTCTGAAAAATAAGCATAATATTCATCGCTTGGTCTTTGACTGTCTAAAAATTCATCCATGCTAAATCCATCATAGCAGGGGAAAGGAATGGAATCCAATTCACGAATCTGTTCTCTTGGCGCTGTTTGTACATATCCGTTTGGAGTCTTATATACGATTCCTTTTATGTCTTTAACATCTTTATTATCTCTTAATGCGAGAAGCAGTTCGACATCCGTAATTTCACCTTCGCCAATTACGGCATAGTCTACATTGCATACTTCTGATCCAATTATTGGTTCAGAAGTAAAACAACCTCCTCCGCCGATCGTTATTATTGAAGGTTTTGCTTTTTTACAGGTATCAAATACTTTTTTCAGTGATTTCCAAATAGGACTGATCCCTCCGCACAGAACGCAATCAATGTCATTTTTTACAACCGTATCTTCCAAAACTGCATAAACGTCGTCCGCCTCTATATGATTTAAATTTATGCATTGTACGTCAAGACCTGCTTCACGCAAAGCCGAATTAATGTATGCCATTCCTAAAGGCATTTGATAATAACGATTTCTGCGTTTGTAATATGTAGGTACTACCATTAAACTTTTCATTAATATAACTCCTTTATATATTTAATAATGTACTTGCGTATTTCAGAACATTTACCTTTTCGATAGCTTCCTTGTTTCCGACAATATTAGCAGCCAATGCGCCCGCAATATTTCCCATAAATGTTCCCAATTCCGCAGAAGCTCCTGCTGCCGCAAAAAGACCGGCAACGGCAAAGAACGCGTCGCCTGCGCCGATAGTATCCTTAACTTTAAGTACAAATGCGGGACAATGCTTGATTTCACCGTCTTTAATTGAAACTGCGCCCTGCGCTCCGCGCGTCAGCCAACCGCTGCAATTAAGATGCTTTTCAAGTTTTATAAGGAGTTCTTCCTCACTTAGCCTGTAATTGGCAAATGCAAGTCCTAATTCCTTTTGGTCAAGAGTAAACGCGTCGGCTCTTTTATATTTTGTAATAAGATTTTTTCCATAATTAGATGAATTGGTCTGACAGTTCAGCGCTAAAAATCTTGCTTTTTCCTGAATAATTTCCATTACCTCGTCATCTATCAATCCGTGACCAAAATCGCATAAAATTACTGCGTCATATTGTTCTATTTTTTCTTTCAGGTTTACCTTAAATTGATCGTGAGCCTCCTTATCGATACACATTGGCTCCGGAAGATTATTTATGGCAAAAATTTTATCAAGTTCTTCTCTTTTTTCATTAACAGAAACATAACGTGTTTTCCTGATAGTTTCAAAAACATTGCTGAATGTAACGTCAAGCCGCATTTTAGATCCAAGCTCATCAAGTATACGGCTATGAACGGTTTCTTCTTGTCCAATAACGCTCATAAATGTCACGTTGTCGCAAAAAGAAGCGACATGTCTTGCTACTGCGAGAGAACCGCCCAGATATTCCTCAATGTATCTATGTCTTGCAGAATATCCCCGGTCTTTTGACATCAACCCCTGCACACGGCAATAAACATATTCGTCAATAATAGCGTCGCCCACTACTGCAACCTTCATAGAAGAAATTTTTTCGGCAAGCTGTTTTATATCAGATAACCGATATGTTTTGCTGAAATCGTTCATAAATTCCTTGACCTCGTCAGATAGGGAAGGCAAAGCACGATTTATCAACTTAGTCGAACTGAACACCTGTCCGCCGGTATAGGCAATTTCTCCTCCATGCTTACGAACGAGCTGAACCTCTTCGGAAATTTTTCCGGTAATATCGTCCTCTGCTCTGCGGTATTCTTCTCCTTTAACATAAAGATCGGGTTCTACCGCCTCGATAATATCGTCTACCGTATAGCCTTCGGACAAAATCACATAGTCGATACATGCGATTGCAGACAAAAATTTCAAACGCATCTCATCGTCAAAATACGGTCTGTCCGGTCCCTTTCGGACATATTCAGCCGCCGTAACAGATACTACCAATACATCTCCCATTTTCTTAGCTTCTTCAAAATGAACAATATGTCCCGGGTGAACAAGATCAAATACTCCATGGCAAAGAACGATCTTCTTTCCTGCCGACCTTAATTCATTTTTTATTTCGGTAAATTCCTGTTTTGTTACAATTAACGCCATTTTAATCCTCCATGCTCAGAGATTGTACGATATAATTTTAATATTCTTCCTTGCTGATCTTGCTCAGCAATATATTTAAATTCATCGGGTCAAAGCCTGATTTTACAGCATTGCTGTTATCTATATAAAACGATGTTTGTCCATTTTCACCAATATATTTTATATTGGAACTTGATTTTAATATTTCTTTCATATTTAACACAACGTCTTTAACTTTTATTATCTCGTTTGCGCCTAAAAGATATATTTTATTATTCAAATTATTTTGACCTATTATCAAGTCGATAAATTTGCACAGATCCGTTATATGTAAAATATTATTAAAATTACTTTCGTAATTATAAACGTTAACTTCTTGATTTTTACGCAGTTTATCGGCTGCACGGGAAATCCAGTTATCAGTACAACCCTTTCCGATCACAGTTGGCAATATTAATATAACGCTTTGCGTACTGCAATTTTTTATCATTTTTTCGGCAATATATTTTGTCAATCCATAATCGTCGGGATCGTTATGAGGACTATTGTTATTTAGCATACCGACAGTTTTTCCGTATTCGGCTGCGCTGCCAATATAAATGATACTTTTTACATTATTTTGTTCAGCAAATCTAATCATATTATGTGTGGCTAAAATATTATCTTCAAAATAATCTTCAAATTTAGTATCTGCCTTTGGCGTTCTTCCGGCGGTATGGATTATAACATCTATATCGATATTCAAATCCAATTGATTTTGCATATTCCATTCAATGTAATTATCCCTGTCAAATTTATCTTTCTTATGTTTTACCGTTCCGATAACATTATATCCTTTTTCGGTCAGATATGAAAAAACATTTGAACCGATAAAACCGCCTGCGCCTGTCACCATGATATTCATAAAAATAAACCCTCGAAATTTTTACTCAAAATAAATAAAGCTATAATCTCCGGTATACCCCCATGTTCTGTATAGCCATTCCCATTCTTCAACATCGTAAAAGCTTGCGCAGGTAAGCTGCCAATATAGCATATTTACCCTTTCCTTTTCGTTACGCCATGATTCAACTACGATATAACTGTTTTTCCTGCTTACTCTTTCTATTTCCTTGACAGCTTTTTCCAAATCAAAAATTTTCAGATTATGTAAAGCGTTAAGAGATATAACTAAATCAAAGCTGTTTTCTTCAAACGGAAGGCTTTCGGCTGAAGCCTTTACAAGATTTTGACGTATTTCCTCTTTGGCATGCCCCAGGGCATACTCTGAAATATCCGTGCCTGTCACAATCAATCCCGGTACTACCTGAGTCAGTTCATATAACAGATGAGCCATTCCGCAGCCTACATCCAATACTTTTTGTCCCGGCTGAAGATTATAATGTTCAGCTAATTTTTTTGCTACTTTATTCCAGCGTCCGTCATAGCGGTATCCGCCGTAACCATATTTTCTTTCTCCGTCCCAGAAGTCGTAATCGAATTTTTTTGCTATTGCGGCGCACTCTGCCTTATCAGCCTCGTTTACTCTGCCGACATAATCGCGCTTAGTACTTGTATGTACCTCTTGAATAAAATCTATATATGCCATTTTTTATCTCCAGTTTTATATAAAGTTAATATGGTTTAAATCCATGGTTAAAAATGTATTTATCAATTCGTTTCTGCTATCGTATACACAATGCTGCTTACAGGATTTTATTGCGTCAAAGGACTTGAATTTTTCATCGACTTCCTTTGAATACCAACCATCTTTGAATGATTGATTTGCTAAATCGCAAACTATGCCATCGCTTAAATATGCCTTATCATGGCAATAATATACTTTTGAATTAGCGGCAATTACGCAAATAAATTCTTTTATAGGACATTTGGTATATTGACGTTTAAAATATACGCTGTCATTAAAATCATCAGTATACAAATCGATTACTTTAAAATTATCGCTGTTTAAATCTTTTTTTGCTTCATTTAATTGATCAATAACTTTTTCCTTAAACGGCGAATGATATTCGACAGTATCATTAGTTATAAGAGGGGCAAATTTAACGTGATTAACGCCAAGGCTTTTCATCAATTCAGCCATGTATTTTATTTCAGAAGCATTATGATCTCCGACAACCACATTTACGCCAAGCTCGCAGTTTGATTTTTTTATTTTTGCGAAATTGCGTATATTATCGCACAATTTGTCAAATGAATGTTCTTTTATTCCTCTTATTTCACTATACAAAGCGTCGTTCGTGGATTCAATTGATATTCTTACCCATTTTGCATTTGCCAGTAATTCAGCTTTTCGTCCGTAAAGCAAACTGCCGTTGGTTATGATAGAAAGATCAATACCGTTTTTCAATACTGCTTCCATAGTTTCTTCAATATGAGGATAAAGCAGCGGTTCTCCGCCGCCGCTGAAAGTAACGGCTTTAACTCCCATTTCATGCATATCATTAACTATTTCCATCATCTTTTCATAAGGGATTTCGTCGTCAGGGTTATATTCATCCAAGTCTAAATATGCATTTTTGTAATGGCAATAGCTGCAGTTATGATTGCATTTATTTGTAGGTTTAATTCTTATATACAACGGCGCACATCTTTTTTGATTACGCAGGTTATCCAATATATCGCCATGATAAAACACTTTTAACTGACTATACGGCGTACCGTTTCTGTTATTCATAAATATAACTCCTTTTCATTAAATAATTTCAAAACATTTATTTTAATGCGTCTGTTATTGCCGAATAAATACCATTTTTGTCAAGACCGTTTGCTTGCCGCACTTCATTATAAGTACCATAACCCCCGGCAAATTTGTTATTCAGTCCTATGCGCTTTAATTTAGCGCCGACTCCGTTATCTGCCAAAGCCTCGGCAACTATACTTCCAAGTCCGCCTAAAATGCTGTGTTCTTCAACAGTAAATAAATATTTGGTTTTAGCGGCTGATTTCAGAACCTGTTCATTATCAAAAGGCTTTAATGTATGAACATTTACTATCCTTACGCTTATTTTATCATTTTCAAGCATTTCGGCTGCATCTATTACTTCCGAAATAATACTGCCTGTTACAAAAACAGTAATATCTGTTCCGTCTTTTATAACCTCTGCTTTACCCAATTTAAAATCATAGTCGTCTTTGTATATTTCTCTTTCGTTATTTGTACCCAATCTTACATATACCGGTCCGTTTATCTGATATGCCGCTTTAATGATTTTTTCAACGTCCAAAGGACTTCCCGGTGAAAACAGCGTTAAATTGGGCAGCGCTCTCAAAACGCTTATATCCTCTGTTGTATGATGTGAAGGTCCGAGAGTACTGTAAGCCATACCCGAACCTATACCGACGATTTTCACATTCTGATTTTGAAAGCAAACGTCATCTCTTATAAATTCAAATGAACGATATGCCAAAAAGGAACTTATAGTATAGCAAAATGGAATTTTTCCGCAATTTGCCATTCCTGCTGCAGCACCGATCATATTTTCTTCGGATATACCAAAATTAAAGTATCTGTCAGCAAAGCTTTCCCTGAAATTGTCGAAAACAATTAATCCGTTATCTGCAACAAGAGATACGACGTTATCGTCCTTCAAAGCCAAATTATACAAAGTTTTTAAGTATGCTTTTCTCATAATAATTCCTCATATTTTATATCAAGTTCGTCCATTACAATTTTCAGTTCTTCATCATTCGGCATTCTGAAATGCCATATCGGAACATTTTCCATAAATGAAACTCCTTTGCCTTTGATCGTATCAGCAATTATTATTTTCGGAGTGTCTGTTTTATTGGGTTTGCTTAAAGAGCTTACTAAAGCATCGATGTCATGACCGTCTATTTCGTTCGCTTCCCAGCCAAAGGATTCCCATTTTTCTTTCCAGCTGTCTATCCGCATCAGTTCCTTAACGCTGCCCATTGCCTGCAATTTATTGTTATCCATAATAACCGTAAAATTATCAAGCTTAAAATTATATGCGGACATAACGGCCTCCCATATAGACCCCTCCTGACATTCGCCGTCTCCGATTATAACGTATACATGGTTTGATTTATTATCCATTTTATACGCCATTGCCATGCCTAACGCATATGACATACCATGTCCCAAAGAACCCGTAGACGCCTCCACTCCCGGAATATCGATCATTTTAGGTTCGCCGCCTAATTTGGAATCAGGTCTGCAAAAGGTTGACAGCTCGTCGTCAGAGAAAAATCCGGCTTCACTCAGTACCGAGTACAATGCCAGACTGCCCTGACCTTTACTCATGACCAATCTGTCTCTTTCTTTCCATAAAGGATCGTTAGCGTTATATTTCATTATTCCTTTAAAGTATAAAACATACAATATTTCTATAACGGAAAACGCCGACGCCAGATGTCCGGTATTTCCTTTATATGCCGTATAAAAAATCTTTTTTCTAAGCTTTTTTATAATTTGACTATCCGTCATTTTTTCACCTCATATAAAATTCACATGCAGTCCCGGATTTTTCAATGAATCCAGATATTTATTCATTTCATCCAATCTGCATAATTCACGGCAATTCTTTTCAAGATCCATGCTCATAAAATATTTTACAATATCTTTTCTGTGCTGACCTTCCCATATATCGCAAAAGCTTTCTTCGTTAATATTTCCGTATTTAAGTTCTTCTTTTCCCATAAATACAATACAAGGCCATAAATTTCCCTTTGCGTCCAAATAAACCATAAACGGCAATGCCCAACAATGCTTATAGTCCCTTTTACACTCAAGCTTTTTCATTGAATGCGCTCTGAAATATATTTTAAATTCATCTGTTTCCAATTCTTTTATTTCTTTTTCCAAAGACAGCATTTCATGGTAATCTACTTCAATAATATGCTGACTCTGAGGGTGCTGAGAAAACGGCTTGATAGTAAAATAATCTACTCCTATTTTTCGGAGTTCTTTTCCCATCTGAACTATCTCGTCTTTATTATCAGGAAGCAGCAGAAGCTGAACACCGATCGTAGTACTCAAACTCTGATCTTTTTTTACCTTTACAGCCTCCTGCATATTTATGAGAACCTTAGACAAATCTCCGGGCTTTCCTCTTTGAACCTTATCATATGTTTCATCTGTAATTCCGGCAGTACTGAAACGAATCCATGTAAGAGATTTAAGACATTCTGCTGAAACTTCCGGCGTCAGCAAAACCCCATTAGTAGACATAGCTGCGTCAATTCCCAATGATTTTGTTTTATTAATAATATCGGGAGCCGATTTATGCAGCAGCGGTTCGCCCTCGCCTGCATATATAATACTTTTTAATCCTTTCGGCGCAAGCTGTTCAAGATTATTTATAAGTACTTCCGCATTTATCTTTTCCGGCTTATATCCCGTATAATCCACTGCGCAAAATATGCATCTGTGATTACAAGCATTTGTCAAACCGATTTCCATTTCAATAGGATAGATATTTTCACCTTTTAGCCATCGTGAAACAGTATCGGGATGATACATAAGCTTATGCGAATCCATATTAATTTTATCTGACATTTTTTCCTCCTTAATCGATAACGGATATATTCACAAAATTTAATTATGTTCTTCCAACAAAAAAGAATTTTTTAAAATAAAACTGCCGCTGATATTGATATGTATAAAGTATGAATAACTATATCCATTCTTTTCGATCCAACCATCTAATAAATCATGATATTTTTTCAGCAGCTGTTTCTCTTCTTCCTGTTCAATATACGTACCGTCTATTTTTTCGTTCATTTCAATGATAGCTTCCCGGATCTCCTCCTGAGTCAATTCAATAAATTCCAGGTCGTTATCCTGATAATATCTTTCACAAAGATTTCTCGCAGAAATTTCAGCATCCCACATCTCCGTAAAAGTTAACATTCTGTTTTCCGTATGGCTGTATATCTTTTTGGGAACATATATATCAGAACTTCTATAAGGAAGCGAGTTATGTATTCCCAGTTGAACCACTCCAAGTAAAACTGTAGGTACATTTTGCATTTGAGCAATAGCAGTAATTCCTGATAAGCTTCCGGCATAGAATTTGCAATGACCCAATAAATAAAGATCCATAAAATCACTATGATAATTCGCGGCATAATCCACACAATTCGGCAAGTCAATCGGCTGATCAGTTGTTTTTCCCATGCGGATTGTTTTTATATTATTTTTATATAAATATTCTTCTGACGCTTCGAAAGATTTTATGTCCATATTTCTTATGTCATTATAATAAGAACCTCCATATTGAGCTTTTAAATAGGCATTATCTCTTGCAAAAATGCATACAAAATCTCCCGGAACTCCTAATTGCTCCAACTTATGCGTCGCTGTTTCAATTTCATCCGAAGTATAAGAAATAATAGGAAATTTTGTATCTCGGAAATAACCGCTTGGATTTCTTTCATCAAACTGGTTATACACATTTACAAGTATTCCGTTGTAATCATTATACGATTCATAATCAAAACGTTCAGGATATTTTTCAATCAGATATTTCCAAAAATG
This sequence comes from Clostridium sp., assembly GCA_023664445.1. Lineage (GTDB taxonomy): Bacteria > Bacillota > Clostridia > Oscillospirales > Ruminococcaceae > Porcipelethomonas. The sequence continues at coordinate 8,239 of JAMPFN010000024.1, read as the reverse complement.
GCAATTGTCATAGGTAACGACAGGTATTGTACGAGAAATTATTTCTATAAATCTGCCATTTGCAAAATCTTTTCCTTTTATGTAAGGTATCAGAAGATAATACTCATCTTCTTTTTTATTTTTAAAGGAAGTATCATAAAATGTCAGTAAAAATCGGATTGATTCGCCAATCGAGGATGCCCACCATGCAAACAGCTTTATTTTTTTATATTTGCTGAATTTTTCCTTGAAAATATAATCATAGGAATAGCTTTTTCTTCCATTTTCCATATGGTATATAAAATCTTCTAAATGACAGATACATTCATTATGAGAACTTAATCCTAACAGCATTTTACGGAACGAATACAATCCGATTACCGGACCATGATAATGATATTCATTTCGTAGAGAGTATTCTATTTCATCGTGATAAATTGCCGACATTATTATGGCTGCATCGATGTTATTATAATCAATATCCTTTGAGTTAAGGATTTTATGCTCCTCAATAAAGCTTCCCGCTTTATTTTTATCGGTTATAAAGAGATTTTTACTTTCAAAAAAAAACTTGTAAAATCTTAATACCTCTTCAGTATGGTATCCGGCGCCCCAAATCAAAATATTATCAGATTTGTTTAATCGATCAAATGTAAATTTACTTTCCATAAAAACACCTTATTTTTTGAAATATGACCTTTTGCTGAAAAATATATTTTAAGAAATATTTCCTTTTAATTATATCATTAAAAGATATAAATGTCAATATTCTAAATCGAAATATTTAGAATATGTCCGGATAGTGAATCAATGTCAATAAAGCATATAAAACTGTAAAATAAAATCACCATACAAATAAATGTACGGTGATCAGATTTTGCAATCAGAGCCTGTTCACATAAAATATATCACACATCTTTTTGGCGGATTTTGTCGCTAATTGCGTTAAAATTTCTTGCCATACGCAAGTATGCCTGCAAAATTTTGCCTTATTATTGACAAAATTTTGCTCAAAAATCTGCATAATTCTTTTATGTGAACAGGTTCTAAACTTTTATATTCAGCTTATTACTTTCATTTGTTGACGCAGCTGCCTTTGTATTTCCTCCGGACATATTCTTCAAGCGTGCAAGTTCATCATTGTATATAGATGTAAATACTCTTGCTCTTTCAAATTCTTCGTCTGTACTTATAGCTTTCCAGTTTCTTGATTCCGGATTATAAGACAATGATTTATTTCCTTTTGAATCCCAGAACATACAAGCGGCGTTCATCTTACCGCCCGTCTTTTTCATACTTGCGTCATAAATCGCTTTCCTGTCAGGCGACACGGTTTCGCCATGCTGCATACACAGCTTTCTATAAGCTGCATCGTCTCTTTTTCCGGTAGTAAACTCTTTTTGAGCAAGTTCTCTTATAGATTTCTCAAAGTCCTCCTCTGACATTGCCGGTTTATCCCTTTTAGTCATTATGTTATCCCAATTCGGCTTTGTAAACCGGATGTCAACAGGCTTAAATCGTAGTGAGAAATTTCCGTAATCACATTCTGATAACGGATCTGACGTTCCCCTTTTATTACTCATCATTTGCTGCACAAGATTTGAATAATATGAATAATTATATCTTGTTATCTGCATTATACCGCCTCCTAATTATTTCCTTAATTGAAATCTTATCATAAGTTGTTACACAGTTATTGTATCATTCAAAAAAAAAAGCGGTGATAATTTAGTGAAAATCAGGTGAAATTAAAAAAGAGGAATAAATATGAATCATCAAAGTCATTAAAGAGCATTTTGCATAGCTTGCAGAATACTCAAAGTTTTATACTGTTATATTTAAATCTGAATTTGTTTTTAATTGAGATTTAATGTTTTGCCTTTCTGAATGATATGCTTCATAATAAACTGATTTTAATGTTTGATGCACTTCATTTTCAGCTTTTGATTCTTTTTTATGCCAACCGACGCCGCCTGTATATGTAAGAATTTCATCGCCGTTTTCATCGTACACATGAATTGCCGAACCCGTGTCATGAGATTGATATTCAGCTTTATAAGGTTTTCCAAAAAGCATGCACAACCACTTTCTGTCAGCTTCTTCTATTTTTTTCATATTGTCCATATCGCCAAAAGGGGAGGACTGACCTATTTTACCAATAATAGCCCCTCTGTTTGGCGAAACTTTTGCGACTTCGTTTTTTCGTAAATTCATGAATTTGCTATCCATGTATACGTTATTGTGCGCATCTTCTTTCGCCATTTCTTCAATTTCACTTTTTAATGAATCTGTCAGCGTCCAGTTTTTATCGGATGAAGTTTTGACTTTTACATTGATATTATTTATATTGCTGTTGTAAATTGAATTTACTTTCATATATCCATACCTCCGGTAATCTAAGCAGCCATTACGGAACAATATTCTCTGCTTCTGCGGTTTGAGCTTGGTTTATGCTTTGAATACGCTGATCCAACTCTGATGTCCAATCTTTCCGGTCATTGGAATGTCTTTCAACAAATTGATCGATCAAGCTTTCGTCAGACATATCTTTTTTTCGTTCTGCCATCATTTGTGCATTTTTCGCAGCCATGTACATGGTCATCGCATACTGTCTTAAATTATTCTCATCTGACTGCGATACCTTTGCGCCGCTTGACATACGTCTTGCTATTTCCTGCGCTACCGCCATTCCATCTGTAATCGTTTTCATTACAGCAGCTTGCTGCTCTGCATATAGTTTATCATGTTGTGTTAAAAATTCATCTGCCTGTTTGATTTTTTTCTCAGCGCTTATCTGTGAATCTGAAACATCACTGCTTGTTGCTGCATTTTCTTTTTTCTGATTTTCATTGCTTTTGATCATCTGCGGACAATAAATACTGTTAAAATTCGATATTCCACTTACACCTATGCTCATAATATACCTCCCTGTATAACATTATTTTACACTTTTGGTGCGGGTGACAGGACTTGAACCTGCACACCTTGCGGCACAAGAACCTAAATCTTGCGTGTCTGCCAGTTTCACCACACCCGCATATAATTGTCAAGTCTGCATATATGCAAGGACTTTAAATAAAAATTAATAAGTGTTTACACTTATTATACCATAAATTTTTATTTATGGTATAATAGTCCGATATGCACGAAGTAAATCTTTGATTTACGAATGTGCAAGGACTTTAAATAAAAATTAATAAGTGTTTACACTTATTATACCACATATTTCAAAAAAGTCAAGTGTAGATTTAGAACTTGCACGGAAATCAATTTTAAAATTTTGAAGCGCTTTATTTCCTGATCTTTGCCAAAAATGTTCTATGTAGTTACCCACATTTTTATTAATACTTCCCCAAGGGGAAGTATTAATAAAAATCATGAGGATTCCAAAGGGAATCATTCCCTTTGGCAGGGGGGGGTGGGGGACGGAGTCCCCCATAAGTTTCTCAAAAATTGATTTCCGTGTAAGAACCTGTCCGCATAGGTTCTAAAAATGCTGCTTTTTAAGTTATTTGACTATATTATCCGAGCATATTCAGAATGTTTTTCTTTGATGTATAACCGACAGATGTGTTTACGACTTTGCCCTCTTTGAAAACAAACAGCGCCGGAATGCTTGTTATACCGAACTTTACCGCAAGTTCCTGTTCGTTGTCCGTATTGACTTTTCCGACCTTTATTATACCGTCATTTTCATCGGCGATTTCAGACAGAATAGGGGAGAGCATCTTGCACGGTCCGCACCAGTCGGCATAAAAATCAACCAGTACCGGAATATCGGAATTTAAAACTTCCTTTTCAAAATTTGTACCTGTTAATTTGATTTCAGACATATCAATTTTCCTTTCCTTTATAGTAAAGCATACAATGACAGAATCCTTCAAAATCAGGATCTTTTATCTGCTCCCGAAATTCCTTGCACATACATTTTGTATCTTCGGAGCGTTCAAGGCGGCATGGACAATATCCGCCGCTTTTTTCTAAGCCTTCCTTTACTGCTTTGACGATCTCCTCGTCAGGATTTAAAGCAACCTTGATTTTTATCACTTCCATTTTTCCGATTTTCAAGTTATTTGACTATATTAGAATTTCCAAGATCAAAAGTTTTATTCCAAAATATTGATACCTGTACCAATTAATTGAGGTATTGCCTTGAAAAGACGTGTACTTTTACTGTCAATCCGGATCATACAGATAGAAAAACGTATATTCGCCTTCTCCCGGTCCTATCCAAAATATTTCTGTCGCATAGTCGCCGACGGTAGAAACAGGATTCGACCCCTGACTTTCTTTTTCGCCCGACGAATTATACCTCGTCTTGAATATCCGTGTGTCTTGATGAACATATCCGTCGTAATCAAAATTCAATATGTCCTTTGCAGGGAAATACGCCCAAACGCCTACTCTCTCGTCTGCGGAAATATGATATGCGTCGGAGGCTATCTCTGCGTTGGACGAAACGTTGTAATCGTCTAAAATCCCCGTATTATATGGGGATAGCTTGCTGATTTTTATTTCAGCGTTTTTTTCGGAGCTTTCGTTAGGATAATTCAAATAATATTTAAAATTGTCAAATTCATGCAGTTCATATTCGGCATATTCTGCTGTACGTCCTCCCAGCGATCTCATATTATCGCAGTAAACGGGCGATGACTTAGCGTTTGCGTCATCAAAATCAAACGCATCTTCCGAACGACAGGAAATAAATTCGCAATGCAGAAAATCTTCACAATTGCAATATTCATCAAGGAAGTGAAAATTCGATTCATCGGAAAAATCAGTCTGCAAATAATAGGCTTTGAAGCCGCTCAGACCGCTTTTAGCCGTTTCGCACAGATTATCGCCATCGTAGTACGCCGAATACAGCGGTTCTGAAAATTCCTGTACATAATGATCGGGAAGATCGTCCAAAAGCGAAACCTGCCTTACACCGGGAATATTTTTATTTAACATTTCGGTCATCGCCGCTTCAATTTCAGCCGACTGATAGCTGTCGCTGCCGTCGGTATTGCTGTTTTCTCCGTTTATATATACATCAAACGCCCTGCCGTCATATTCCATGCCGACTATTACGTCAGACGTCGGGCTTGAAGAAAAAAAGCCTGCTGCACGGCAAATATCCGCTGAAACAACGTCTGCCTTAAAGCCGTACTTTTCCTGTATATACGAAACGGCGTTTTCGCTTGCCTGCGCTTCCCATTGAGCGTTCAGCTTCTTCTGCTCTTTGGAATCGCAGGCTGTGAAGCTTATCATAAGTAATATTGCCGTGAACGATGCCGCTGCTTTTTTCATGGAATCACCTCGTCTTATATTGATCGATAATATCGATAAAGCGGTTCAGATTATATTCCTGATTAGGAAATCCGTCCACTTTCGGAGCGGCTTCCATAATAAGGCTCTCATAATCTTTTGCTTTGATATCTAAAAATTTACCCTCGATCACAGTATGACCGAACATGTTTTCTTTTATTATCAGCTTTTTCGGCGTGGAAATATCGTAAAGTCCCGCGCCGTTTACCGGCATGACAGTACGCAGAAGAAGTACGTTTCCGCCTGTTATTGTGGCAAATCCCGAAGCGTAGGCTTTTGAAGAAAGCAGAGTCTTTGTTTTAAGAGAAACAGATATCGGACATTCCGCTTCAGTACCGAGATAAGCCAGTATTTCGTTAAGCTGCTTCATCATATTTTCTTCCGAATAGCCAAAGGCTTTATTTATAGCGCCGAGTATTCCCATATCGTACCGTCCTCCTATTCAAGGGTAATGCTGTTGATAAGCTTGTCCGCAAATTCTCCGCTGTCATCGTATTGATACTGTATAGCCAGAATATGCGGATCGTTGCCCGTAACGTTTATGAGCCAGCTTGTGCTTGTTGTCTTGTAAGCGCCTGCGGTATGATTCACAACGACCTGATAAGCCGCATAGCCGCCTATTTCGCATTCGCTGGTAGACACTATGTTATCGCCGCCCACACCGTCTATTCTCTCAAACTGTTCCTTGAAGGACGAGTAAAACATCTGATCGGAAACGTCCATGGATTTTGACGCGATAACGGCAAGTTCATTGTCGTTACTCATAAAAATGTCATATTTATCATAGTGGTATGTATAGCTTTCAAGTCCGTAAAGTCCCGTTGTATCGGTAATAAGTCCCCAGCCCTCGGGCAGATTTATCGTATAGCCGATCTCGGAATTTGTATGCGTTATCGGTTCAGGCTCGGGAGCGCTCACAAGCTTGCCGTTTTCAACAGCGTAACCGTTGTCGGTTATGTAAAGGTATTCGTTCATATTATCTCTGTAATCCTGAAATTCGCCGTTCTTGTCGCGCATTGAGAAAACATACATTTTTTCATATTCGGGACAGTTTACCGCAAGCATTGTAACATAGGTGTCGACACCGTCGATAGTACCGAGAGTTTCGCCCATATACGCTTTGTTCTCCACGCCGTCCGCGTTTTTGATTTCAACTTCCTTGAAATACTGAAGCTGCGGAAGCGTAGTGGAGTAATTGATAAGCTCAAACAGATCGTTTTCGTCAAACGAGCCGAATTCCTCTGCGGACATACCGTTAAAAACGTCCAGAGCTATCATGTCGTCCGGTTCTTCGCCGTTAAGATGAAGCCTGCCCGAAACGGCTGAAATTTCGCTGTCAGCATTGAATTCGGAGGGGACTTCAACAGCGCATTTATCTTTGTCCATAGCGTAAGGTACGGTTGAGAATTTTTTGATATTGAATAAGCTCTTACCGTCGTTTTCAGCTTCGCTTTTGCTTTCATCGGAATTGTCGGCATCGCTTTCGGATACCGAATTTTCCGCGGATGAAAGACTTGAATCCTGTTCTTCGGATCTGCTTTTTAGATCCGAGCAGCCTGTCAGGATCGTAAGCAAAGCGGCTGCAATACAAAATATTTTTCTATTCATTTGGAACACCTCGTTTTTTGAAGTTGCTCTCATAGGTATTTTTCTATGAGAACAACTTCTATGTAAGGCAATAACGCACAATCTTTGTACGGTGTTGCCGTAATTATTTATTTGGATAATTTATAAGTTCATTCAGCATTTTCGGAAGCTCTGCATCCATATTTTCATCGCTGAACTGACATGTACCGACAGCCTTGTGTCCGCCGCCGCCGTATTTGAGCATAAGACTTCCGACATCTACCTTTGAAGTACGGTTAAGTATCGAGTATCCGACAGCCGCGCTGCATCCATGACCGCCTTTTCCGTTTACTATCCATGCGGAAATATTCTGTTCGGGATAAAGACTGTAAATAAGGAAGCGGTTGCCTGAATATATCGGGTCAACGCCGCGCAGATCGGTTATGATAACGTCTTTTTCAATAGTCGTGTGGGCGCGTACCATTTCCTTGAATTTTTCCGTCTGTTCAAAGTATACGTCGATTCTTTCCTTTACATCGGACAGGTCAAGTATCTCTTCCGTTGTCATTGTACGGCAGCAGTCGATAAGCTTTTCCATAAGCTGATAATTGGAAATAGTAAAATCGCGCCATCTTCCAAGACCTGTTCTCGGATCCATAAGAAAGCCTATGAGTATCCAGCCTGTCGGATTAAGTATCTCGTCACGGGTAAGATTTCCGCTGTCGACCTTATCGACTGCCGTCATCATGTCGTCATAATGTGAAAAGCGTTCCTTGCCGCCGTAATATTCGTATATTATTCTCGCGCAAGAGGGAGTGATACGGCTTTCACCTTTATATTTTCCCTCAAGCTTATTTCTTTCAAATTCGCTGGAATGATGATCGAACCAAAGTCCGCAGCCCTCTACAAACGGAACATTTGCAAGACAATCATCTTCTGTAATTTCGATAAGTCCGTCCTGCAGATCCTTTGGGTGAGCGAATTTCCAATGATCTATGATCCCCGCATCCTTCAGTAATGCCGCACAGGCAAGTCCGTCAAAGTCCGAACGTGTAACAAGTCTCATTTAAACAACTCCTAACAAATATTTTTAGAACCTGCGTTGACAGATTCTTATATCATTATACACCATTTTTTTGAAAAATTCAATATAATTTTGATATTTGTTTGAGCTTTTGGGCTATTTTAATAGAGCCTGTCACAGTATGTTCATTTCTTGTCTTGATGCAGGAAACGAATCAAAGAAAATCAAACTTCTTCTCCGGCACAGCCTGCGCTGTGAGCCGCAGAAGCGTAAAGATAATGATTATAGACTTTTTAGCACTTTAAGGGGACGCTTTCACTTGCAAAGCGTCCCCTCTTTGAAAACTATCGTTTTCAAATT
>JAMPFN010000023.1 GCA_023664445.1 Clostridium sp. | reverse complement strand
CAAAATTACATAAAAGACACGCCGTTCACAACTGCTTGCAAACGGCGTAGAATGGTGCCGCCGACCGGACTTGAACCGTCGACCTCTTCCTTAGAGGAGTACTATCTTGCATACGTTTATGTAAACAAAGGCGTTACAAGTATTTCGCAGAGCGCGGTCACCGATACCCGTCTGGACAACGCGCTTTACGGTTTCGTAATGAGATTGATCAAACAGCTTAATATGTCTGAATTGTTTGCACAGTATCAACCGCATTTGAAGAATGGTTCAATTCAGTAAAAGATACTCTCGGTTCTTCCATTATACGGCAGTACACGAGCAGCTACACAACTACGGAAGCGGACTGGAAGCAACCGCGTTATACCGATCAACATTCCGCAATATAACCATGCGATCGATATACTGAATGTTTATGTTAACGGTATAAGGCTGATTCGATATAAATAATACTAATTTTTCCATCACTCTTACTAAGCCGCTTTGTGCCGGAGCTGTGGTTGAATTTGAGGTGTTCAGGGGCGAGTGATAAAAATCCCTTCGACTTAACGGTCGGAGGGGAGTTTTTTATTAATACATTTAGATTTATTTATAGATGAATATAATATCTTAAATTTTGCAGGTTTTATAATGATTTTTTGTGATAAATATAATATTCTTTCTTGATTATAAGCATCATCTTCCCATCCACATCCATCGCAAATATAAGCACCAAAGTAAGAATTGAATCCTATCACTTTTCCACATTCAGGGCAAACCTTCATCGCAATACCTCCATTAGTCTGAAATAGCCGTTATATGTAATACCATCAAATGGTATTTCATTTACATTGTGCTTTAATAAAGTTTTTTTAGCTTCTTCCATTGGATATGGTTCAAAATAAACAATATTTTTAATACCAACTTGTGCTATTTTATTTGCACATAAGTTACAAGGGTATGTGGTTGTATATAGCGTTGCACGTTCCATGGGGAAAGATATACCCATACGAGCCATATTAACAATAGCATTTTCTTCTGCATGTAACGCTCTGCAATAATCTAAACAACATCAGCCATTTGATAGCAAAGTGTTATTTGTTGCCCATTTTCAATTTTTTCATTACTATCTCTTTTATCATCACAATTAAAATCATCTTCTTTGGAATCGTATTTATCCTTTACACGATTCCACCGTATATCTTTATCAGCCCAGATTGACATTAAATAAAAATTACCGGGAAGACTTATCAAATATTCTTTTCGTGAATGTTTCGTATAAACTTTCTGTTGCGTATGCAAACAGGTGTGATTTCAAATTATATCTTCTAAAAATCCCAAAACCCGAAAGGTGAAAAAATCTCCGGTTTATTTGGTACAAGTGTCGTGGTAAGTGTCGTAGTCGTGATTTTAATAAAATATACGCCGTTCACAATTGCTTGCAAACGGCGTATTTACGGGGATTTAACTGGTCTGAGTGACGGGACTTGAACCCACGGCCTCTACCACCCCAAGGTAGCGCGCTACCATCTGCGCCACACCCAGACTTAAAGGGAAGTTAACAATATTTTCTGTTAACATTAATATTATATCATATAAGCTGTCATTTGTCAATACATATATTTTAATTTTTTTGTTTATTGATATTGAAAAAGTTATTCAGATCACTTTTTTCGTATTTTCACATATAATTTTACTGTGATTACAAACAGCAGCAGTCCGAACAATGCCCCGGAGAAATCGATTACTATATCCATGAATTTGCAGCTTCTTCCCGGGACAAAATACTGATGAATCTCATCGCTTACGGCGTACATAAGACATAATACGGCAGGGGAGATGAGTTTCATTTTGGAAGAGAACCTTTTAACGCTTGAAAACGCAATGCTTGAAAGTATACCTAAAATAGTGTAGACAGAAAAATGAGCAAGCTTTCTGACAACAAATTGACAATTATCAAGCAGCATTTCCTGATATTCGGGCGTATACGAATCAAAGTTTGGCTTAATTATTTTTGCAAGTACTTCAGCAGGCAAGCTGCTTGTTTCCGATGATGCCTCGGCAGGCTGTGCCGAAAACATAAATATGACCGCCATCCAAGCAATAATGGGAAGCCACCGCAAAATTTTATTTAATTTCATAAAAACCACCCTTTATTTATTTTAACATTTTTACGATAAAAAGTCAAATTATATATTGAAAAATTGCCTGATTAGTGATAAAATATAAAGATAGCGTCGTGTCCTATGGACAATCTTCATGCGGTCGCCTTACAGGAAGGAATGAACAAAATATGAAACTTTGCGCAGGACAATGCAGATATCTTATCGCATTATATCATTTGAGCCGTGAAAATAAAACGGTGAGATCTGTTGATATTGCAAATACATTATCTGTTACACGGCCGAGTGTCAGCAGGATGCTCAAATGTATGGCAAGACTCGGGTATATTGTTCCCGATTATTCGTCAAACGTTGTCATGACGGATGAAGGAACGGAAACGGCAAAAAAGCTTTCACGGAATTACAGCGATGTCAATGCGTTTTTCACAGAAATATTAAAGCTTGACGAGGAAAGCTCATATGAACAAAGCATACAATTTCTGGCAGCTTTTCCGGAACAGACAGTTGACAGATTATCGGAGATCACAAGAAATACAATTGCTAAAAGAATGAAGAAAATGAAAAAAATGAATAAAAAAGATGATTGAAAGTGAATAAAAAAAGTCGTTTTTGCACTTTATTTTTTGATTTTTATGTGATATAATTATGATAATGATATAAATTTAATAATTAAATATGTATATTTTATATGTATATTACATGAATGGAGTTTTTTATGAGAGCTGTTATAACTGTTATAGGCAAGGATAATGTCGGAATACTTGCCAAGGTAAGCAATATCTGCGCCGAATACAATGCAAATGTGACGGACGTCACACAAAGCGTTTTGCAGGATATGTTTGCAATGATAATGATGGTCGATATATCTGAAATGAATACGGATTTTGTGGAGCTTGGCGATAAGCTTGGCGAGCTTGGAAAGGAACTCGGACTCTCCGTCCATACAATGCATGAAGATATTTTCAATTCGATGCACAGAATCTGATCTATAAGGAGAATTTCAATGCTTACAGCTTATGCTTACGATATACTTGAAACCATAAGAATGATACAGGACGAATGTCTTGATATAAGAACGATAACAATGGGCATTTCTCTGCTTGACTGTATCGACAGCGATATTGACAAGGCGTGCAGTAAAGTTTATGACAAGATAACGTCGAAAGCCAAGGAGCTTGTCAGAACAGGGGAGAGGATCGAAAAGGAATATGGTATTCCGATAATCCATAAAAGAATTTCCGTTACGCCCATTGCGATAATTTCAGCGGCGTGTACCGAAAAGAATCCCGTTAAATTTGCGGCTGCTCTTCAGAAAGCAGCCGATACATGCGGAGTCAACTTTATCGGAGGCTATTCCGCGCTTGTACAGAAAGGATTCAGCGCCGGAGATATCGAACTTATAAATTCCATTCCGGAAGCTCTTTCGGTGACTTCAAATATATGCTCGTCCGTCAATGTCGGCTCGAGCAAGACGGGTATCAATATGGACGCTGTCGCAATGATGGGAAAGATAATAAAGCGGTCGGCGGAAATAACCGCCGACAGGCAGTGCATCGGTCCTGCAAAGCTTGTTGTATTTTGCAACGCTCCCGAGGATAATCCGTTTATGGCGGGAGCTTTTCACGGTACGGGCGAACCGGATTGCGTTATAAATGTCGGCGTTTCGGGACCGGGCGTTGTGCGTTCGGCTATAAAAAGATATCCCGATGCATCGATAGACGAGATCGCAGACATAATAAAGAAAACAGCTTTTAAGATCACGAGAATGGGACAGCTTGTGGGGTCTAAGGCTTCGCAGATACTCGGCGTTCCTTTCGGGATCGTTGATCTTTCATTAGCGCCTACGCCCGCTGTGGGGGACAGCGTGGCTCATATCCTTGAAGAGATCGGGCTTGAATCCTGCGGTACGCACGGAACGACCGCCGCGCTCGCGCTTTTAAACGATGCGGTAAAGAAAGGCGGCGTTATGGCTTCTTCAAATGTCGGCGGACTTTCGGGCGCATTTATCCCGGTTTCAGAGGACGCAGGAATGATAGACGCTGTAAACTGCGGCGCTTTGGGAATAGAAAAGCTCGAGGCTATGACGGCTGTATGTTCCGTAGGACTTGACATGATAGTCGTTCCGGGAGATATCGCTTCCGAAACTATTTCCGCTATAATTGCCGACGAAGCCGCTATAGGAATGGTGAATAACAAGACAACGGCTGTAAGGCTTATTCCGGCTGTCGGAAAGAGCGTCGGAGATACTCTTGAATTCGGCGGACTTTTGGGAAGCGGACCGGTAATGAATGTAAATACAAAGTCGCCGGCTAAATTCATTTCAAGAGGCGGAAGAATACCGGCGCCTATGCATAGTATTAAAAATTAATATGGAAAGGTAAAGGTGGAGCGTATGGAAAATTTAGTAAACAAAATTATTGAAATTGACCGTATGGCGGACAGCAGGATCGTTGAGGCACAAAAAAGCAGCAGAAAGATCCTAAGCGATACCGAAACAAAATGCGTGTCGCTGAAAAGAGATATCTCTTATGCCGCTGACAAGCGTATAACGGAGATAGAAAAGATCAATAAAACTGATTTTGATATGAAGATCGCAAAGCTTGAAAAGAAATATGCCGACGAAAAAATGAATATGGATAGATTTTTCGATTTCAGTCATTTGGATATTGAAAATAAAATATTTGCGGAAATAGTAGGTGAGTAATTTGAGATCGGCTGAAAATGCTACTATTGCAAAAGCAAGGGCTATTTACGGCAAAAGGCTGAAATATAACGATTACGTTGAGCTTGCTTCAAAAAAGCAGGTTGCGGAGGCTGCGGAATATCTGAAAAAGAATACTTATTTTTCGGAAGAACTTTCCAATATCGACACATCGTCGATACACAGAGGCTTTCTTGAAAGCCTTATCGATAAGGCTTATTATAGCCGATACGAAAGGCTTTGCAGGTTTCAGCATCTTGACAGTCAGCCGTTTTATAATTTCCTGCTTGTACGTTCCGAAATACGGGAGCTTCTGAAAGCTCTGCTATATCTCAATAACGATAATAAAGACGCGTATATTGAAACGATGCAGCCTTATCTTGTTGGTAAATCGAGCTTCGATCTTATGGAACTTGCAAACGCTTACGATTTCAAGGCAGTACTGAATGTACTCAGACATACGCCTTATTATGATGTTTTAAAAAACGTCGGAACGGACAGCAAGGGAAATATACCTTATACGGAATGCGAGGTACGGCTTCGTACCTATCATCTTAAATGGCTTATTGAAAAGGGCAGCGAGTGCGTCGGCGGAAAATCAAAAAAGGCTCTGATAGATCAGATAAATGTTCAGACGGATATCATCAACATAATCAACGCCTACCGAATGAAGAAATATTTCAATTCGGACGCCGATACTCTGAAAAAATATACTCTTCCTTTTTACGGAAGGCTTTCTGCGAAAATGCAGTCTGATCTTTTTCAGACCGAATCCTCCGAAGAGTATCTGCGAATGCTTTCGCATACCTCTTACGGAAGAAAAATGGAACAGCTTTCTGTGGATATGGAAAGCAGTCAGTTTGAAAAGGAACTTGTAAAGATACGATACGCGATGGCAAAGCGCGCGCTTATGTTTTCGGAGAGCGCGGCGGTAAGTCTTTATTCGCTCATGTATCTCGAAGAGGTCGAGATGAATAACATCATTAATATTATAGAGGGTATAAGATATGAAAAAAGCATGTCTTATATGGAAAATCTTATTGTTTTATAATAGAATGGAGGTGGAAAAATGTCAATTGAAAAGATGAAGCTTGTTACCATTGTGGGGCTTATGAAAAATCTTGACAGAGCGCTTGGAAAATGTGCTGACAGCGGCTGCTTTCATATTACCGACGCGGTAAAGGAATCGGCTTCCGACGGTACGTTTAAAAGGCTTGACGGGGAAAATCCCTATAAACTGCTGCTTAAAAGACTTGTTTCTGTCAAAACGGGAAGCGGATTTACCTTTGAAAGATCCGAATTTTCACATCTGACTCCCGAGGAAATGGAGGAAACCGTTTCAAAGCTTGAAGATGAGTTTAATTGTATTGACGACAGTATCGTCGAGCATACCGAAAAGATACAGCAGCGAAAGCAGGTTTTGACGCAGATCACTCATCTTAAAGGAATGAAGATCGATTTCAGGAAGCTGTTTGAGTGCTCGCATATCAGCATACGCTTCGGCAGACTTCCTTGTGAAAGTACCGTAAAGCTTTCTCATTACAGTGACAGGACGTTTATTTTTATTCCTTATGACGATGACGGAAGCTATCAATGGGGCTTTTATTTTGCGCCGACAGACATCGTTTCCGAAGCGGACAGTATTTTCCGCACGCTTTATTTTGAAAGGATAAAGATCCCCGAATATGTAAGGGAAACTCCCGAAAAGGAAGAGGAAATACTCACCCGTGAGCTTTCAGAGCTTGAATCGGAGCTTGAAAAGCTTGAAAGGAACAGAAACGATCTTATCGAAAAGCATACGGATACGTTAAACGGCATTTTCAGTTATCTGAAATACAGTTATGATGTGTTCGAGCTTCGCAGCAACGTCGCGGCGTATAAGGATAAATTCTATATTGCCGGCTTTGTTCCGAAATCAAGTATAGATGAGTTTAAAAAAATGTTTGAAAGCCTGCCGGACGTTTCGGTGGTAATAAAAAATGCAGAGGAAAATAATCTCGTTCAGACGCCTGTAAAGCTTAAAAGCAACAGATTTTCAAAGCCGTTTTCAATGTTTGTTGAGATGTACGGACTTCCGTCTTATAATGGATTTAATCCGACAACGCTTGTCGCTTTGACATATACGGTACTTTTCGGTATAATGTTCGGCGATTTGGGACAAGGTCTTGCGATATCGCTTATCGGTTGGTTGGTGTATAAAAAATCCGGAAACAAGCTTGGGGCAATAATGCAGCGAATAGGAATATCGAGCGCGTTTTTCGGACTCATATACGGCTCGGTGTTCGGATTTGAGGAAGCGCTGACCCCTCTTTATAAAAGGCTTGGATTTGAGCATAAGCCGTTCGATGTTATGGAAAACACGATGAACGTCCTTTTGGGTGCGATACTGATAGGCGTTGTTATAATATTTATCGCAATAACGGTAAATATCATAATCAGTTTTAAGCATAAGGATTATGAGAATGCCATATTCGGAAACAACGGGCTTGCCGGGTTCGTACTTTTCGGCTCGCTGCTTGCAGGTATTGCGTGTGCTATGACAGGGATCGCAAATCTCTTTACAGCGCCTTATATAATATGCCTTATCGTTCTTCCGGTAATCCTTATGTTTTTCAGAGAGCCGCTCGGCTGTCTTGTAAAGGGCGAAAAATTTCACCTTGAAAGCGGTATCGGCGACTTTATAGCCTCGAATTTCTTTGAAGTGTTCGAGTTTATGCTAGGTTACGCTACCAATACGCTTTCGTTCGTCAGAATCGGCGGATTTGTGTTCTCGCATGCGGGAATGATGTCTGTCGTAATGCTTTTGTCGGAAACTGCCGCAAAGGGAGTTTCTCCGATAATAATAATAATCGGTAATATTTTTGTAATGGGTGTGGAAGGTCTTATCGTCGGTATTCAGGTATTAAGACTTGAGTTCTATGAAGTGTTCTCGCGCTTCTATGACGGAAACGGACAGCCATTCGAGCCTGTGACAATAAAATATGACGCTAATATTGAGTAAAATAAAAGGAGTTTTCAGCTATGAATATTATGGAAATTATGCTTTTGCCGCTTTTTGCAGTCGTACTGCTCATTCTTCCCGTTGTTTACGTTCTTAAAAAGAAAAACGGAAACAGCGCCGCTAAAAAGGCTTTTATCGTAAATATCTGTTCATTCTTCGGGGTACTCGCTCTTGCGGCTGTTCTCCCTGTGGGAAGCCTTGTAAGCGCGGAAACAGCCGAGGCTGCCGCTAACGCAGCCAACGCTATCGGCGATGCGGGACTCGGATATCTCGCTGCCGCTCTTGCGGTAGGTCTTGGTTCTATCGGATGCGGTATTGCCGTTGGTTCTGCTGCGCCTGCCGCTATCGGAGCTGTTGCGGAAGAACCTAAATCGTTTTCCAAGGCTCTTATTTTCGTTGCGCTCGGCGAAGGCGTTGCGCTTTACGGATTCCTCATCTCATTCATGATCTTAAATAAGCTTTAAGGCAAGTGAAAAGAAATGCAGTTTTATTTGATAAGCGATAATATAGATACTCAGATGGGGATGCGTCTTGCCGGCATAGACGGCGTTGTCGTGCATGAACCCGATGAGGTGAAAGCAGAGCTTGAAAAGGTTCTGGAAAATAAAAGCGTGGCTGTAATACTTATGACAGAAAAGCTTGTCAAGCTTTGCAGCGAACTTGTGTATGACGTTAAGCTTAACAGGAAATCTCCGCTTATAGTTGAGATTCCAGATCGTCATGCGACTTCCGATATCACGACCGCTATCGACAGATATGTAAGCGACGCTATCGGATTGAAACTTTAACTTACGCATAACGGAGGTGTTCTTATGGACGAGATGCAGGAACAAAAGCTTGAGAAATTCAGCGAATCTGTAAATAGTGAAGTCGGAGAACATATCAGCAAAATAATAGATGAAGCAAATAAGCTGAGCAGCGAAAAGCTTGAAAAGGCTGAGGACGATGCGCTTCTTGACGCATATAACAAAATACAGAAGGCAGTTAAGGACGCAGAAGCCAAATACCGCAAAATGTATGCGCTTGAAGAACAGAAATTCAGAGTTGATACGCTTCTTCACCGTGAGGAGCTTTCAAACAAGATATTCAGCGATGTCGAAAAGAAGCTTTATGATTTTGTGAGATCCGATAAATATGGAGATTATCTTATGAGTATCGCCGAGGGAGAAAATTTGTCCGATGACGCTGTTATCGCGGTTTCTTCAAAGGATGAAAAATACGGCGAGGCTTTAAAGAAAAAATTTGGATATGACTTAAAGCTTGACGATTCGATAAAAATAGGCGGTATCATGCTTATCGACTCTAAACAGGGGTTTATTATCGATAAGACGTTTGACAGCGCTTTGGAAGAGCAGAAAAAGGCGTTCAGCAGCAGATACAGCTTTAAATCGGAAAGCTGAAAAGAGGAGTGACCGTTTTGAATAAAATATATTCCATTAACGGACCTGTTGTCAAAGTCAGAGATACTAAGGATTTCTCCATGCTTGAAATGGTTTACGTTGGAAACAAGCGGCTTATCGGAGAAGTTATCGGTATAACCGATGAATGTACGACAATTCAGGTTTATGAAAGTACGACGGGAATGAAAATTGACGAACCCGTTTATACGACCGGCGCTCCTATGTGCGTAACGCTGGGACCGGGTATTATTTCCAATATATTTGACGGTATTGAAAGACCGCTTAAGGAAATGGAAAAGCTTACCGGAGCGTTTATCGACGAGGGCGCTGAAGTTACCCCCATTGATACCGAAAAGCTTTATGACGTTACAATTGAAGTGAAAGCCGGCGACGAGCTTTTGGGCGGCATGGTTTACGCGTCATGCCCTGAAACTCCGGTTATAAAGCATTATTGTATGCTTTCGCCGCTGCTTTCGGGAAAGGTCGTATGGACGGCTGAAAACGGACAGTATCGTGTAAATGATGTCGTCTGCAAAATAGAAGACGATACGGGGAATGTACAGGAGCTGACTCTTTGTCAGAAATGGCCTATACGTCAGCCAAGACCTGTAAAGGAAAGACTGATAATCTCTCGTCCGCTTATTACCGGACAGAGGATCATAGATACCGTGCTGCCTATCGCAAAGGGCGGTACTGCCGCTATCCCGGGCGGATTCGGTACGGGTAAGACCATGACCCAGCATCAGCTTGCAAAATGGTGCGATGCCGATATTATTGTTTATATCGGCTGCGGAGAGCGCGGAAACGAGATGACGCAGGTCCTCGAGGAATTTTCCGAGCTTATCGACCCTAAAACAAATCGTCCGCTGACTGACAGGACGGTACTTATCGCAAACACGTCAAATATGCCTGTTGCGGCAAGAGAAGCGTCTATCTATACCGGTATTACGCTTGCCGAATATTACAGGGATATGGGCTATCATATCGCGATCATGGCGGATTCGACTTCAAGATGGGCGGAGGCTTTGCGTGAAATTTCAGGACGTCTTGAGGAAATGCCTGCGGAGGAAGGCTTCCCGGCATATCTTCCGTCAAGACTTGCGGAATTCTATGAAAGGGCGGGATATACCGAAACGCTTTGCGGAAAAGAAGGCTCGGTAACGATAATCGGCGCGGTTTCACCGCAGGGCTCTGACTTTTCAGAGCCTGTAACTCAGAATACAAAGCGTTTTGTACGCTGCTTCTGGGCGCTCGACAAGTCGCTTGCCTACGCAAGACATTATCCCGCAATAAACTGGACTACAAGCTACAGCGAGTATGTGGACGATCTATCGCCTTTCTATGAAAAGGAAGCAGGGGACAAATTCATGGAATACCGACAGGAAATATCCAATATACTGGTTGAAGAAAATCAGCTTATGGAGATCGTAAAGCTTATCGGTTCTGACGTTCTTCCCGACGAGCAGAAGCTTGTTATCGAGATAGCAAGAGTTATCAGAGTCGGATTTTTACAGCAGAACGCTTACCATAAGGACGATACGTTCGTGCCTCTTTCAAAGCAGATGCTTATGATGGAATCTATACTGATATTGTATCATGAGGCGCTTTCTGCTCTTAAATCACAGGTATCCATGAGCGAAATAATGTCGTCGGGACTTTTTGAAAAGGTTATAAAAATCAAATATGATATTCCGAATGACAAGCCTGAAATGTTTAAAACGCTTAACGCGGAAATTTCAGACGTATTCGGCAGGCTTATAAATGAAGAAAACGAAAGGAGAGCCGTATGAGTATTCAATATCTTGGACTTAAAAAGGTTGACGGTCCTCTTATCGTTATCGATAAAGTTAAGGATATCGGATATGAGGACGTTGCGTCTATCAGGCTTAGCGACGGTACGGAGCGTTTGGGGCGCGTCGTTGAAATATACGGCGACAAGGCGGTTTTGCAGGTGTTTGAGGGGACTAAAGGACTTTCTCTTACAAATACGCGTACTCAGTTTACGGGGAAGCCGATGGAACTTGCGCTTTCAGAGGAAATGCTCGGAAGAACGTTCAACGGTTCGGGCAGACCTATTGACGGTCTTGACGATATATATCCCGAAAAGTTTGAGGATATCAACGGAAAGCCTTTGAATCCGGTTGCAAGAACATATCCGAGAAACTATATAAGAACGGGCATTTCGTCTATTGATTGTCTTATGACCCTTATAAGGGGACAGAAGCTTCCGATTTTTTCGGGTTCGGGACTTTCACACAACAAGCTTGCCGTACAGATCGTGCGTCAGGCGAAGATAGCGGACGAAAGCGGACAGGATTTTGCTGTTGTGTTCGGCGCAATGGGCGTTAAAAACGACGTTGCCGATTATTTTAAGCAGTCCTTTGCGGAGAGCGGCGTTCAGCAGAAGGTCGTTATGTTCATGAATCTTGCCAACGATCCGATCATTGAAAGAATTCTGACGCCGAGATGCGCGCTTACCGCCGCAGAATATCTTGCATATGAAAAGAATATGCATATTCTTGTAATACTTACGGACATGACCTCGTATTGTGAAGCCTTGCGTGAATTTTCTTCCTCAAAGGGTGAGATACCGGGAAGAAAGGGATATCCGGGCTATTTGTATTCGGATCTGGCGTCGCTTTATGAGCGTGCCGGAGTTATCGAAGGCTCTACGGGCAGCGTTACTCAGATACCGATCCTGACAATGCCGAATGACGATATTACGCATCCGATCCCCGATCTTACGGGTTATATCACAGAGGGACAGATAGTTCTTGACCGAAGCCTCGATCAGACGGGTATTTATCCTTCGGTATCGGTTTTGCCGTCGCTTTCGCGTCTGATGAAGGACGGAATAGGGGAGGGCTATACAAGAGCGGATCATTCTGCCGTTTCAAATCAGCTTTTTGCGGCGTACGCAAAGGTTCAGGACGCAAGATCGCTCGCGTCGGTAATAGGCGAGGAGGAGCTTTCCGAGGTTGACCGCAAATACATGCGTTTCGGAAACGCCTTTGAGAAATTCTTCCTGACGCAGGGATTTAATGATGAACGTTCTATAGAGGAAACTCTCGATTTAGGTTGGAATCTTTTGTCGCTTCTGCCCGAAAGCGAACTTGACAGGGTTGATGAGGAATTGCTTAAGATCCACTATAACGCGGAATTTGCAGAGGCAAATTACGGAAAGGAAGTCTGAAAGCTATGGAATCTAAATCTTGTCTGATGACTATAATGGGAATTATGATGACAGCTTTCGGCTTTTATATGACAGTAAAACAAATTAAAAATAAAGATAGATAGGGAGGGACTTTTTTAATGAGTGAACAGGTATTTCCGACTAAAGGAAATTTAATGAAAGCTAAAAAAACTCTCTCTCTCTGCCGGCTTGGCTATGAGCTTATGGACAGAAAGCGTAATATCCTTATCAGGGAAATGATGGCTCTTATTGATAAAGCGAAATCTTTGAGAGGCTCGATCGAGGACACATACAAGGAAGCCTATACCGCTTTGCAGGACGCTAATATCACTCTTGGCGTCATTGATAATATTGCAAGAAGCATACCGCTGGAAAACGGTATAAGTGTTGCGTATAAAAGCGTTATGGGCGTTGATATTCCGATCCTGAATCTTGCAAAAACAGATACGGGTATTCCTTACGGGTTTTATTCTACAAATTCTCAGCTTGACAAGGCGTATGTTTCCTTTTCAAAGGTCAAGGATATGACGGTTGTGCTTGCCGAGGTGGAAAACAGCGTTTACCGCCTTGCAATCGCGATAAAAAAGGCGCAGAGGCGAGCAAACGCGCTTCAGAATATTCTTATACCGAGATATAATGAAATGGTAAAATATATTACTGACAGCCTTGAGGAGAAAGAGCGTGAAGAGTTTTCACGTCTTAAAGTTATCAAGGCAAGGAAAGTCAGCTTATAAACGAAAAGGGGACGCCCTCTCTTGCAAAGCGTCCCCTTAAAAATTTAAAAGTATGCTTTTAACAAGCTAAATGCACCTTACAATAAAAAGGTGCATTTATTTTAAAAATAAATTACGCCGTGAAACCTTTTGCCATTTTGCATCGTCTAATATGTGAAAGCAGAAAAAATGGAACTCTTGTAAAGACAGGTTCTTAAGACGGTAAAATAAAACTGCGCGCGTTGCTTTCAAAACGGAGGTGTTTAAATTGAAAGTAAATATTCTTATAAGGAAGGCTAAAAATGGCAATCCCGACGCTTTTGTCGAACTTATGGAACAAAACAAGTCCGCAATGTACAGGACGGCTGTTTCGATACTGCACAACGACGCCGACGCGGCGGACGCGATACAGGAAACCGTTCTGCGGTGTTGGAAGAGTATCAAAACGCTCAAAAACGAAAAGTATTTCAAGACATGGCTTACACGCATACTTATCAATTGCTGTAAAGATATCATCAGGAAAAACCAAAATATGATTTATGTCGAAAGCTATGACGGTATCGAACCGGCTGTTGAAGAAAATCAGATCGATATCAAGGAATGCTTTGACGGACTGAGCGAAAACTACCGCCTTATCATGACGATGTATTACAATCAGGGGCTGACGGTAAAGGAAATTGCCGAGCTGCTTGACATGAATGAAAATACCGTCAAGACAAGGCTTTCAAGAGGACGTGCGGAATTTAAGGCACTGGTAAAGGAGGGCGTTGCGGTATGAAAGAAAGAGAAATAAAAGAATTTATGAAAGATACGGCTGTACCTGAAATAGTTGACCGTAAATGCAGAGAGGCGTATGATATGATATATGAAGAATGCGAACAAAAGAAGAAATATAAAAAAATCAGCTTAAAGAAAGGTCTTGCTATAGGACTGTGCGCCGCGGTTGTTTCGGGGGTGTTTGCCGTACCTGTCGTTGCGGAGCATTTCTCACAAAACGGCTTTTCGTTCATCAGCAAAAAGACCTACACCAAAGATCCTATGGAGAAAAACGATCTCACTCTATATGCCAAGCCCGTTGAAAAGCTTGCCGAAAACAGCATGGCTGATATAACTCTCCAAAGCGTTTATTGCGACGGTACGAACCTTTCCGTATCTCTTATGCTCACGCCTAAGAACTACGAGCTTTTCAAGGATACGACATGTATTAACGGCGATCTTGATATAACGCTTGACGGCAGACAGCTTGAACTCATACCCGAACGCAGGATCATATCGTTCAGTGGAAACAGCGACGACGGTAATTACTACGCCGTGATCCACTATGAGAATATCTGCGCTGACGCAGATAAATCGCCGTTGTGTATAAAAATCAACGGATTGCAGGGCGTGAACGGCTATAAGATGATAGGCACGCAAATCGACGAACAGAATTGGGATTATGAACCAGAAAAAACTGTAGCTATAAGCGACGAGTATGAGTTTGAATACACCGTCGAAGCCGATACAAGCCATAATAAGGTTTATGAGGTGAATGAAGCATACGGCGATATAACGCTTAAACGAATCGAAGTCACACCGTTTATGTCAACCGTTTGTATCAGCGGACTCGATACGGATCGGCAGTTTCTTAAAATGCACGATCAGAACGGCGACGAGTTTGAAGGTATATATGTAGAGGGCGATGATAAAGCAGGCTTCTCCGCTCCGTATAAAACCACAGAAACGCTGATAGTTGACATATGCAGGCTCGATATGGACGGATTTCCTGCGGAGTACAGCTTTGAAGTGCCTATAGACGAGGGATTTGCGGACAAATATACGGTCGGTTACAATGATAACACTAATTTCGACCAATCGAAGGTCGTATATGATCCGCCTATGGATGAGATAAGTAATGCCTACAATCAAGAGCAGCAGAAAATTTATGACAAGATGAAAGCAGAAGTAACTCCCGAGCCTTTCGGGGAAACAATTCAAACGTTTGATGGAGTTTACAAATTCAATTATACGCTGAAGGGCATTGAAACTGCTGAAATATCCGATTATGATGTAGATGACGAAGACCTTAGACGCGCTGAAAAATGGTGGACGGATCTCGATGAATGCAAGCTTATGCTTTTGACCTTCGATATAGAAAATCCGAGAAATGTGGAAATGGACACTACTTTATATGGTATTACGCCAACCCTTATTTCAAAAAATATAGTTTGGAATGAGCTTGACGACGCATGTTTTCTCCATGAATTCGCTTATGTTTCCGAAAAAGATAATTACGGAAAATATTCAAATCTTTATACTATCGGCGCTCATGAAACAAGAACTTTTACTGTAGGATATATTGTCCCCGAGGAAAGAATAGAAGCGGGCTATTGGCTGTATTGTTATCCCGATTACTCCGGAGGAAATGCTGTCGAGATGGAAATGGTTCTTAACGGCAAGGCAAAACTATATGAAACCGAATAAATTTGTCCTAAAGAGCATATCCGTTTGGATATGCTCTTGTTTTGCTTGTGATAATTACACACTTTTTTTACATTTTGTAAAATAAATTGATAAAAAACGTCAAATGAATATATTGATATAAAAAGATATACATAATGCGTGTTGACAAAACGGCTGATATGATGTATAATAAAAATATTAATAGTATTTTTATGCTGATATTGTTAAGGAGAATGCAAGTGAGTTCAAAAAAGGATGTCAAAGAGCTTTTGTCTATGCTTGACGACGACGATGTTATGAAAAAAATCGTTTCTATTGCTTCCAAGAAGCCGAAGCGGCAGAGCGCGCCGCCGGAGAAAAAAGCTTCCGACGATAAGCTTGAACTTCTTAAAAAAGAAAAAAACAAGCTTAAAAAGGAAAACGAAAGCTTGAAAGAACAGCTGGGGCTTTATAACGATATGTCTGACGCTTTGAGTAAAAAGCTGAAAAAATATGCCGACGATTATTCGGAATCGGAAAAGGTCTATGAAGCTTACTGCTCGCTTGACTCTGAAATACTAAAAAGTCTTTCCAATATCATTTCTACCGTATCTGTGCTGCATTTTATTATTTCCGCAGGGCAATGGAGAAATATAGAGGCTTTGTGGAAAAATATTTCCTATCGGCTCGACAACACATCGGCTGAGGAAATTGAACGCATGACTTATATTTTTGAATGGCTTTTCAATAAATATAATGAAATATACGAAGAATACAGTATTTTGGACGTAAAACCCGGTGATCTTTTTGACAGCGATTTTCATTCCAAAGGCAGCAAAAGCGCTGTGACGGGGGAAATAACGGAAATCCTTCTTAAAGGGTATAAGAACAATACTAACGGAAAAATAATGGAAAAATCGATTGTGAGGATATAAAATATGGCAAATACAAAAATTACGAGAAAAATTTGTGTTTCGGACGATTTCTTTTTGAATGACGATTTGGTTTCTTATGGCAGAAAGCTTAAATTTCCGGAAGTTAAAAAGATCATAAACGAGGTGTGCAAACCGCTTATCGCAGAACTCGAAGAGCTTGCCGAAACCGAATGGGTACAGATAGAAAACAAGAACGTGTACTATGTGCATAGTGAAAATCTTGTTATAAAGGACAGTACGAGGGAAAAGTGTTCAAGAAAATATTTTGAGGATTTTGAAGGCTTTACCTGTCAGGAAATGGGGCAGAAACAAGCTCTTCGCATGTTTTTTGAGAATAAAGAAGAAAACAGACTTGTAAGCCCGAAAGATAAGATCATCAATAAAAATGACAGCTACTCTGGAAAGCATTGGAGTCTTGTTTCCTGTATCGTAAAAAATGATTATCAGGGCTGCATTAATATAAAGGACGGAAGCGCAAATACATGGGATTACGACGATCCGGGCTCTATTAATATTCCCGTGTACTGCTTTACCGATAAAAATGTTTTCATGAATTTCGTTATGTACGATTTAGTGCCTGTTGATATGAGCGTTGAAAGCAAAAATAAGCTTAAACAGTTTATCGATATGGCAAAGCATAAGTACATTACTGTCAGCGCGCAGAACAAGATAACAGTTTCCGATTCCTTAAAACAGGACATCATTGACGGCAAGGTAAAGAAGATATTCGGCATTTCCTTTGAAAAGGAAAAGGTAGCTGAATTTGTAAAGTCGCAATGCAAGAAAAACCCGATACAGCTTACGGGCGACGCGTTGGAATCGTTTGCGCAGGAATTTCTTAACTGCGATCTTTACAGAGCCGATATCGAGCCTTATGACTTAAAACGTCTTACCGATATAAATAACGGTCATTGGGATCTTTGGACGGACAGCGTTCCCGAAAATAAGACCGAGATCGAGATCGACGCTAATCTTGTCGGCAGACATCCTGCCGAGGATATCCATTGGGACGGTCTTGTAGGCATTGATTTTGGTACGAAATCAACAGTCGTTTCTTATCAGGACGGCTCCGATAAAACGTATCTTCACAGAATTGGTATGGGACAAGTCAGCAAGAGAGCCGTGCCGAAGCACTATGAAAATCCGACCGTAATGGAGTTTATCGACCTTGAAAACTTTATTGCAAAATATAACTCCTCTCTCGGCAGACCTGAAACAAAGTGGCAGGATCTGACAGTTTCACATACTGCGCAGAATAACTTCAATGAACTTAAAAGCGGCGAGGACTTCTATTCTTACTTTTATGATATAAAGCAATGGTGCGGTGCCGGAACATCGGGACGTCAGATAAATATAAAAGATCAGAATGATAATAACTTCGTTTTGCCGTCATTTTTTGAAATAGAAAGCGGCAGCTTTAATCCTGTTGAGATATACGCATATTATCTCGGACTTTTCATAAACAACATGAGAAACGGTATTTATCTTGATTATATCATGTCGTTTCCTGTAACCTATGAAAAGGCTATCAGAGAAAAGATAATCGACAGTTTCAGCAAGGGACTCAAAAAATCGCTCCCCGAGATCATACTGAAAGACAATGAAATAATGTCGCATTTCAGAGTTCAGGCAGGAGCAAGCGAGCCTGCGTGCTACGCTATCTGCGCTTTGCAGCAGTTCAATATAGAACCGGGCGAAGACGAACCCGTATTCTATGGTATTTTTGACTTCGGCGGCGGTACTACCGATTTCGATTTCGGCGTGTGGCGTTATTCCGACCCGTCACAGATGAAGGAAAGACGTTACGATTATGTTGTCGAGCATTTCGGCGCAGGGGGCGACCAGTATCTCGGCGGCGAAAATCTGCTTGAGCTGCTTACATTTGAGATATTCAAGGCAAATTCTGATATTCTTCTTAAAAACGATAAGAGCGCGGGATTTACATTCTTCAAGCCCGAGCAATGCGATAAATTCGATGGTTCTGAGGCGCTTATCAGCAATTCGCAGGAAGCTAAGAGAAATACAAAATCGCTTATGGAGATACTCAGACCTTTCGTTGAGAATCTTACTTTGAGTGAAAACGGCGAAATAACTCCGCCTTCTAAGGAAATATTCCCGTTTGAGGGCAAGATCACAGTTGATCTGCTTGATAAAAACGGTAAGATACAGTCGGGTATCGCTCTTTCTCTTGATGATGAAAAGAACAATATCCATATCGATATGATAAAAATTCTTGAAGAGAGAATCGAAAAGGGAGTTAGCAATTTCTTCCAAGCATTCGAGCAGAATTATGCAGCTGCAAATGTTAAGAAATGGAAGAGTATTTCGATTTTTCTTGCAGGTAATTCAAGTAAATCACCTATCGTCAAGAAGCTGTTCAATAAGTATAAAGCTGACTGGAATTCTAAAATGTCAGGATTTTCCGGAGAAGATTTCCCTGTTATATATCCGCCGCTCGGAACGCCCGAGGCTGATGAAATACAGATCGAAAACGGTGTTGATATTAATATTGACTCAATTACGCGCGCAAACGGAAAAACGGGAGTTGCGTATGGTCTTTTAAGCGGAAGAACAGGTTCGGGAATCCTTGTAAAATCTCAGCTTAATTCTGCCGCGGAAGTGCCGTTTAAGTACTATATCGGAAGAAATGTCAGAAGAAAGTTCAGTTCGGTTATTTCAAAGGATGCCGCTTATAATGAGTGGGTAATATTTACGGACGCTTATTACTCCGACTTTGAGGTATACTATTCAAATCTTCCGGAGGTTGAAAGCGGAAATACGCCTATTTCCGAAGTTAAAAAGAAGAAATGCGTTCTTCCCGAAACGTTTGAGGACGATAATGTGGCTGTATTTATCAGAGCAGTAAAGCCGAACGTTATCGAGTATGCCGTTGCAAATAAGGACGATATCGATAATGACAGTTATCTCATACCGCCACAGAAAATAGAACTTTAAAATGACTTTTTAAAGAATGGACGCCCTGCAAGAGAGGGCGTCCAATTAAAATCAGGTTTTTATACACAGTATCATTTTCGGTACTGTGTTTTTATTTTAATAAAAGCTTGCCTAAATACAAAACCGCATAAATTACAGGTTGGTGTATCATATATATTATCAAGGAATGTTTTCCGAGCCATTCGATCGGCTTTGACAGACTGTGTTCGAGATGTTTAAGCAGATCATACCTTTGAGCAGTATAGAATAAAAAAATTCCTGATAAAAACAAAAAGATCCACGGAAATAATGGGAAATAATCTGTTGAGAAAAAGCTTTCGTGAGGGAATCCGAGGTAAGACGTAACGTTATTTTTATACAGAAAATCGGGAAGCTCTACGATTCGTATATCTTTAGGTCCGATATACCCTTTGCTGATATGTCTGAACATGTTGAATACCGCGACGCTTACAATAAAGCCGATGACAGGCGGTATTTTTTTAACGATATTTTTCGTAAAAAACGAGATTATCATACATGAACCTATAAGTGTCAGCACACCAAAAACTATCCTGCTTTCAGGCATAAAAATAATCGTTGCAAGCGATATGACCGCTCCCGAAGCAAAGACTATTAGTCCTCTTTTAAGAGAGCTTCTGCCGAGCGGCTGACAAAATCCCGACAGCATAATAAAAGTGCAGCAAATAAACTGCTGCCAAATATGCGCGCCCTCTGAACGATACCATTGCCAATTGAGATTAAATATGTTTACAAGATCCCAAATTGCGTGGTATGCGATCATGTTCAGCAGTGTAAATCCGCGTATTGTATCTAATATGTAATATCTTTTTCGTTCCATTTGAGTACTCCTAACTAAGATCATGTTCAGTACCCAATAAAAGAGCAGAAGCTGCCGATAATGGTGACTTCTGCCTTTACTTGATACTATATGCCATTTTTAACCTTTGAGCCTCATTTGCAGAGAATCCTAATTTTTCATAAAAGGGGATTTTATCGGGCATCGCACATAACTCAATAAAAATTTCCGAACCTTTAACGGCATTGTTATTTATGTATTTCAGCAGCTCATTTATGAGCATTTTTCCGATACCCTTTCGCTGATATTCCGGTCTGACGACAACATCTTTGATATAATAATTCAGACCAATATCTCCGATCATTCGCGCCATTGCAACTATTTCCTCTCCGTCATATACAGAAACCCGGAATAAGGTATGCTTCATAGCAAGTGCCGTTTGTTCCGGATTCGGCGCGCCGTCCCAAACGCTGTTCCATAGAAAAATGTATTCTTCTGCACTAAGTTCATTGTACTTTACTGTTAAATCATTTAGGTTTATAAAATTATTCTTCATCATCATGCTTGGGGTTATCCTTTACAGAGTTTATCGCATTTATACAAGCGACATCTATGTCGGCAGTATTTTGCTTGACCATGGCAGAAAGCTTTGAAAAAAGCGCGCCTTTGTTGGTACTTACATATTTTGCAGGAAGAGCGTTCAACGCCAAACATGCCATATCCTCGCGGCATTTATCACAGGTACAGCAATCGTCTGTATCTGCAATAAGCTTATCTATTTTTGCCTTTACTATTTCTTCCATTGCATTTACAAGAGCCATAAATTCCTCCTTTATAAACGTTTTCGATACTTACATTATATAACCGATTTGGGGATTTGTCAAGATATTTTGATTTTATATGCTGAAAAATGTTAATAAAGGCTTTTGGACGACCATTTTCTTCCTTCACGGTATGGATTATGGAATCCTTCTTGTTTTTCGGCGAGGGAAGAATCTGCGTTTATAAAGAAAAATTCATCATCGGATATATATTTGTGTTTTATCCTTAAAATATAAAAATATTTTTGTCCGGACTCGCATTGAAGAGAAAGCCGCCTGTCCTGATTTTGTCTGAGGCGGGCTTCAACGCCGTTTATTATTGCGCAGGGATACTCATGAGGCGGATTAGCGTCACTTTTTTTGTTGGAATGATCTTTGCATATTCTGTTAAACCTTTCGATCTCTCCGCCGAACATGTCGAAATTGTCAGATAAAAATACAAACAGCAGACGCAGACAATGAATTCCTATAGGTAGGATTATTACTCCAAATGCGAGCGAAAACAGAAATACTCTTTTATCGATTATAAAACAAACAAGCAGAGCGGTTAAATATAACGCAAGAATTATTACACCCGGAAGCTGATATTTTATCATGGTACTGCGGCAATTTGCCTTGTCGTCCTGCGGTATTATATGAAATCCTTTATCCTCAGACTCCATTTCCTCTTTTGAATCGCTTACCGATTCTTTTACTTTTTCCATAATTATATTGAATCCGCTGAATTTTGACAATTGAAACACCTCGGTTTAATTTGTTATAGATTTCGTTTGCCGCCTTGCGACGGAAAAATGGAGATTTAATGAGTATAATATATTGCTTTGTAAAGTAATATAATTTAACTGTAACCTAAAGACGTATATAAGTCAATAGTTTTTATAAAATTCGGCATTATATACAAATCGTTTGACATATATTTATATATACTGATCGTGTGATTTTATAGTAAAATTTAAAATATTTTACTTTTAGTATAACTTTAATTGGATATACTTAACTATATTTTTACATATATTTAGTATAAATTGCAATATACAGAAAAAAATAAATAAAAAAACAAGTAAAATTTTATTGAAAGTATTGATTTTTTGTCAAAACTATGATATAATATGTATAAATATTTTGAACTTTTTAATTGTTAGTCGTAATTAAGACTTCCTGACAGTAAAAAGATCTGTACGAAGGAGAATTTGCACTATGAAAAATTTGAAGGTATCAACAAAAATGATCGTGGGATTCGGTCTTGTTTTGCTAATGCTGTTTACTCTTGTACTTACATCTTCAAGAGGATTCTCGATGATGTCAAAAGAGTTTAAATCATTCTACACAATGCCGTATCAGAATGTTCAGCATCTCGATTCGCTTGCCGAAGAACTGAACATCACCGCCAAAAACATACTTCATGCGATTTGTGAATCTGATCCTGAGGTAATTAAGACAAGGTTTAATACGGCTGATGAAACCGTTGAAGGAATGTATTCTGTGATCGAAGAGCTTAAAGACACCTACAACGGAGATATGGCTGATATAGACGCTATTTACGAGCTTAACGATAAATTAAACTCAAATACGGATGAATTGAAAATGTATGCCAACGACAATAAAAGTGAAGAGGCGTTTGCAGTATATCTTGAATCTGTAGTGCCGATCATGTCTGAAATGTCGGAGCATATAGAAACGGCAAGGGAATTTTCCGTAAATGAGGCGGAAGAGAATTATGAAGATGGAGTTTCAACGGGAAATCTTATTTCCATTTTTGGATGGGTAGTCGGCGTATTGGATATTATTGTAGGCGTATTTATGGCGATGTACATAACAAAACAGATAACCGGCAGTATAACTGAAATCGAAGCAGCTGCTGAAAAGGTCGCACGCGGTAATTTTGATGTAGAGATCAAGTATACTTCAAAAGATGAGATCGGTCAGCTTGCCAACAACATGAGAACGCTGTGTAACGAAACTAACGAAGTTATAAGTGACATTGATTATGTGTTAAAGGAACTTTCAAATGGAAATCTTTCGGTAAAATCACGAAATGAGGCATCGTATATCGGAGCATATGCCGGCATTCTTGATTCTACCAATAATCTTACAGTGAAGTTGCGTAATATAATAACGGACATCAATAATTCAGCTGATCAGGTTTCTTCCGGTTCTGATCAGGTATCAAGCGGCGCACAGGCGCTTTCTCAGAGTACGACCGAACAGGCTTCGTCAGTACAGGAGCTTGCCGCTACTATTCAGACAGTTGCTGAGCAGATCAATGATAATGCAACAAATGCCGGAGAGGCAAATGAAAAGACAAGCGTATCCGTTAAGGAAATGGGCGACGCAAACACCAAGATGAAGGAACTTGTCGGAGCAATGAGCGAGATAAGCCAGTCGTCTGATGAAACACAGAAAATCATCAAGACCATTGAAGATATTGCGTTCCAGACAAATATTCTTGCGCTTAACGCTGCCGTTGAGGCTGCACGTGCAGGCGCAGCCGGTAAGGGCTTTGCAGTCGTTGCCGATGAGGTAAGAAATCTTGCAGGAAAAAGTGCTGAGGCTGCTAAAAATACCACGGCGCTTATTGAAAATACAGTTGCTGCCATTGACAAGGGAAATACGCTCGTAAGCGACGCTGCCGAGAAAATGGAAAATGCAATGGAAAGTTCAGAACTTGTTGCAAGTCTTAACCTGAAAATATCCAACGATTCCAATATGGCTGCCAATTCTGTATCGCAGATCAAGGTCGGTATCGAACAGGTTTCGGCTGTTATACAGACAAATTCAGCTACATCGCAAGAGTCTGCTGCGGCTGCCGTTGAGCTTTCAGGACAGGCAAATACGCTTAAGCGGCTTGTTTCTGAATTTACAATTTAATTAATAATATAAAAATAACGGCTGAGGATAATATATCTTCAGCCGTTATTTGTTTTTATACTCTGCTTATTGCAAGGCAGATCAGAATCTAATTTTTAAGGGGACGACATCTCTTGCAGAGCGTCATCTTTTTTTATTTAGCGCATTCTGCAATAGCAGCTGCGCATTTGTCTATTCCGAGAATGCCGCTGTTAAGCACAAGATCATATTTGCTTAAATCCTTCCAATCAGTACCGAAGTTTGCTTTGTAATATGAAGCGCGTCTTTTGTCTATGCTTTTAACAGATGATTTGAGAATGTTTTTTTCAATTCCGTAAACCTCGTGAGCGCGCTTTTCACGGCATTCATAATCAGCGTGGATAAACACTTTGAGGACGCTGTCTGTTTCTTTCAAGGCAAATGAAGCCGCTCTTCCTACGAATACCGACGGACCATTTCCTGCAAGTTCGCGGATAACATTTATTTCCTCGATGTTTACCGATTCCGCAGCAGTCGGACTGCCTGTAACATCAGCCATTCTGTATAGGTAATAAAGGAAACTTCCGGTGGAATTTTCTTCAAGTTCTTCGACGTATTCAATGGAAACGTTTCTGCGCTTGGCTGTAAGCTCAAGTATCTCTCTGCCATAGCATGGGATTTTCAAGATGTCAGATACTTTTTTGCCTATCTCGCTTCCGCCGCTTGCGTATTCCCTTTCGATAGCAATATATTTGAATTTCATGATATCCTCCTTATGAAGCCTGTTCAAATTGGCTGTTGTAAAGCTCGGCATAGAATCCGCCCTTTGCAAGAAGCTCCTCATGATTGCCGTTTTCGATTATATCTCCGTCTTTCATGACAAGGATCATATCGGCATTTTTTATAGTTGAAAGTCTGTGCGCGATAACAAATGACGTTCTGCCTTCGGTAAGTTTATCCATAGCTTTTTGTATCTGTATTTCCGTTCTGGTATCAACAGAACTTGTGGCTTCATCGAGAATGAGAAGCGGAGCGTTTTCGATCATAGCTCTTGCGATCGTTATAAGCTGTTTTTGACCTGCGGAAAGATTAGCCTTGTCGTTAAGCACGGTATCGTATCCGTGAGGCAGATTTCTTATAAAATGATCGATTCCGACAGCCTTGCATGCCCTTACTATTTCTTCATCTGTAACGTTTTCTTTGCTGTAGACGATATTTTCGCGTATAGTTCCCTCAAAAAGCCATGTATCCTGCAAAACCATGCAGAACATATCATGAACATTTTCACGGGTAAGCTCGTTTGTAGGAACGCCGTCAATCAGTATCTGACCGCCGTTCAGCTCGTAAAATCTCATAAGAAGATTTACCATTGTGGTTTTTCCAGCGCCTGTCGGACCTACTATAGCGATTTTCTGACCTGATTTTGCATGAGCCGAGAAGTTTTTGATAATGATCTTGTTGTCAAGATATCCGAATTTTACATTTTTGAATTCTACATCGCCTTTAGCGGTTTCAAGCTTCTTGGTCTTTCCGCTTTCGTCATTCATTTCTTCAGCGCTCAGGAACTCGAATATACGCTCTGACGCAGCGGCTGTTCCCTGAAGATTTGTAGCGGCCTGAGCGATCTGCGAAAGGGGATTGGTGAACAGTCTTATATACATCATGAACGCAACGATAACTCCGAATGTAATTTTGTCATTCATGGCAAGAGCCGCGCCGACAACGCATACGGCAACATATCCGAAGTTTCCGATAAAGTTCATGAGAGGCATCATGATTCCCGATAAAAATTGTGATTTCCATGCGCTGTCGTAAAGCTTTTCATTTATTTTTTCAAAATCCTCAACAGCCTTTTCAGTACCGTTGTAGACCTTTACGATGTTATGACCTGTGTATATTTCCTCTATGTGCCCGTTAATGCGTCCAAGTTCTGTTTGCTGACGCATAAAATGTTTTTGAGATTTGCTCATTATAAGCGACATAATGAAAAATCCGATGAATGTTGATAAAACAGCGGTAAGAGCCATGATCCAGTTTGTATATATCATCATGAAAAGCGAACCTAAAAGCATTGTCACAGCAGTAACAAGATTGCTGACGCTCATATTCATCGTCTGACCTATCATGTCAACGTCATTTGTAACGCGGCTTAAAACGTCGCCAAAGCTTACCTTATTAAAGTAATTGAGCGGCACTTTATTGATCTTGACGGAGATTTCCGTTCTTAGATTTCTTGTGATCTTCTGTGTGACGCTGGTCATAATAAAGTTCTGGACATACATAAAAACAAAGCTGAAAGCAAATAGTGTTATGAGAAAATGCGCGATATTCTCGATTTCGTCCATGTCTATTTCTGTCATTAAGCCTTCTGTTATAAGATCCGTAATGTCCTGTAATTTGTTAGGACCGACCAAAGCGAATATCGTTCCAGTTACAGCCAGCACAAGAGCAACTATGACGGCGGGAATACAGCTTTTTGAATATTTTATCAGATCCGATATGGATTTTTTAAAATCTTTTGCCTTTTCTCCGGCAGCCATGCCCCTTCCGCGAGGACCGCCGGGACCCCTTCTTGTTCTGATTTCATCACTCATTTTCAAGTTCCTCCTTTGAAAGCTGTGATAATGCGATCTGTCTGTAGACCTCGCAGCCGGCAAGCAGTTCTTTATGCGTACCCATACCTGCGATCTTTCCCTCATCGAGAACAATTATCTTGTCGGCGTCCTTTATAGTTCCGATACGCTGGGCAACAATGATCATTGTTTTGTCAGCTGCTTCTTTTTTGAGCGCGGTTCTCAAAATGCGGTCGGTCTTATAGTCGAGCGCGGAGAATGAATCGTCAAAAATGTATATTTCGGGATCTCTGCATATTGCCCTCGCAATTGAAAGACGCTGCTTCTGACCGCCCGAAACGTTTGTACCGCCCTGAGAGATAGGAGCGTTATAACCGTCTTCCATTTTTTCTATAAATTCGCTGCCCTGCGCAAGCACAGCGGCTTTTCTTATCATTTCGTCTGTATATTTGCCTTTGCCGTTTTTGCCGTAAGCGATATTTGAAGATACCGTACCGCTGAACATGACGGTTTTTTGCGAAACATAGCCTATTTTATTATAGAGGGATTCAAGCTTGTATTCCTTAACGTTTGCGCCGCCGACAAGAACTTCGCCCTCGGTAGCGTCGTAAAATCTTGGGATAAGGTTTACAAGCGTACTCTTTCCGCTGCCGGTTGCGCCGATAAAGGCGACTGTTTCGCCTTTTTTGGCTGTGAAGCTTATGTCGCTGAGAACATATCCCGAAGCGTCGGGGTATTTGAAGCTTACGTTTCTGAATTCAATTTCGCCCTCTGCGGACTGATTTGTATTATCGGCGCTGCTGTCAAATATTTTCGGCTTTGTATCGAGTACTTCGCTTATTCTCTTTGCCGAAACGCTTGCACGGGGAGCCATTACAAATATCATTACCATCATTGTAAATGACATTACGACCATTATAGCGTATGATGAGAATACGACCATATCGGAAAACAAATCAATTTTTTCAAGCATATTCGCTTTATTTATAAGGTATGCTCCTATCCAGTAAATGGAAAGAGGGAGTCCGTTCATTATAAGGTTCATGCCCGGCATCATGACAGCCATTACTCTGCCTGTAAAAAGATGCGTATAAGTAAGATCTTCATTAGCCTTTTCAAATTTTTTCTGCTGATACTTTTCGGCGTTATATGCCCTTACGACCCTTATACCGGTGAGATTTTCTCTTGTCACTCTGTTGAGGTTGTCGTTATATGTCTGAAGTATTTTGAATTTCGGAAAGGCGAAAATAAGCGCGATGCCTATTATAATAAAGAGTATGGCAACCGCACAGGCGGTCGATACTGTCCATTGCCAGCTTTTGCCTAATATTTTGCATATAGCCCAAACAGCGGTAATAGGTCCTTTGATCATTACCTGCAAACCCATAGCGATGAGCATTTGTATCTGCATAACGTCATTTGTGGAACGCGTAATAAGGCTTGGAGTGGAAAAGCCGTTTATTTCCTCCATTGAGAAGTCTGACACCTTTTTAAACAGCATCGAGCGAAGACGCTGTGAAAAGCCTGCCGCGACCTTTGAGGCGAAAAATCCGACCGTTACCGACATCAGAACGCTGCCTAACGCGCATAAAAGCATTTTTCCGCCTGCGATCCAGATATCTGCCATTTTGCTGCCCTCTGTCTGAACAAGTTTTGTTATTTCAGACATGTAATCGGGAAGCCGAAGATCAAGCCATACCTGACCGACGATGAACATGATGCTTAAAGTAATCATGCCAAGTTCTTTTTTCTTGAGATACTTAAAAATTTTAAGCATATTTTTGCTCCTTTCTTCAATGTAAATTACCTTAAAGTATATCACAATAGTAAGAATTTGTCAATAAAAAACAGCTAAAACGTTAAATAATACAAAACTAATTGACAAATCATGAAAAATATGATAAAATAAACATAGTAAAATCCCTGATTTCAAGTATTTTAGGGGACGCCCTCTCTTGCAGGGCGTCCCCTCGCCTAAGAACAATCCACAGGATTGTTTTCTTAACGGCTCACCCCTTGCGGAGCGCCCTAAGGCAAGCCTTTGAAAAGGCTTGCCCTAAACTTTTAAATTTATAAGCATAAATGCTCATTATCTTTTATATAAACATTTTATCAAGGAGGACGATAGATTTGAAACTGAAAAAAGGATTGGCTTTTCTGACAAGTCTTGTCACAATTGCAGCGGTTAATTCCTACGGAACATATCAAAAGCCTGAAAAGGCAGCGGCTGCAAACGCCGTTATTGCATTTCCGGGCGCGGTAGGCGGCGGAAAGTATGCCACAGGCGGACGTGGGGGAGAGGTTTACCATGTTACCAATCTCAATGACAGCGGCGCAGGTTCGTTTCGTGACGCGGTAAGCAAGTCGAACCGTATCGTTGTGTTTGACGTCAGCGGTACTATCGAGCTTAAAAGCAACATTCTCTGTCAGAGCAATGTTACTGTTGCAGGACAGACTGCGCCGGGCGGCTCGGGAATAACTCTTAAAAATTACAAAATGGGCATGAGCGGCGATAATATCATATGCCGCTATATAAGTTCGCGCCCCGGACCGTATGCCTCGACAAGCTCGGGAAACGATGCATGGGGCGGCGCGGCAGGCTCGAATTCCATTATCGACCATTGTTCAATGGGCTGGACTACCGATGAGCAATGGGGTCTTTATTCCAATAATATGAATTATACGGTTCAGTATTCCGTTCTCGGACCTGCCGATTCATGGGGCGGTCATAAGAAAGGACTTCACGGCTTCGGACTTATGATGGGTAAGGGAAATCTGTCGTTTGACCATAACCTCATTATACATAATGTATCAAGAAATTTCCGTGGGAAAGTTCAGGATACATACACAGCCGATTTTACCAATAATATCATATATGACTGGGGATATCAGACTGCGTACGGCACGATAGGTCATCTTAATTATGTCAATAATACCTTGAAAGCCGGAAATTCTACAACGGGCGGATACCATTGGATGTATGTTGACAGCGGTACAAAACCCGAGAACTTCAAGGTCTACTGCGACGGAAATCAGCTCATAAATAAGGACGGTTCGCTTCACGATATTACAAATGATAACTGGTCGGGAGTTACTGTTAAAACATCAATAGGGATAACAAAGGACGATTTGTATTCGGCAGAACCGTTTTCTATTAACAGCGGCGGAGAAAATATATCGTCTGTTTCGGGAGCGGAAAGTGCGGAGGATTCATACGACCATGTTGTAAGCTTTGCAGGAAACGGCATTACTCCCGAAAAGAGAACGGCTGTTGACCGTCAATGCGCGGAAGAAACGGTAAACGGTACGGGATCATGCAGCGGTACGTCTGCTTATGATTCGACAATGACCGATCTTGATAAATACAGCGTTCAATGCGGAGTGACTTATGAGTATCCGTCTGCTGTGCTTACGAAAGAAATAATCGATACCGATAACGACGGTATGCCCGACGAATGGGAAGAGGCAAGAGGTCTTGATCCGAACGACGCTTCCGATACAAACGGTGATTACTGCGGACAGGGATATACCAACATCGAGTACTATATAAACGACCTTACGATCGGATCGTTCCCCGAAGGCGTTGTTGCTCTTTCGCCTGAAACCACGACAACTCCGGCAATATCGGCTTTTGAAAAGATAGAGGCTGAAAACTTCTCATCTCAGGAGGGCGTTAAGGCGGAAAATTTGACAACGGGCGGACAAAATATAGGATTTATTGAAAACGGCGACTACATAATGTTCCGCAAGGTCGATTTTGAAGACGGTGCAAGAAGCTTTAAGGCGGTAATATCAGGTAACGCGTCAAATATTGAATTTTATCTGAACAGCATTACGGGAACGCCTGCGGCAACGATAAATTTTGCAGGAACAAGCGGCTTTAACGATTATCAGGAGATAGAATTTAATATTCCCAAAATCGAAGGTGTAAATAATCTTTACATGAAGTTTACAGGCGGAGAAGGATATCTGCTGAATATGGACAGCTTTGTATTCGGACGTGAGGCGATACCGCTTAATGGCAAACTGATAAAAAATCTTGTTGTCAAGGATGAAACATACGGCAGCAAGTGGGCGATTGCGGAAAAAGCCGATATAGGATCGCTTATTTTCGGAGATAGGGATTTTACGTTTACAGAGCTGCCCGAAACGCTTAGAGGTTCGGAAATCATTAAAACTGCCTGTGATTCAAAATATACGGCTTCTGACCTTGCCGAATTCAATGCAGGCGATAGTATAGATGTATATGTTGCGCTTGACAATAGGGTAGAAGCGGTTCCCGAATGGATGAGTAACTGGGAAAAAACAGATATGACATGTAAGAGTTCCAATGATGTTACATTTGATATATACAAAAAGAGTGTTTCTTCCGGTGATAAAGTGATGCTTGGTACAAATGGGCAGAGTAATTTGTGCGTTAATTATGCAGTTATGGCAGTATCAAGCAAAACTGAACCGATCGGACTTGGAGATATAAATTTTGACGGAAAGTCCGATTCAAGCGACCTTGAAATGCTTCAAAAGTATATTATAAAAAAAGCAAGTCTGACTGCTGGGCAATGTAAAGCAGCCGATATCAACAGTGACGGAATAATTAATGTTTGTGATGTTGTTCTTCTTAAAAGAATGATTATTAAATAATAAGGAGAAGATAGTTAATTATAGGAGGCGTTATTATGAGTAAATCAATGAATAAAATTGTATTAAAATGCATTTTAGGAGTTTGTATAATATCTATCCCTTTCATATTTGCAAATTATTTCATAACAAATTATTTCATTGAACACGGAAAATATTTCCATGATTATGATGTTACAATACTTAACATTTTACAAGCTATATCTGTAATTGCGGTCGGAATAATAATGAAAACGAAGAATAAAAACATCATTATCGAAAATAAAGATATTGCTAAAAAATATATGTTAGGTAGCTTGATTGCATTTTTTGCAATTGCATTGTTGTATATTACTGATATTTATTGGCATATATACATCACTATAACAGGGTCTTTACAAATTTTAGATAAAGCGCCTTTATTTCTTGCAGTTTGCTGGGAACAGATTTTAAACGGAAAATTGTTCTTAGCGATTTCATTATGTATATTAATTTGTTTTATCACTAAAATAAAGTTTCGCAAAAATAATGTTGTTGTATCATAAAACTTGACATTTTGAGTCAAAAAAATATCGCTCTCCAAATCACTTTAAAGGGAGTTATCCGTTGGTTGAGATAGGCGGAAAAGTCAATCCGCACAAAGGTTAATGAAAAGGCGGCAGCCGTGCTTTGTGCGGTATTTTCTTGGATTGCCGTAAATCGCATATTAATAACCTGTCTTCGCAAGATATGTCCAAAAGACATGCATATACGCTTGTGAAGACAGGTTCTAAGTATAGGTGCTTTAATAATGAAAAGAATCGTTGGTATTATTTCATGTATATCAGGAAGCGTATTAGTGTTTTATGGCGCTTTTATTATAGGCAGGATCATTTTTAATAAATCTCATGCTGCAATTATCGGCGGTGCAGATACGCCTACGTTTATGTTCATTATCCATAATAGCGGCATGGTCTTGCCTGTAATCAGCGTTATAGCCGGATTTTTACTTATAGCTTTATCATGTATTCTTTTGCTTAAGAGAAAAAGATAATGCATTGTGTAATGTGCATAAAACTAAAACGTTTAAAATGGAATTTATATCTAATTCATAGAAAACGTTTAAGAGGTATTGACAATTGGGTTGAGGTGTGATATACT
>JAMPFN010000022.1 GCA_023664445.1 Clostridium sp. | reverse complement strand
CATATATATACAACTGCTTCACGGGCTGGATGAGTGCAGTGACGAGGACGAATAAGTAAAAGAGCAAGTTGTCGTAAAAAGGCCGCTCGCATTTTTATTCTTGGGCAAATGGGTAATTGACATGGCTTAATATATTGTGATATAATCATTGTAAGGAAATTATTACAGCATAGAAGGCTTTTGAATAATTTTATTTGCAAAGAATTATACGCTCCATATATCATTGAAACTGATATTGAGTATATAGGCGCATTAACCGAAAAATATGACATCGTATTAAAACAAGCTGCGAATGCAGATGCTGATACAGAGAGCATTAATATAATAAAAGACTATAGGAATAAAATCCTTGAAGCGATGAAGGCGTATTATAGAGCTGACCTATCTGATAGCAGTGCAATTGTAAGAGGGCTGATTCAAGATATTGGAGATGATCCATTTGCTGTTAATACTTTATCGGGCAGCGATGCTTTTCTTGGCTGTAAAGATGAAGAATTACAGTTCTTTAGATGCAGAACAGGGAATCCTTCTAAGTCTTATACTGTCAAAGAAATGCTGCATCTTCCCAAGAAAATGAGAGCAAAGTCAGGCAATTATCTATTTAGTATTCCGGGAAATCCAAGTTTATATTTAGCTAATTCTTCATATGGCTGCTAGATTGAAACGAGTTTTCCATCGGCAACAGATTTCAATGTTTCTCCTGTTCTTCTCGACGAAACACAAAAAATCTTTAATTTAGCTGTTTCGGTACGAGACTATCATGCACTACATGATTTAGATTTTAATAAAGTTTGCCGTTGGTTAAAATTGTATATGCTTTCCATTGCTACATCATTCAGAATAAAAGAGGAAGTCAGAACTTTCAAATCGGAGTATGTTATTTCTCAAGCAATAATGATGGCGTGTAAGAAGTTAGGATATGATGGTGTAGCATATTACTCTAAAAGCGGATCAGATGAGATTTTCTCATTGTGTGCAATTAACCTTGCATTATTTGTTGATTATGACGATGAATATTCAGAAATTGTCAAGCATATGAAGATGGACGATTCTTTCAATTACGCTTTATATAATCAACTCATGCCTTCGCTCAAGTATAAAGAATATGATTTACGCTCTGTACGAACAGGAGCAATTACAAATATCGGAAGTTATGATAGACAGTATCCATATTGGGAAACTGAATTTTTTGCTTTTGATATGTTCCTTTTTACAACATGGAGAGATAAACCCAACGATAAAGGTAAGGATCATATTCCGTGGGGCGTTGATACGAAATAAACTCTATAAATAAAGCAAGGCTCTCAGAATGGTTCTGGGAGCCTCATCTTTATCTTCTCTGTAAGAACGAAATTAAGAGATTGTATTTCTCCGCACTCAAAAGTTCTCTTGCAAGTCTGTCTTGCTCAATAGGCGATAGATTTGAAATAGCCTCTATTGCTTGAATAATAGCCTGCCTTGCTTTTCCGTAATTGTCTTTGGGTTCAATATCTATTTTTACATCGAAGTTTTCCATAGTCATCATCCTTTCAAGTTCATTATTTTTTCAACAATCTATTTATATGATTCAAAATCATCAACTGATCCCCATCATCAAACTGCTTCATACCCTCGACAGCTTTCCGTATCAGTTCAGGGTTGGAAATGCTGTCATCGAAGAATTCCGCAGGCGTGATGCCGAAGTAGTCACATATCGCAAATAGCTCCGACAGCGGCGGAAGGGACTTGCCAGATGAAATGTTGTAGATATATCCACGGCTATGACCGAGATCATAGCTCATTTGGTATTCCGATACGCCCTTTTGAATCCGAAGCTGTGTGATCCTGTTTCTTACAAAATCGTCTGTCATAGCTAAATCACCTCTTACTACTATAATACAGCAAAAGAAATCAGCTATACTCAAAGGAAATATGTTGTTTTTTCTTAAACAATCTTCTAATATATGTTATAATCAAGACATATTAGATTATTCTTGTGGCAATATCATTGCTGATATGAACAACAACATTTTTATGTGCAAGCTATGGAGATATATACAGTAAGTTTCTTTGAACATCGTGAGGTGAAAGGTGCGGCAGAGATCGAAAGCAGGATGGACCAGCTACTGCATGACCTAATCACACAGAAACATTATGTTGAGTTTCTTGTCGGTTGGGAAGGAGAATTTGAACTCTTGGCAGCATCAGTGATCAGACGAGCGGTCAAGCAGTACGGTTACGGAAACACATCGCTAATCCTTGTGCTGCCGTATATGAAAGCCGAGTACCGTGACAACGAGCAGAGTTTTGTGGACTACTATAATGAGGTGGAGATATGTGCTGAATCATCTGAAGCACACTATAAATCTGCAATACAAGTCCATAACAGGTGCATGGATGACCGTTCTGACCTGGTTGTGTGCTGTATTCATCATATAAGTGGTGGAGCATACAGGACGGTGCAGTATGCAAAAAGGTACAAAAAGAAGATAATAAATCTTTCGGAAGGACGCAACTAAAGGCCTTTTTAAAATATATGTGACGAACAACGTTTGTTCTCTGATGGCGCGAGAGTGAAAACAGGCTTTTAATAGAACAAAAATCTTATTTAGTACTCTCTTCTTTTTCACGCAAATCAATTTTGCATAATGGTTTTTGATGATTTTGACACTTCAACCGTAATAAAATGGTCAGAATATTATAAAAAATAATCAAAAACAAGGGTAAAACAATAAAAATAAAATATTTAGTCAATAAAATTGATTTGCGTGCTTCTTTTTTATGCTATATTGACAAAACGCTTAGTTTATGCTATACTAATAATATGTAAACGCCAATAAAACTGAAGGGAGATGCGAATATCTTGTTTTCCGATACTATCAAAACAATGAGGCAAAAACTTTTTCTTTCTCAAGAGGCATTTGCAAAGGAACTTGCTGTTTCTGTATCTACTGTAAACAGGTGGGAAATCGGACATAGCGTCCCGAACCTCTCTACAATGAAG
This sequence comes from Clostridium sp., assembly GCA_023664445.1. Classification (GTDB taxonomy): domain Bacteria; phylum Bacillota; class Clostridia; order Oscillospirales; family Ruminococcaceae; genus Porcipelethomonas. Next base: position 31,043 of record JAMPFN010000022.1, on the reverse strand, counting down.
AGAATTAAGGATTTTTGCGATAGGCATAATGTTGATTATGTTCCAATTGAAGAAAGTTGGTTGGCAGCTCGATAAATTAATATATCAGGTCATGGGTGAGGTGATTGAATGGCAAGGCGTATCCCTTGGAGTAAACATGAGATAGCACTTCCCTTTTTGACTTACGAGAACGTTGTTAATGGTAGCAGCATGAAGGAACAAGTATCTTGGCTCTCAGATATTCTTCGTCGGCTTGCATCTATAAACTGGATTGTTATAGATGGAACTTTTCGCAATATCAATGGCATGAATATGCAGTTAGGAAATGTACAGTTTCTTTTTACCGGCGGAGAAAAAGGACTATCAGGGACATCACGAGCTATTCGTAATATGTATGATATATATGTGAATGATCACGATCAATTTGATGCCATCTTGAGAGAAGCAACTATAATGATGAATGCTGAGGTTACAGTTAACACTCAATCTCAAAATATTTTTGCCGATAATCAGGATACTATTCACAAACCAATAAAACGGATTCTGTGGATGAGTATGAAACTGCTCTTCTTTTTAAGGTATATGAAAAAATCACTTGCGGCGAGGATTATAAGTCAGAAGCGGTGAAACTATCGAATACATTTCGCCAGTATGCTATCAATCGTGGTATTGAGATCAATGAAACTTATCGAAATGTAAACGGAATGAATATGCACTTAGCTCAAGTTCAATATCTTTTTACAAAGGGGAAGTAAAGGATTGCCGTCATGTTCTAAGGCTATCAAAGAAATGCATGAGCTATACCAAAGTGATTATAATGCGTACTTATCACTACTAAAGGAGGCGATTCGATTGGGCCAAGCACCTGAGTTTGTAAATGATAATTATCCTAATAAAGAATTATCTGAACACATAAAACGTGTTGTATCATATTTGCTTAAAGCGGATTTAAATGGATGTACAGTCGATGAAACCTCCTTAGCTCTAGAATTACCGGTGCTGACAATCAAGAAAGCTGTTGCATCTTCAATGGATATTGTATCTATAAACGATAGATTGATTCATAAGGAAGCATTTGTGGATTGGAAAATCGGAGCCGACTGCTTAAAAGCAGTCTTAGAAAAACTGATGGAGAAAAACAACGGCTATGTTTCAGCAGCCCAATTGTATGATTACGCCAAACTCGATATGGCAATGTTTATGAACGATAATGATATGGGCGATCAGCGAAAGATATTTGACATGGCAGAGCATTTGTTTTCAAAGGAAAAATACCATGATGTACTCTACTCATTTCAAGGCAAAGCGCATATTACAGGTTCCCAAGAAACTGTATACTCCAAACTTGATATAATAATGAAATACGCTCGTGATCAAGGAGGTTTCTTCAGTGAGAACGATTTGGAAGAGTATTTGCACCAACTGGGCATTAACAATACACACTCTCGTCAGTATATGAAACTAACTTCTGCATCAGATTTCCTTCTTTATGAACCTGGGTATATAATTACATCAGAAAGTATTGGTATCACATTTGAATGGTTGAATAAGGCAAAAAAAGCAGTCCGCACTCTGTTTAACGATGTCGGAGACCATATCGTTATAAGAGATATTCAGCCTATGTGGTATGATCTTCTGCCTGATCTACCGAGAGGAAGAGCGTGGACACCGCTATTACTACAGAGTATCTTGCGCTTTTATTACAACGAAATCGGAGCGAAAACAATATTCGCTCTTAATTCGCAGTCGATTGATACACTGCACGCAATGTTAGTGACGCTTGATGGTGAGATCCAAACATTCTCCGATGCTGTGTTATCGTTATTTGTGGAAAAGCAGATCACACTGTTGGATAACATCACACAGAAATATAGTAGTGAGGAACTGCGTCAAATACTTGTCGAATACGGATTAATTGCTGGTAGAGAGCTCATCTACACAATGCCGGATGCATTGCCTAATGACGGTCGTTTCATATGGGATTTAGACCGTAAGAGCGTTACTATAAAAATATAACTAAGGAATGATAAGCCATGTACGGCTATGAATGGACAAATGAATACGGAATATTTCGTTTGACAATAGATGCAAAATTGCAGAAAGAAATTCGCCCTGTTTTTCGGGAAGAATTGGATTTCTTTGAAATGTATCGCTATTGGGACTACCCAACAGATACAGAAGCTCCATTGCTGTGGGCAGAAGGAGTCAGGCGATATGTGATGAACGGCACTTGTGTGGCTGAGGCGAAAGGCGGCGGATTCTATACCAAACCAACAATAGAGTTGAAAACTAACGAGCGCTTACAGTTGCAGCCGATAGAAGTCAATCGCCTATATGAAGTAAATAAAACACTGATGATCAGCTTAGAGCAAAAGGCGGTACACTTCATACAAGAACAGCATAAAAAATACAAGAAACAGGGATATGCGTTTATATGTGCCTTTTCTGGCGGTAAAGACTCCATCGTCTTACTTGACCTGTGTGCAAAGGCCCTTGCACCGAGTGATTTCTATGTGGTGTTCAGCAATACCGGTATGGAATTGTCTGATACTATTAGGGCTGTCGAAAAAGCAAAGGATCAGTGGCCTGAGCTTCACTTTGAAGAAGCAAAGTGTCACATGGAGCCCAGTAAGTCCTGGGAAGAATTCGGACCGCCGGCAAGCAAATTGCGATGGTGTTGTTCCGTACACAAATCAGTTCCAACAATTCTATTACTACAGCAATTGACAGGTGAAAACGCAAAAGCTGTCGTATTTGATGGAGTTCGGTCTGAAGAAAGTGCAAGGAGAGCTAAATACACTGAGGTAGGCGAGGGCGTAAAAAATGCCCTGCAAATAAACTGTCATGCCATACTAAGATGGGATGCTGCCGAAGTGTTTGTATATATTCTTCATAATAATTTAATGATAAACAATGCATATAGGCATGGCATATACCGTGTAGGCTGTATGGTTTGCCCTATGTCAGCAAAATGGCAAGATTCACTAATCGCCCATAATTACCATGATGAAGTGGCTAATTCATTGTCTCTTATTGAAGATCTTACAATGTATGCCAAAGGTAAACTGGACAAAAAATATGTTGAAGATGGAGGCTGGCAAGTAAGAGCCGGCGGAAAAATACTAAAGCAAGGCGAAAATAGGATTGCAGGAACTATTGAAGATGGCAAGCTGATTATAGATATAAAAAATGCGCGTCAATCATGGAATGATGTTGTAGGAATATTTGGTCATATAGTAGAAGAAAAGGATGATAAAAAGTATGTGCTGTCCAAGCACGGAATATGTGAAATGACATTGACCGTCGATAAGGCAGGACAGCACATCACCATATATCCTATTACAAGACTCGACCGCTTTGACATAGCATCTTTGCGAGCGGTTGCGAATAAAACAGCATATTGCGTTGGTTGTAAAGCCTGTGTACCGCAATGCCCTACAAATGCATTTCAAATAATTGACGGAAAGATACACATTAGAGAAAAAGCGTGTGTTCATTGTTATAACTGCTGTATGTATACCGATAAAGGATGCATGGTTGCAAAATCATTATATATAAGGAGTGATACTGTGAAAAATCCAGACCGCTACCGTAACTTTGGATTAAGACAATCCTTCTATTCTCATTTAACAGATAATGGTTTAGATTGTTTCGGAATGACCGTTTTAGGAAAAGATCAATATAAATCGCTCAGATACTGGATGGGTGATGCAAATATACTTAAAAGAGAGGAAAAGAACAACAAAGAGCAAATACTGGTTGAACTGACACCTCTTGGTGAAAAAATGTTACCGATGGGATCATACAACCCATTTGTATGGGCAATCCTTTGGACTAATCTTGCTTATGGTTCTATTGTTGTAAGGTGTTTCTGCCTTAACATAGGGGCAGGAGAAATATTCCAAAAGGAAGATTTGGTTGAGTGGTTAGACCGAGATATAAGTGAAAAGAGCCGTGGACAGGCAGTTAACTCTCTGCTATCAACTTTCCGTGACTCCCCGGTTGGCTCTGCTCTTGGTCAGGGTATTGTCGTTGACAAATCCTACCTTCGTGCAGGATGGGACTATCCTGATCCGGTTGCACTTTTGTATTCTCTGTACCTGTATGCTGAGAGAACCGGTCATAAGAGTTTTACTTTTAGTGAACTTGTGAATTCTCGTAATGTAGAAAATGCAAGTGGGGTATCTCCGCATGACATTTACGGCATAGATGTCAAAATCTTTAAAGAACAGGTGCAGGGACTGGCGGTACAATACCCGAAGTATATCCGAGTTTCTTTTGTTGCAAATCTGGATAATATTGTTTTAGAGGATTTTGCCTCACAGGATATACTTGACCTTGCGGAAGACTGATGAAAGGAGCTTACTGAGATGAGTGTGAAATACAACAGTTTTCTGGCGATAAACCCTTCATTTGAATCCGTCGTTGATATAGATGCAGACAAGCGTAATGAAAATCTCTGGCGTGATTATATTGTCGGAGAAGATATGTGCAAGCTCATAGAGGTATTATGCCAGTCTTTGAATAAAGAAGATACTGATTCTCGACGTTCATTTTGGATCAACGGTTCGTATGGTACGGGTAAAAGCTATGCAGCTATCTTAGTGAAACATCTTCTTGAGGAAAAGCCTGAAATCGTTGAGGACTTCATGTCCAAAAATCACCGCCTTGCTGAATATAAGAATCGTTTTAGAAAATGTCGCAAAAACGGGGATTATCTTGTGATTTGGAAGACAGGTTGCAGCGGTATCCGTACTGGCGATATGATGCTCATTGAAATGGAGCAGGCAATTCGTGAGGCGCTTGTGGAGAAGTTCGGTGACTCAGCAGACCTTGGCAGTCATTCACTTTACGAGGTCGTTAGGGAAAAAATGAAAGATCCAACTATTAATTGGAAATTCATGTTGTCTACAACTACTCTCGGTGATGATTATAGTTCTGTAAAGGAATTGCAAGATCTGGTAGAGGAAGGAGATCTTACCGCAATTCAAAATGTTGCAAGTGTATTGCGCAACAAGAAAATGTCACTGGTCATTAATCTGGACACTTTTAAGAAGTGGGTAGCTGAAGTTATTAAGTGCAATAATCTTAGCAAAAGCGGAATCTTCTTTATCTGGGATGAATTCACAGAATATGTTTCTAATTCGGATGACCATATTATTTTACAGCAGATCTCAGAATTTACAAAGGAAGAGCCTTTCTACGCCTTATTCATTGTACACAAATCAACAGATCTCGTAGCACGAGTAGGCGGTTCGGAACAATATGAGCAAATCTCTCATCGTTTCCATGAGGTTGAATTTCACTTGACAGAGGATGCATCACTTGACTTGATTGCAGGATCTATCAATATTCGTAATGGTATGAAAAATCATTGGGATGAAGCCAGAAAGACGGTTATTCAGAATATTCATTCAAGAATCGCTGACATGGAGGTTGGCCCCGACAGTAATATTTCGGGATATATAAAGGCTCTTTGTCCTATGCACCCGATGACAGTTCGCCTGCTTGCTCGTGTAGCTGAGAACTATGCTGCCGCTGAACGTACAATGTTCCGATTCATGAAAGATCGCTCAAACGAGGATATCGGATTTGCCGGATATATCAGTAAATATGGCCCGGATGATCAGGCTTGCTGGCTGACTCCAGAATGGTTATGGGATTATTTCTTTACAAGAGACAGCGATTTCCTTGAAAAAGAGACTAAAGTTGCTGAGTATATCCGACATTATGAGGACAATAAAAATTTGGTTGAGGCGGACGAAAATGCTCATCGCCTGTTCAAGATAGTCATGTTGCTGTTAGCGGTAATGTCCTCGGCAAAAGGTCTTTATAGCGGGAGACGCACGCAAGGAGGAATAACAGCTACCGTTGATTGCTTATCACTGTGCCTTGCTGGTGTTATGAGTGAAGATCAAGTGAATGATCTGCTTGCAACACTTGAAGAGTGCAAACTCGTCACCCTTGATACAGCAGCAAATGGTGTTGTTCGTCTGCAACTGCCTTTCTCTACGGACGGTGGTTCATTCCAGCTGCATTATGATGCAAACGACAAAAAATACACACGCTATCAGATGTTTATTAAGGATGGAATTTTTTCAAAACCTTTTGAGGATAAGTGCTGGGACAGCAACGATGTATCAAGCAGACGTATGAAGATATGTGTTTGCTGTGCTGAAACCAACTCAATCAAATCCCGTTTAGGCGAGATAATAAAGGACTTAGATAAATCACCATATAAACTTGGTTTGCTTGTAGTAATCGTCAAGGATGATAACCAGTATCTTTCTATTCAGGAAGATTTGAAAAAAAGAGTATTTGACCTTGATGAGCCGAGACTTACTATCGCTCTTGTTAAAAAGCCACTCACTGAGGATATACGCAAGAAGTGGTTAAATGCTATTACAAAGCAGGATATGGCTACAGAAAGTGGGCAGACAGGTGCTGCATCTCAGCAGAGCAATGAAGCTAATATTGTTATCAGCACATGGGTACAGCAAGTAAGTGCTTCCAGTCAAATTATCGCATGGAACGGTACACAGGTATTTAATAACATTTATGGTATGGCGCACTTGTCGAAAACAATTCGAGTGAGTGTTATTGATAAACTTTTCCCATATGCTCCCGAAAAAATTGTTATCACCAATACAGCGTATAAGAGCTGTTCCGATTCTGCTCCATTAGCAGGTATTCAACGTACAACTAATTCCAGTCAGCTTAAAAGCGTGCTTACAGGAATTGGACAGATTCTTGACATTACAGACATTAATGAAATGTCTGATATGACTGGCAATGATTCTGTTCAGGCAGTCAGTGAATTGGCAAAGGTTGTAAGGAACGAAATTCAGTCTGGAAAGAAAGTTGTATTAAGTGATTTGTGGTCAAAACTTATGAAGCCACCTTTCGGCTATTATGATACAATTGCCTGCGGAATATTGTTGGGCTATGTGTTTACCGGTTATAAAAATAGTGACTATACATGGACTGATAGTGCAGGTGCGCCACAGATACTTGTAGAAAACAACTTGAAAACTATGGTGTACAATCTTGTAAAAGGCAAGATGACCACAGATTATCTTTCGTCTGGAAGTGAGACGTTCCGCTTATTCAGAGATTACATTAAGGACATTATGGCTCTGTCCGATGTTAAGGTAGCGAATGAAACAGAATGTTGGCATAATATGCGTGTTGCTGTAACTAACAGCGGATCACCGTTCTGGACATTGAAGTACCTTCCGCAATCGGCATATAACAATGCTGAGAATCAAGCCGTTGCTAAGGAAATTATTGATAATATTCAAAAGTTTATTGAGCAAAATAGCAGCCACGAAGAGATAATGGGGAATGTAAATCAGGCATTTAACGGTCGAGGTAAGATACGTTCCATACTAAGAAAAGCCTTTCAAGATAAGAATGCATTGAATGAAGCATTTCGTTCATTCTTATTTGAGGATTCTTCAGAGTTAAAAGAAATCGTCGAAAGGCTTAAAATTAACTCTGATGTACTCAGTGATAAGCTGCACATTATTATGCAGGATTCTATTTATACATGGACAGAAGAACAGGTTCTTAGTAAGATTTCGGATATTATCAGCGAGTATCACTATCTTGAAACTTTAAATGATGCATTGGGCAAAACATACCACGGCATTGAAGAAGTGCGAAACGACCTGGCAAATCAGTTCAAATTTGTTCGTATCCCGGTCAGTGTTGTAGAAACGTTAGGGAAACCATGGTTTGGTGCTCTTAAAGCCATGTGGTGGATCGTATCAAACAATGCAGCACAAATGACAGATGAGCAGAGACAGGCTGACTCAGCAGAGCTAAATTCTTATGGAAAAGCAGCGATGGAGTTTTTATGTGATGGAAAAACTGTATTGTCTGATTTGCTTGATGGGCGTGGTTTGGAATGCACAGAGCAGGAACTTGACACTATTTATTCTGGATTAAAGGATATGCGGATCAACACTCAAAAACAGCAGTTCGATAAAGAACTGGATGGATTGATGAGTAATATAAGCCAAGCAAGACACCGCATACGCTTGAAAGAACATTGGTTATCTGTAGTAGGCTCGGAATGCGATTCTGTCAAAAAGTGGTGTTCTATTCATAATGCTCCTATCTACTGGATTGTTGCAAAAGAGCAGCGTGAAGCATTTACTACTTTAGCGAAAGTTCAAAACGATCAAAGGACTATGGATACTGATGTTCTGGCTGCAATCAATGTTCTGGATACAATGGATCACTCCATCCTTACAGATGACAGTGTGATCTCAGAAGCACTGTTAAAAGTCGTGGGAGAGGAATATACCCAGACATTTTCCGAGGATCGTATATTGATCATGGCAAAAGCAAAGATGAATTTAGGAAATGATATGAGCAATTGGGATATTGCCGAACTGAATAGTTTCCGTAATATATTGAAAAAAGAACAGCAGGAAAAGGCGAAGAAGGAAAAACTGAATAACACTAAAAACCATGTTAAGACAATGGATGAAGGCAAATTGCGTAACACTGTACAAAGTTTTCTTGATGAACATCCTGAGTTTTGTGATGCATTTAGTGAATAAGAGGTGATATAATTGACAATAGATCAGGTTTATGACAAGTTGAATACAGAACGAACAACTGCCGAACTATGCCCCTGTCGAATACCATTTCGTGTGATTATGATTTCTAACATAAAGAAATATCGTGAGTTGGTAGACAGACTTCGTCAGATTCCTGATGTAAGTCTTGTTTCAGCAAGCGAGCTGTTTTCTGCACCTGATATCATGCCACGATATGAGAACTTAAACAATACCGGTTATCATTCTAAATGGGTGATATTGACTGGTGTCAGTGAATATTTAAGGTTATTCAGCCATAATGAAGTTGACACAGCAAGACTTAAAAAGCTGATAACTCATCAGGTTCCGGCAAGCAGTAACGGTCGTATAATCATTCCTTTATGGGGATGTGAGGCTCTTTGGCAGGATTCTACACTAAGGTTGATGGCAGACGAAAGAATAAAAGATTACTATTTCGACTGCACATCGAATTGTGATGAAGATCAAAAGTTAACAGTTACGGTTTATTCTGCACAATTTCTGGAATTCAAAGATAAATTACAAAAGCCTAATATACCGTTGTTTAGCAATCTTCAGGAATGGTACGACTTTTGGGCAGAAGGAAAAACTGTAATAACCGAATATGCACTTATCACCGGTCGCTCTCATTTAATACAACAAACCAGCGGAACAATAACAATACACGTTGTAAAGGATAACCTATCTTTCATTCAGGAAAACTTGAACGGCGGTGAAGTGCTGAATACCGATAATTGCCCGATCGAAGTTCAGAAAGAATTGTTTGAGCAAGCACTACAGAATAAGACACTGGATGAAGCAATTTTATCTTGCCTCAATGTAAGCAGTTTTCAAACTCTTGATATTATGGGCAAATGGTCTATTCTTTCAACTAATAAAAAAGAACTGGTGCGATTATGGTATCGCTTGCATCCTGATAATACCTATCTTGCACATAGCATTTTGAAGTGTGAGAAGCTGGATACATTGGATGAGATCATTTTACATGACATTTTCTCTATTTCACAAGTCACATCAAAGTGGGTTGCAGAAAGTCAGCAGATTATCGCTGCCATGAAATTAAAAAGAGATAATGTGTATTTTGATTTCTTAAATAAAATACCGAGTTATGAGGCACGATTGGATTATCTTTCTTGTGATACTTCGGACGAACGGATTTATCTACTGAAAATGGTTGGACAATGGTTGCGTGAAGATAAGAATGCTGTATACGGTTGTCCAAAATTAAAGACACTCTATCCTGAATTGTTTGAATATTTGGATGGCGAGGATTATAGCGATGAAGAACTTCGTCGTTATATGGAGCTATACAAAATTTATAAGCTGTCAAACACACTTCCTGCCGATGAGCAGATGTATTTCACTGTAATCCAAACAGATCAATTTGATTCTCGCTTTGCTGAGCTTTCAGATTATATTGATGATCAAACCGTCGTGCTGTGGGTAGATGCGTTAGGTGCTGAATGGCTGCCGCTACTCTTAAAAGCACTTGCAAAACGAAAAGACGGCACTGTTGTATATCATTCATGTGGACTTGCAAAGATTCCTACTGAAACAAAGTTTAATGATCAATGGAATCAGATGGATGTCCCATATGAAAAGATTGACTATCTTGATAAGCTTGCGCACAAGGGATTAAGTTATAAGGATATTGATGACTATTATCCTTGTATAGAAGAACAGTTTACCGTTGTTTCTGAAAAGCATGGAACTGAAAAAATGGTGACAATCGGCAGTAAAATAAGCGAACTACTGAAAAAATATCGTAGGATCATCATAACAGGAGACCATGGTACTAGCAGACTTGCAGCCAGATTTTTTCACACAAGACAGGGTATTCCTGCTCCAAAGGAGATGACTGTAGGCAGTCATGGAAGATTCGGCGTTTCATCTAAAGCACCTGGAACAAAAATGGGAACACAAATAGTACAACATATTGGAGATGAAAACTATATAGTTTTCACCAATTATGACCATTATATAATTTCTGGTCATGCTGCTGCTGCAAATGATGATGTGCCGACATATGGTGAGATTCATGGTGGAGCAACTCCAGAAGAGCTGCTTGTGCCGATCATAGTATTTGATAGTAACAGTATCATTCCCCTACAAGCTGAATGGGAGAAGAATCCTGTGAAAATACAAAATAAGAAGGCAAATGCAGTTATTAAATTCAATCAGTCAATAACAAATCTTCAAGTCAATATTGGTAATATTCCTGCGAATGTAACTTCAACCGATGACAATAAAGTCTGGAAGATTGTTTTTGAAAATATCAAGCATGGAAAATATGCGGTCTCTATAATTGCAAATGGAAAATCTGTGCAGGCAGATGAACTGATCATAAACTCAGCTATTGGTAATAATGATGGGGATTTTGACCTATGAGAAAAAAGATATTATGTTGTGATTGCAAAGAACCATTAAAAAAAGACGAGATAGCCTTGTCAGAAAAACTAATTGATGTCGATACTGAGGATCTTTACTGCTTAAACTGCCTTTCAGAAGTTATAGGCTGTACTGTTGATGATTTACAAGATAAGATACAAGAATTTAAGGAACAAGGGTGTACTCTGTTTCTGTGATGAGGAGGGTTGGTATGCTGGAAGAAAAAATAAGGAAAGTATTTGCGGATATGGTGGTATTAAAAGATCCGCAACGAAGCGAATACTTTTCAAATTTGAGTATTCCCTCATATATGCGTGACTGGCTTGTCATGAAGTTTTCAGATGATGAGGGCGCTATTGATTACGATAGTGTTAGAAGATATATCAAACGATACATTCCAAGCCGTGATGACTTCGAGCAGTATAAGTTTCAGATGATCAACGGAGAAACGGTTCAATTTTTGGCTCGTGTTCGAGTATCAGTTAATGTAAAAACCGGTAAGACAATGTTTGAACTGCCAGATTTTGGCGGTGCAAGAGGTGGTGCTTCTGGTGTCGTTGACTATGAAGTTGCTGATAAATGGCAGGATACTCTTCTTCGAGAAAGCGAAAACTGGGGTATCATTACGCTGTCATGGACAATGGAAGGAACGGCAAATAAGCCCAAGGGTATTATAACAATGAATGGGTACAAACCGTTCTGTCCGTATACTGTTGATCTTGATCTTTACCGTGAGGCGAGAAGAGAATTTAATATTCACGAATGGATCGACGTCATTATCAGTTCTATAGATTACAATCCAAATGGGTATGTAGATGAAAATGGAAATATAGATGAATCCTCAAAGCTATATTTTCTGCGTCGTCTTCTTCCATTTGTGGAAAAAAGAGTTAATATGATAGAACTTGCCCCAAAGGGCACAGGTAAGAGTTATATCTTTGAAAAGATAAGCAAGCGTGGATGGCTGATAACAGGTGGAACTGTTTCAAGAGCTTCACTTATTTATGACAATGCTAAAAAGACTGGTGGATTGATTACGAGGTTTGATTATGTCGGTTTTGATGAAGTACAATCCATCACCTTTGAACAGTCTGGACAGATACAACAAGCTCTGAAGCACTATATGGAATTTGGTGAGATCAAAGGCTTTGATGCAGCACTTACTGCTGATGCAGGTGTTATCGTACTTGGTAATATTGATGCTGATAGATTTGACATAAATAAAAACATGGTTGAGCATATAAGCGAAGTGTTTGGTGAGTCTGCAACATTAGACCGTTTTCACGGATTTATTCCCGGCTGGAAGATACCGCCGATGAAAACGGGAATGATCGCAAATGGTTGGGCTATCAATACCGAGTATTTTGCAGAAGTAATGCACACACTGCGAGATGATCTAAGCTATGCTTCCGTTGTGGATGCGCTACTGAAAACTCCGCCGAAAGCATATACAAGACATATGACAGCGATAAAGCGTCTTTGTACAGCGTTACTTAAATTGTTGTTTCCTCATGTCCAAAAACTGACCGATATTGATCCGAAGGAATTTGAGGATTATTGTCTGAAACCAGCAATTGATATGCGGAGTACGATTTATAAGCAACTTTGTATTATTGATCCAAAAGAGTACACTAAAGCAGATAAACAAATCCCAGATATTCAATTAAAATAGTTTCTAATGGGGTGAGAATATGAAAATTTACGCTGACAATGCAGCAACAACAAAACTGGATACAGATGCATTTGAGGCAATGAAACCATATCTCCTTGAAAATTATGCAAATCCTTCCGGCGCTTACAGTTTCTCTAAAAAAGCAAAACGTGCCTTGGAAGAAGCACGCAAGACAATTGCAGAATGTATCAATGCGGAACCTGAACAAATCATCTTTACATCAGGCGGTACAGAAAGCAACAATCATGCTATCAAGCATTTCACTGTACCAAGCGATATTTGCCATGTTGTCACTTCAGTGATTGAACATCATTCCGTATTATATGCTTGTGAGAATAGCAGATTTGAACGTTTTGTTGTTCCAGTCAATAAATATGGCGTAGTGCCTAATGATGAGCTGGAAAAGATACTTGGAAGAAATCGCCCGGTTATTGCTTCTTGCGACAGGACACTTGTTACAATCATGACAGCGAATAATGAGATAGGAACTATCCAACATATCAGCGAATTATCTGAAATCGCACACCGTTATGGAGCAGTTTTTCATACTGATGCCGTGCAAGCAGTGGGACATATTCCGATAGATGTACAAGCTATGGGAATCGATATACTGTCAGCTTCAGCACATAAGTTCAACGGTCCTAAGGGCATTGGCTTTTTGTATAACAAAAACGGATTATTACAGCCATACCATCATGGCGGTTATCAGGAATTCGGAATGAGAGCAGGAACAGAAAACATTCCTGCAATTGTTGGTATGGCGGTTGCCCTAAAAAAGAATGTTGAGGATATGGAGCATAATACAGAACATCTTTCTCATTTGACAGAAGTGTTTTTGACGGTATTAAGGAGAGCGGATGTTGATTTTATACTGAATGGTCATCCAACAGAGCGCCTGCCGGGTAATATTAATATTTCATTCAAAGGCAGATCAGGTGAGGGGCTTATGCATATGCTTGATCTAAAAGGAATATGCGTTTCTACAGGCTCAGCTTGTGATAGTGTAAATCAGCAAGTCTCACATGTTATCAAGGCAATCAATGTTTCTGCTGATTATCGTGAAGGAACTATCAGAGTGACATTTGGTAAAGATAATTCGGAACAAGAAGTTGTTGAGGTTGCAAATTCTATGATTAGAATAATAGGATTATAATCATCATGGATAACATGGTTATGTTTTATTAATCTGATTCTATTATACGTTATTACGGCACGAAAGTGGCGATCCTACACTTCGATACATTATGTGATAATAAACCTAATCTTGCAGGTGAAAGTTGAACAGGCTTCTTATATAGAAAAACAAGGGCGATACCTTTTAGTTGTAAGGTATTGCCCTTGTTCTGTATAATAATGATTATTCTTGTCGGTAGGTACTGCGTAGGTTTTGTGTTACTATTTGAAACGGGGATAGTCGTGCTTATGCAGGAATGTCCCAACGCTCCCGAAACCGTTACAATGTCCACGCCTTGATTGACGAGCAGGGAGCAGAATAAGTGTCTGAAACTATGCAGACCGTAAAACGGCAAATCGTGTTTCTCACAAAACTCGCCCAGCCAAAAGTACGGTGTTCCGTTCTGCATTGGACGCCCGTCCCACCTGTCGCCTAACCTCAAAGCCTCCGCATCCTGCTCCTCCTTGTACTCTTTCAGCATATCCATAATGAACTGCGGGAATTTCAAAGTCCTCTGCGACCTCATTGTTTTTTTGGTATCGGTGTACACGCCTTTTTTTGCGGTGTAGTGAACGCTGATAATGTTGTTTTCAAAATCAACGTCTTTCCACTCCAAACCCAACATTTCGCCGCGCCTGAACCCGCTGTAAATCATAAGATAGAAAAACGTGCGGTATTTCAGCGGTTCGTCATTGAGCAAGGTTAAAAATTTCTCGACCTCGGCAGGCGTGTAAATCTGTTTCTCATTAACCTCGCCTTTGGGCATAGTCACCTTTGAACAGGGATTTTCGGCGACAACACCCATTTTTACGGCGTACGAAAAAACGTCGGAAATCAAGCTAAGGTTGTGCCGAATTGTTTTGGGAGCAAGCGGGTTTCCCGTTCGCGCCCTCTTTGGAGAGAGAATTTACAAACGTCTGAATTTGGCGGGGCGTGATTTTATCCATACGAATATGCCCGATAACGGGGTAAATCCTGCCTCTAAGCTGTAAAAGCCGCTCGTATATAGTGTTCCGCAAATTTGTTTTGGCGTAGTCCTCGAACCATTCCTCGCAGAACGTTTCAAACTTCACAGCCTTGCTCTGAAAACCTTTCATACACGCTTCCTCAAACAGAACAGACTGGCGTTTCAGCTCCTTTTCAATTTGTTTCGGGGTCATACCCTCGTTGGGTTTCCAAGTCATTGAATAATTTGTTTGCCTTTGGTATCGTAACCGCAGCTTACTCTGATTGAGTAACTGCCGTTCCTTTTTTGAATTGTAGCCATAATACAAAACCCTCCTGTATTTCACATTATGGCATATCTCTACTTCTTCATTATAACACTTTACTTTCATAAAGTCAATACTGTTTGCAGAAATATGCCATAATTTGTATAAAATTCCAAAATATGAAAGAAATGCCGACTTAGAATAATTTTTCCATTTTTGCCATATCCCGCTCTGACGTGCGAAATTTTATCCTGCAAAACAAGCTGACGAATAGTATGTTCCGAAAGACCTTTGATTAATTCCGTACACTCCTTAATTGTCAGCATTTCCGCTTTTTTGTCTTTTTGCGAAATTTCTGCCGATGATTTTTCCTCAACGTCAATCAGCTCGTTGAGCAACGTCACAATTTTTGATATAAGCTCCTGTTTGGATTTCATCGTCATAAATACCCTCCTTTCCGTCCAAACTACTCGTTATTAAAGAAATCAAATTCAAGCGGCAGGAAAAAATTTTCAGAAACAGCTTTCAAGTATTCCATAGATTTTTCTAAGTCCTCAATATCCTTTTTAGCAATTTCTTTTGTACTGTTGACAACTTCGGCAATGGGATTCATCTCATTCCCGATACGGTTAAATGACATGACAATGCTGTCAAAACGCGATAAATCGTAAACCTTAATTTCACCGTCAACAGAAATTTCACGGATATATGTACCAACCCGCTTGCCGCGATTTTTGGCACATTTGCGAATTATCTCCATTTCATTTTCGTTCAATTTAATTTCCTTGCAAATTTTTCTCGCCATTGGTAACACCTCTTTCATTTTAAAGTAATCTGTCCGGCTTTAACTCCGATAAATATTCATAAAAAATTTTTTCGCAGTCATTGTACACATTAATAAATTTTTGAATTTCGTCTATATATGATAATTGCTCCCTCTTTGAAACTCTCAAAATTTGTTCAATCAAATTCCCTATCCTATGAAACGAAACAAGAACGCGATTAAATTTTGGCACATCCTTTTTAAGAATTTCTTGAACGGCAATTTTACGGATATACGTCCCCGTTCTCAAATTCAAAAATTTGGCGCGGTTACAAACGGCTTGCCATTCGTCTCCGCTGTATTTTATAATTTTGCGTATATTTTTATAGTGATAGGTAATTCTTTGAAGTAATCTCCGAATTTTCCCCCACTCCACACCGTACAAGCGACTTTCACCGCATACGGCGTTCCATCGAAACTATAATTTCGTCATATTAGCAAATATTTCAAAGCATTCAGAAACGTTAAATAGCAGGATTTCCTGCCATTGTTCTTAATTTGTTTATCTTTTCAAGTTGAGATTTTGTAAGGTTCAGCCCATTTAGGTATACATTGATTATTTCTTGTCGTGTTGCATGAATCAACTTATGCACATCAGCATGAACAATGACAAGATTTTTGTATTCATCTGTTCCGCCCTGTGATACAGGCTTTTTATGGTGACAGTGGATTTCATCAATCCACAATACCTTTCCTGTGACGGCACATTTTCCATATTGAGCAGCATATAATGAAACTCGATTGTCCATTTATTCGATACTTCTGCCGGAAATATGCGATTTTGCAAGCATATGCAGAACTGTCATAACATTTTCATCGAATTTCAAGCTCTTATGAATTTCTTCTCTGCCCTCTGGAGTGTATTTGCATATCTTCACTTTTTGTATCTTGGAGTTTTGGTCTGCACATATGAAAACGGAACAAGCGGTGCATCTCCAAGGAAACACATCATTTTACTTTTTCCATAATATTTTTGTATGAATGCTGACCGTATAACACCTTTGCTTTTCAACTGATACCTTAATCGATTGTAGATAACCTTACGGACTTCATCATAAATCTTACTGCAATCACAGGATATATGTGTTGCAATGCGATAATAATTGTGAATCCCGAAAACAATCGTATTGTAATGTCTGACCTGTACTCCAAGCTCTTTGGCATTTTTACTATGTTCGATTTCTACAATCTTCTGTTTGAGTGTTCCGGCAACCCGCTTTTTCGACTTTTCAGACATATGCGATTGAACCACATATTTCTTTGCTTTGCGTACTGCCTTTAATTCAAATCCGAGGAACTCGGAGCTTTTCTTTTTCAGATTTACAGCCCTTGACTTTTCTTCGCTGATGTCAAGTTTCAACCGTTCTTTCAACCACTTTTTCACTGCTGTAAATATTTTATCAGCGTCACTTCTTTTCCGACAGAAGATTTTAAAATCATCTGCATATCTTACAATGTACATTTCTTTAAGATTACTCTTTTTCAATGCACGGTTTTTGTGGCTGGCACTTGCAGTACCGCTTTTACATATTTGCTCTTTGTACTGCGTATGTGTAGGCATGGTTTCCCATTGACTGCTTATCCACCAATCCAGTTCATTCAGAACGATATTTGCAAGCAAAGGGGATAATATACTGCCTTGCGGTGTGCCTTTTGTTGGATAAAATTTTGTTCCATCCGGCAAGATAATAGGTGCTTTCAGCATTTGCTTAATTACACATATCAGCTTTTTATCTCTGATACCCATTGACCACATCTGGCGTATCAGCTTTGCATGATTCACATTGTCGAAGAATCCTTTGATATCAATATCCACAACAAAGTGCAGATTTTGTTGTTGAATCATTTTATAACACTGTGCAAGAGCATGCTCTGCTGACCTGTTTGGTCGGAATCCATTATTTCGTTCGTGAAATTTCGCTTCACAGATTGGCTCTAATACCTGCAAAATACATTGCTGTACAATGCGGTCGATGATAGTCGGGATTCCCAAAGGTCTGATTTTACCATTTTCCTTTGGAATTTCCACACGCCGTACCGATTTCGGCTTGTAAAATCCGAATTTCTTCTGTATAATCTCAACTAATTTTTCAGCGGATATTTTTTCTATATCTTTGATAGTATAGTTGTCAACTCCGCTTGTTGTACTTCCTGCATTCCGCTTGATATTTCTGTATGCAAGCCGTATATTTTCATCACTGGGTATAAGTTCCATAAGATTGGTAAAAAGTTCACCCTGCTTACTTTTTGCATACAGATTATCAAAGCAATTCTGCAAGTCGTAATATTTAAGATGTCGCAGTTTCTTTTGCTTTGTCACAGGCAACTCCCCCTTTCAGGTTTGTTTTTCTCGGATAAAATCCTAATCATACTCGAAGCTATGAGGATATTTGCCTATAACTAATTTTATAATTTTGACTCGTGGCTGTCCCTCCGCCTCCCATTACAGGAAACATCATCAGTAATGCCACTACTTTACCCACAGTTAAAACAGCTTATTATTCTTCGTCTGTACCGCAATTGCGTACTGTAGGCTGCTGCGTTCCGATAATCTTATCTGTTCATATGCGGTTAGATGCTCACTATGAGCCTGCCTGCTTGATAGTGTCTTTTAACACTATAAGGAATTTCATCTTTACGATACTTACTTTACCTCACAAGCGTCCCATTACAGGACATATACATTTCTATATATTAGCGTTATAGACCCGTACATTCGCAAGTTCGTCAGATATTGCTATCATTCTCACCATACGCATTTTATAGACCCCCGACCTATAGGATACACCGTCCACCTCTGGGCAGCTTTCGTTTTGATTTCTCAAATTACGGTATCTCTCAGCCGACTTCACCGAGCTTCTGACAAAACCAGTTTCCCAATTATGCCAGTCGGAGTATCAGGGAAAGCGTTTCCGAGCGTTACCTCGTCATTCCACTTTTCAGATTATCAGTTCTCCTAATTAAGAACTTTTGCGTTCTTTTATTAGTGCCTAATATTTTCAATTAGGAACGCATCGCACCATAAAACGTTTCCTTTCTTATCGGGGTTCAAGGGGCGGCAGTCCCTTAACGAAAAAGTATATACTTTTTCTGCGCTTGCTATTCTCCGGTAACACCTCATCATAACAATTTTACCTCAATTTTAAACCTGTTTATTTTCAACACGTTTAATGCTTTTTTACTGACGAACCGAAAAGCTTTCTTGCGGTAGCGGTTTCAAGTTCAACGTTTCTGTTTTGAAGTTCCTCAATCTTCCCGTCCCTGTTCAGAATTTCATCTGTAAGCAAACGAACCTTTTCGGAAAGTTTCAAATTTTCCTCGGAAGAGCCGCCGCAATTTTTTCAAAATCGGCAATTTTTAAATTTTGCTCGTCAAGCTGTTTTTGAAAAATTTCAATTTTTAAATTTTTCTCGGCAAGCTGATTTTCTAAATTTTCAATTTTAGAAATTTTATCATTAAGCTGAAATTGAAGATTTTCAATTTTCTGATTTTTCTCCGATAGGTCATTTTTCAAATCTTCGCACTTTTTCATTTTACGGTCGTGTTCGTATTTAAGATTGTACACGTCCATATCTTTTTGATTAAGAGCCGTTTGAAGATTTTTCACTTTCTCCAGTAAGAAGTGGTCGGGCGGTCGTGGCGATAAAATCTTTTCGGCATACTCGTCAATAACAAGCTGACCGCCCGACTTGGTAATATGACCGTCAAGCTGAACCGACTTCCGTTTGATTTTCGCGTAAACGGATTGCGGCGAGACTTTATATTTCTCACAAAACTGCTTTACCGTCATTTATTACCACCGCCCTTTTTCCGCTCCTGTTCCTCCAACCATTCGACAAATTTCTCCTTGCGGATAAATTTCCGTTTTCCTATGCGAATAACGGGAACGTCCTCGCGGTTGAGAAACGCATACGCCATAGACCGTGTAAAACCGAAGTTTTGTAAATCCTCTGCTGTGAGCATTTCGGGAAAATTGTTTTTCATTTCAGACATAATGATGTCTCCTTTCAAAATTTTATTTCGGCGTTTCAGCCTATCTCCAGTATACTGCCGAGGGTCTGAAAAGGCAATATTCGTGAATGATTTTCGTTGTCAATCGAATGTGTTATGTCAATCATTCACATTAAAATTTCCCTGTATTTATGGGATTTGCTTGACTTTTTCAAAATTTTGTGATATACTTGTATCAATAAAATTTTTAATACACATTCCGACAAAAGGAGACAAATTATGCAGGATTTTAAAATGCCATTTTCTAATAAAATAGCCTCGATAGACCGAATAAAAAGGAGACAATAATTATCGGAAGTCCCGAAGATGTGAAATTTTATTACACTACTGGAGTAATCAGCGAAAAAGTAGACCTACGCACAAGAAAATTGGGCACGCTTGTGGACGAAATGAACGAACTCGCGCAAGCCGCTGACGGCGATAAAATTGCGGAAGTCATTGCCGCCGCCAACGGTTTATGCGGCGTTCTGAACAGCGGACAAGGGAACAAGTCTGCAAGTGAGTACACCGAGGTTTTAAAAGACTTGTATGACATTTCTACAAATGCAAATATGCTTTTTAATTACATAATTTTTTTCATTATGACAAATTTCGACCTTAATCATAAAAATTTGGCGGGGGAATTTCATTATCGACAAAGCAAATGAAAAAGTCTGCGGAACGTTTTGCGGAACAGTACAATATTTGCGTTTCGGATATGCTCCTGCCGTTCAGAAATTTGCCCACCGTTCCCGAGGAAAACGTGAAATATTGGGATATTGACAAGCAGATAAATTCGGCAAAAAACGACTTGATTTTACACGTTTATTCCTCACACTCAAGCGGCACTTGGCTGACGGGATATGTTGCCGATAATTCTTTTTTGGCGATTTTGCGTGTTTATGTGGACGTGCTGAAACAGGCAAACGTTGTTGTGCGAAACTGTTCTGTTTGTCACAAATTGATTTTATCTGACAGGGCGAACGTTTCCGAAATTTGCGGCAGCGAGAGGTGCAAAAAAGAACAGCACCGACTTGCCACAATTTCGGTGCGGAAAAAGAATAAAGCTAATCCTATTCAAGATTTTTACAGTACATTCACAAGTAACTGCTCTAATCTGCGGAGAAAATTCGGCAAAAACAGTACCGCTCGTGAAAAGTATGATATTGAATTTCAGAAAATTTGAGACAAGGCTTTGAAAATGAAAAACGGACTATCCGAAAATAGTCCGAAACAGAGTATTTATGAGTATTCCGAGTTTTTGAGGGTCAGCGAGGAGGAATTACGGAGACTTGCTGATAAATTGAAATAAAATTTTGTCTATTTATGATATATTACCGCACTTTTGTCAAAAAATGGATTTTAATGTATTTTCTGTGTTTCGAGACAGGCAGATTACTAATAAATTGCTAACGAATAAAGGGAAGATACGGGTTATAAAGTCAAGAAATATTAATGATGAGGGTACTGAAATATTGATGATAGCAGGATATGATTCCTATATTTCAAAAAATGATGCGGAAAAATTAAGCGTTTTTTCTTATTATACAGATGATACTGTATACCTTACACCGAATATGACTTATAATCCTCGGCTTATTAAAAAACTTAAAAATACACTTGTCAATGGTTCAGTAACTATCCTTACTTTAAAAAAAGGCTGTAAATTGACAGAAACACAAAGGAAATACTTTTCAACAGACGAATATAGGTCATTTTATAGAATTGCAAGAAATTATCAGACACGGTCTTTAAATATAGACAGTAATTCTGTTTTTTTCTTCGGATTGTTAAAAGAGATGTAAATATGAGATTTTTAAGCGAATTTGAAATTAAAGAATTTCTATCTCAGAAAGATTATGATGTAAGAGTTTCACACAATGCAAGGTGGATTGATCAAAAATGTACGCCCGATGTTTTGACAATAATATCAGACTGCATAGTGAATTATGTTATGGAAAATGGTAATGATTACTTTAGATCAATTGATATATGGCATGATGTCTATACTGTTAAAAATGTTGAAAGTATTTTTAAAAAGCCAAATCCAAATGAAGCAAGAGCACGTAATGAGTACGATAAATTTTTTCAACAGCCTATGGAGTTGTTGGCATATGCCGGAATTTTGTAAAAGGATCACAGCAGGAGAAGAAACTTCTATCGGGTTAGCAATAATGACTTATTGGAATACATTGCTTTGCGTGAAAGAAACGCATTAACATTTTTGCATTACTATATTGAAAGTGTACTTACAGATTCAGGAATTATGAACAAATTTAATGATTTTTTAATAATATAAGCAAAGAAAGCTTTAAAGCATTAAAAGATGATTTTGAAGACTTTACAAAATCAAATACTCCTATTAATGGTCATTATGAATGTGGGAGAATATTCACAAAAATTATAAATCCGCTTGCTTTCTTTAAAGGAACATATGGAGCGGAGAGAGGTTACCTTTCTAAACATAAGATAACATATGATGCGCTAATGTATAACCGTGACAACTTCAGAGATATTTATTCTGATAAGCCTAAAGAAATGACACGTTCTGAATATGAACAATCAGAACATATTAAGATAAATAAGGATTTTACTAAATATATGTCTGCAAGAGCAAAACGAATTGTAAGAGTGTATAATGAGCAGTTTCGTAACGGTAAGACGGAGGTTTTAACAGATACACAGCATATAGATGACTTAGCTACTAACATTCACCATATTTTTCCGGAGGCTGATTATCCTACAATTTGTTTTTACATAGAAAATCTTATTGCACTTACACCTACACAGCATTTTAATTATGCCCACTCTAATGGTAATACACAAGCTATAAACAAGGAGTATCAACACATATGTCTTTTGGCTAAATCAGATACAATACGAGAGGATTTAGAGGAACATAAAGAACCTATATATTCTTTTGACAAATTCTTGTATGTTTTGTTTACCGGATTGGAATTGGAAGCATTTATGGAAATCGAGTATGGTGATTATGATGGGTTAATTACGGCTATAAATTTAGCATATATGTAAAATCGCATAAGTTACGGAGTACACTTTTGACAAATTTTAATGTATTTTGGTGGACTTTGACCTTAACTATTAAGAAATGTGTTCAAAAATTTGTATACCAATCAGCCTACGTGTAAATGTTCTTTAAGTTAAATTGAATTTGTTGATAAATTTTAAGGAGTTGATCGAAGTATGTATAAAAATTAAAAACATAAAGTATTTATTAGCTTTTATCATCGTGATAATCAGAAATATAAAGATTATATAGATAATTACCTAAGTAAAAATATAATAAATAAGTCAGTTATGTCTGGTGAATATGATCCCGATAATAGTGATGAATACGTAAAAAGGTTAATTAGAGAAGACAAGATTAGTGATTCATATGTTGTTGTGGTTTTGGTTGGTAATACAAAAAACAGAAAGCACGTTGATTGGGAGATATATGCTGGATTAATAGAAATTTTTCTGCCAACTGTTAAAAAATCACCTAATGGTGGATATTATTATGCAGATCTGCCAGAAAGATTGGCTGATAATATAAAATCAGAGTATGCTATGTTTTGTGATTGGGATTATGCAATTACTAATTTTGATAGTATTATTGAGAAAGCATTTCTATCAAGGATATCCAGAAGACATTTGATTAACAATTCTCGACCTCAAATGAAACATAATAAAAATAATGAATGATTTGGAGTATATAATTATGTCGGGAGTAACAAAAAAGATATTCGAACACGAACTAATTGATATTTACAAAATGTGGAATTATCAATTAAAAACAATTGAAAAAATGTTGCCACAATATTATACAGAGCAAGATGTGATTACTCTTTTAAGGCATTTTTACCCTCACGAATGGAATTCTGTTCAGTTTAAGTATGAATATTATTCAACAAAAGATAAACAATTAAAAAGGATCAAGGGAATAACAAGGTACAATATGGTCATTCCAGAAATACTTGTCAAAAGATGTCAAGTATTTAAAAAAATTACTTCATTAAAATATCTAACTGAATACTCAAAAGAATATAGTCAAACAGTTGTCAATGATAGTTTTCAGATGTTAGATCAAAAAAGAAAACCTAAAATTGATAGAATCAACAATAAAATTGAGAATGCAAAACAAAAAACGCAACAAGTAACTCCTGAGTTTTTAGATCAGTTAATAGGACTGTATGAGCGAAAGAATACTTCTCAGAAAGATAGAATGTATATCTTTTTAGAATTAAAAAAATATTATAATCCCAAAATCATACAATTCTTTTTCAAATTGAATGATACCGAATTAAATAGACAATTACGTGAAAGTGCTTTTTACCATCTACAGAGTTTTAATTATCAACCAAGACTAAGACGACAAAAATACATGCAAATTCATACAAAAAATAGGAAACGAAGAGAGTATCTTAAAAAAATATATCCATATCAAACATTTAATATTCCTCTTGACCCAGATGAGCTTGATTATAGGATTAATAATTCTTTAGACCAGAAAATAAAGCATTTCGATTTGTTTATTTCTCACAGTAGCAAAGATAGCAAGCAAGTACAAGTATTAATAAACTATTTGAATACGATTGGAAAAAATGTATATTGTGACTGGATTAGCGATTCTGATTATTTAAAACGTAATTTGGTAAGGCAAGCAACTTTAAATGTCATCGAAAAAAGGTTACAACAATCAAAAGCTGTTTTATTTGTTGATTCACCGTATTCAACTAAATCAGTTTGGTGCAAATATGAACTAAATTATTTTTCTGAACTGAATCGTCCAATATATCAGATAAATATATCCGATATAGAAAACAATAATTATGAAATAACTGCTATGGTAGACAAATGGTTTGGTGATGTTGATTATAAAAATTCAAAACTATTTGAATAAAATTCTGTTAAAGATTTAAGATGAGGTGTTGATTATGAGTTTTAAAATGGAAAAATTTAGTGATCTGTTTAGAAGATGGGAACTTACAAGCATTAAACTTAATGCTAAATTCGCAGAGCTTGAGTTTTCGCCGACTGATGATGATCAAATTGCTGCTTGGGATATGTATGTAGAATTGATAACTCGTATAACCACTCAATCTTTAGTACAAGATGAGGGCGACGAAGTTACTGCTTTAGAAAGTATCCACAGTATTTTTGAAATTACAAGAGAAATATTAAAATCCAAAGGTAGAAATGCTATTAATTTTACTAAAATAGCAATTATAGTATTAAATCAAATTATTCGCCCTTTTACAGCTAAATGGCACAAAAAGATGCTAAATAATGCATTTCAAAAAGCAGATGAGTGCTTAGCTTTTAGAGAGGAATTACAAGATTTACAGATTGAACTTATAAAATATACTAAACTGTTAGCTGATTTAGCTATGGTTGAAGATCTAACTGTAATAATGGAAACAGAAGATATTCAAGAATGATAAAATTATGATTTAGCTTTCGTTTATGCAGTTATGGCAAATTAAGATAACACAATTGGCTTTAGTTATAGTATGATTTTTTCAACATTTAGGTTATGATTTTTATTTTTGTGTACGCAGTTATGACATAATTTGTGACATAATGACAGTGCGGTTGTGCTGTTTTTCGATATTTACATAGTTTAAAAATCATACTCGCTTTGATATTTACTAACCAGTACAAAGAGAGTGTAAAATATTTTTTCAGATTTTTGATTCAGTTTTTGTTATAGAAGTATTCTTAATTTAAACAAGTTACTTTGATTCCGGTGGAGTCAAAGTTGCAAATTATGAAAATTAACTTTGTTCTTGATTTTTTCTTCATTACAGGATGCTTTATGAACCTTAAACTGCTTGATCGTATAATTTTATATCAGCCCGTATTTGTCCATAATACGCAGAATTCTCCGCTTTGAAGCAATGAGAGCCTATATGCGGACAGATTCTTAAACTTCCGTCTTCCTGCGGTATCAGATTCACCTCCATACCGGACTGCCGGCCTAGATCTGCCCTGATAGCTTTGGGTACGGTGATCCTAGCCTTGCTTGTAAGTTGTGCCGAACCGTCGCAGGATTCAAAGTTACAGTTTCCGTTTATAAATTTCAATGCATCATCTTTTATATGCCGCTCAGGGGGCAGTATTTCAAAAAATATGGGTAATCATATAGAACGTTCTTGGCAAAGATCGGAGATAAAGCCCTCAAAATTGCAAATCACAATTGCTGAACGGGAAAATCTATCATTTACAGTCCCCGTCTATAAAATCAATCCCTATTTTTCGCTTCCGCGGCTCACAGCGTAAGCTGTGCGGAACGGAAGCTTGATTTTCTTTGGTTCGTTTCTTGCATCAAGAACGAACATATGCATTAAGGTCTGCTGAAACATTCAGCAGACCTTAAAACCTGATCTCAAGTATTTTAGACCCTGCAAGAGAGGGCGTCCCCAAAAAATGATTATAGGGAATACCGCACAGAGATCGGCGGACTTTGTGCGGTGTTGCCTTATAGTCTTACAGCTTGATAAAGTAAACGATAAGCATAAGGAAAAGCACGGCTGCCGCGGCAAATCCGACCGCCGACTGCCCTTTTCTGCCTTCGCGGAAATAAACGATACTATTCCACAGAGAAATAATCAGCAAAAGCAGATCGGATACCGGCACGGTTATACTTTTTGAAATAACTCCGAACATACCCAAAAGCAAAAATATTAAAACAGCAATGCAAAGTATTATTCTTATAACAGATGTGTTTTTTTGATTATTATTATCCGCCATATATTTTATCCTCGTTTCTGTACTTTTCTTTTTGTCCCGTCTGGCTCAACTATATATGTGTTCTGAAGCTGAGCCTCAAGATTACCAACAACGCTTCTTCTGTACTCGTTCCGCAGGTCCTCCTGTTCCTTTTTCTCTTCGGGCGACAGCGACCCTTCCCTCGATTTTTTCGCAAGAAAGTTTATACGGTCAAGCTTCTTCTGTTCCATGCGTTCTCCTTTATCAGTTCTCCGCTTCTTCCGCCGTCTTATAAAGCTCTTCGGGAATAGCGTTTGACGAAACTATATCTCCGAGTATCCTGTCATAGGTCAGGATATCAAGTTCTTCATCTCTGCCGACATTCGGGTCGTAGCTTGTTGAATAAACGGGAAGCGTTTCCATTTTTTTATTCATAGCCGTTATGAAATTATCCTTCGGAGCGTCAATAAGTTCCATTATAATGTAAGGCATATAGAATGCCGAAAGCTTTTCATCGGGTATGCTGCCGTAGTCAAGACCGCAGTTGTCCCAAATGATATACGGCTGTTCATATAGAACGTTGCTGTTGTCGCCGTTCATGCCAAGCTGATCGTAAACGCTGTTTTCACCCTTGAGCGACGGGTAATGGTCGCCGATCATGAATACGACAGTCGGCTCGTCAAGCTTTTCAAGATCTTCTATAAACGCTTCAAAATCCGTACCTGTCTTTTCGATCCATTGAAAATAGTTGCCCATTTCATCATCCGGATCCTCGCCCTGATCGTAAGGCTGATGATTCTGCATTGTAGTAGTATGCAGGAAAAGCGGTTCGTCCGTATCTTTAATAAGCTTTTCGACCTGATTGAATACTGTCTTGTCGTCTATGTATGTTCCGTAGTAATTAATCGGTACTGTAAAATCCTCGTCAAAAATCAGCTGATCGAATCCAAAGTTCGCATATACTCTCTGTCTGCTGTAGAACGAGCCGGTAAACGGATGAACATACGCCGTTGAATAACCCCAATCCTTATAGTATGAGGCTACAGTCGGCTGCGCCCTGTCAAGCAGCAGACGCTGCGGCATGTTCGGGTCGTTAAGAGATCTTACCGGCATACCGAAATTAAGCTCAAATTCCGTTCTTACCGTCCAACTTGCATAGGTCGGAACGATAGCCATACCTCTGTAACCGTCCTCTGCTACATTGTCAAAGCCCTTGTATGTATCGCCTATATTCATGTCAAGCTGATCCTCAAAGCATCTGAAATCGGCAAACGCCTCCGACATTATCATTATAACATTCGGCTTTACATTTTTGAACGATCCGCCGGTTTTCTCGTCTTCCTCAATATCCAACATTGCTTCGACGGTATCGCTGTTATAGTTTTCGGGTTCTTCAAGCTTGTTTGCAAGATTTTCGGAAGCCGTCTGACAGAAAAAAGCAAGAAAACTGTTGTTTTCAAACTTTTCGTTAAGCTTGAATGTGTTGTCGGCAGAAGTCGTATCAAGATCAAAAAACGAGTAAACAGGCTTTGAAACTGCCGGCACAGCTATAACGCATACGCAGGCCGCCATGCATGCAGCGGCAGGAACTATTCTCTTTGAGATCTTTATTTTCATTTTGGGATTGAACCAAAAAACAGCCGCTATGTACGCCGCAACGATCAGAATATATATAATAAGCGCAGGTGTTATTTTAATATACGCAAAAGACGTAAGGCTTTTAACGCTTTTTACCATTTTCATATCGGTCATGATAAGGTGATTTCCGTTTGTGTTGAATTTAAAAAGCTCCGTTATGCTAAGCGTCATATATATGACGGACTGCGTCAGAACCGCAAGCCAACCCTTTTTGAAAAGCAGGATCAGCCCCGCAAAGATAAGAGATGCTATTAAAACATTGAAAAGAACGACAGACGGTCTTTCAGCGGCAAATAATATGAATTTAGCGGGACGCTTTGCCTGATTTATTTCCGCCATGCATACGATGAAAACAGGAAAAAGAAGCGTCAGAAGCAGATTTGTCATCTTGTATTCCCGTGAATTTTTCTCACGCAGCGCATTGAACTTATTTATTTTTTCTTTAAATGCGAACAGTTTTTCTTTCATTTCTACCCTCATTCTTTCTTTTAAGAAATACCGCAAACCGAGCCGCACACAATTCAATTTTTTAGAAGCTTATGGGGGACTCTGTCCCCCTGACCCCTGCTTAAGGGAACAAGTTCCCTTAAGAATCCCAGTTTAATTTTCTGTCTGTCCCACATGGGACAGACAGAAAATTGAAAGGAAACTAAAAAACTTGCACTTTAAGCAAGAATCAGGAGATAAAGCCCTCAAAATTCTGAAAGTTGAATTGCAGATGAATGATAAAATTTATCATTTACAGTCTCCGACTATAGAGATAGTCATTATTTTTCGCTTCCGCGACTCACAGCATAAGCTGTGCCGGAGCGGAAGCTTGATTTTCTTTGGTTCGTTTCTTGCATCAAGGCAAGAAATGAACATACTGCACAAATTTATTTGGCGTTCACTATAAAAACTGATTTCTGTGTGTCGAGCGGCATTCCTACAACTATAATAAACTCAACATATAAAATATATCACAGTAAAACTCAAACTTCAATATCTTTTTTGCGTTTTTCATCAGCTTTTCAGATAAGTTCTACTCTTTATCTAAACTTTACATATTTTAAACAGCCGTTTTAGTCACAATTAACAATGTAAATCAACCCCAAAAAGTACGCTCTATATCACCATTCCGCCGTTTATTCCGAGTACCTGTCCCGTTATATACGACGCTGCGTCAGACGCAAGAAACGATACTGCATTTGCTATATCTTCAGGCGTACCGAGGCGTCCGAGCGGCGTTTCGTCTTTGAGCGCGTTCAGATCGTTTTCGCTGTACTGTGAATTCATATCGGTCATTATCATTCCCGGGGTTATGCAGTTGACTGTTATCCCCGAAGGACCGACTTCTTTCGCAAGCGCTTTTGTAAAGCCTATCACCGCCGCCTTTGCCGCAGAATAATGAACCTCGCAGGAAGCTCCGACTTCTCCCCACATAGACGATATATTTATTATCCTGCCGTATTTTGCGTTTATCATATACGGGAGAGCATGGCGCGTACAGTTAAAAACCCCCTTTATATTCACATCGATCATACGCTGTTCCTGTTCGGGAGATATTTCGTTGAAAAGCCCCGATACCGATATGCCGGCATTGTTTACAAGCACGTCTATTCCGCCGAATTTATTATATGAGATATCCGCCATTTTCCTGACGGCTTCGCTGTCGGACACGTCGGCGCAAAACGCGAGCCCGCCTGTTTTTTCGGCAATATATTCCGCTTTGCCGCGGCTTTTTACATAGTTTATTATCGGGATATATCCGCATTCTGCAAGAGCGAAGGCCGCCGCTTTTCCGATACCTCTTGACGCTCCCGTAATTATTGCCGCTTTTTTCATGCTGTTTTCCTTTCTATAGCCTGTATTCATAGAATGTCATGCGGATTTTCGAGCATAATTTTTCTGAAAACAAGGCGATTTTTTGCAGGAATACTTGCGTATTGCAAGAAAAATTAACGCAGTTTATCAGGAAAATTTGCCGAAAAGACGTATGAATTTTCTATGAATACAGACTCTGTAATTGCATGTGTTCAAAGAGAAAGACGCCCTCTCCTGCAGGACGCCCTCTTAATGATTCTCTATATAATTACTCGATCGTAAATCCGATAAGAACCTGACCTGTACCAAGAAGATCCATAAACAGCATATCGTTCTCGGTATCGTAAAGAAGGACTATTTCAGAACCGTCGGTATCGTCGATAAGACTAACATTTATACCGTCAATGGTATATTTGCCTGTTTCTTCACCGTCAACAGAACTAAGAATTACAGTTCCGTCATCAGAAAATTCCATAGACATATCAAATGTTGAAGGATCTATCTCTGTAGCCTCGCAATAGTCTGTAATATTATAGATCAGACCTTGCTCGTCGGTAATATAGCCCGACGTCCATTTGCCGCCGAGAAGGATCTCGGTTAATTCCTCTTCGCTTATATCCTCAGGGATTTCTTCAGAAGGGATTTCGGCAGGAGCCTCGGTCACAGCCTCTGTAGGGGCTTCGGTCGGCGCTTCTGTAGGAGCTTCAGTCACAGCTTCGGTTTCTGAAGATTCAGCCTTTGAAGAAGACGAAGAATCCTCGCCGTTTCCGCATCCTGCACATATAGCGGTCAATGTTAAACAAAGAAGCATAGCGGTAATTTTTTTAAACATATTTTTTAACCTCATTTCTTTTATCGCTCTTTCAATCAAAGCATTTTAATATATTTTTATTATAGCATAATTGCACAAAAAATCAATATTTGTTTTGTACGATTATTTATAATCAGAAAAATTGTTTTTTAGTCAAATTGTAAAAACGAGCCTTTTTGGGGGACTCTGTCCCCCATACCTCCTGCTTAAGGGAACATTCTCTACGAGCCGTCCCCTCTGTCACTTCGTGACATC
>JAMPFN010000021.1 GCA_023664445.1 Clostridium sp. | reverse complement strand
TGCCGACTTCAATGGAGATGGTAATATCAACGTATTTGATATTTGCTTGATGAAACGATTACTTATAAATAGTTGATTTTGAAAGTCCTCAGAAATGATATAAAATTATTTCTGAGGACTTCACTTCATGACATCTCCCCACACTGTGGGGAGTCACCCAGTTTGTCAAACCTTGCGATTGCAGAAATTTGTCTGATGTAGTACAGATGATTTTCGTTTTTGGAGTATAGTTCATGATATATTTATAGTTTTCAATACGCCTTACGATCTGCACACTCTCATAGAACCAACCCAGCGTTTTTGATCTCGTAAATTTAGCTCTCGGATTGCGTTCCTTTTGTTCTGCAAGCATAAATTTCAAGTCAATTTTATTTTGAGGATTGTAGTCAGCAAGCACTCCGAAATCAGCACATTTTTGCAGGAAATCCCCGAAATCATTACTAACCTTGACAACCTAGTCAATAGCAAGTTTGAGTTTGGCTTTCCACGAAAGATTTTTCCTGTGTAAATCCCACTCCCAATAGCATTTACCTTTGCCCTGTGCGGGATTTTCGAGCATAATTTTGATGAAAACAAGGCGAAAATCCGCAGATATACTGGCGTATTTCAAGGAGAGGCAAAAGGAAACAGCATACCGTCATAATCAAATTTATTCCTTTACCCTGAAAATAAAAAATATAGGGAAAATTTATGAAAAAATTTTCTTTAAATCGTTTTCAGGTGTGGAAATAGATGCTATGTTGTAATTCTCAACGAGATAATTCAGTACATTCGGTGAAATGAATGCAGGAAGTGACGGTCCAATTAGAATATTTTTTATGCCGAGTGAAAGCAACGTTAGCAATATACATACTGCTTTCTGCTCATACCATGAAAGTACGATTGAAAGCGGTAAATCATTAACGCCACAGCCGAATGCATCGGCAAGAGCCGCAACAATTCTTATTCCGCTGTATGCATCGTTACATTGTCCCATATCCATAATTCTTGGGAAATCACCAATCATGCCAAGGTCTGCATCGATAAATCTGAATTTTCCGCAGGCACAGGTGAGTACAATGCTGTCAGTAGGTGTCTGTTTTACAAATTCAGTATAATAACTTCTGGAAGGCTTCATTCCGTCACAGCCTGCAATAAGGAAGAAACGGCTGATCGTTCCGTTCTTTACAGCTTCTATAATCTTGTCAGCAGATGCAAGAACAGAATTATGTGAAAAACCTGTCATAACCTTTGTTCCGCCGTTTATATCGCTGAATTCCATATCTTCTGCATATCCGCCAAGTTCAAGTGCCTTTTCGATAACAGATTTGAAATCCTTGTCACTTCCAATGTGCTTTATGTCGGGATAACCTACAATTTCTGTTGTGAATACTCTGTCGGCATATGATGGTTCAGGAGGCATAAGACAGTTTGTAGTAAAGAGAATCGGTGCCGGAATATCTGCGAATTCCTTTTGCTGATTCTGCCATGCTGTTCCGAAATTACCTTTCAGATGTGGATATTTTTTCAATTCGGGATATGTATTTGCAGAAAGCATTTCGCCATGCGTATAGATGTTGATACCCTTATCTTTTGTCTGTTCAAGCAATTCTTTCAGGTTGCACAGGTCATGACCTGTGATTACAATGAACGGACCCTTTTCAATCTTCAATGAAACGTCTGACGGCTGTGGAATACCGAATGTTTCAGTATTTGCCTTGTCAAGAAGTTCCATGCATTTCAGATTTACTTCACCAACTTTAAGAACAACCGGGAGAAGTTCATCCATTTCAAGGTCACAGCTGATTACAGAAAGCGCCTCAAGGAAGAATTTGTTAACTTCATCGGATGTGCAGCCTGCAACAGCAGCATGATAAGCATACGCCGCCATGCCTCTCAGACCGAAAATAATCAGTGATTTCAGAGAACGTATATCTTCATCAGCATTCCATATATTCTGCATATCATAATCTTCATTCTTTCCGCAGGGTGATGCACAGTTCATGCATTCCGGAACGATTCTTGCTTTTTCAGTGTGTACTCTGTCAATCAAGGTCTGTATAGACTCATTGTCAAAATTGGCATTTGTGATTGTAGTAAATAGACTCTCTGTAACAAGCAGATACGTCCTTTCATCTACTTCAGGATTATCATAGGAGGCGTTTGCAAGAGCAATAACCGCACCTGTCAGCTTATCCTGTAAATCTGCGGTATCAGCTTTCTTTCCGCACACACCTGATTTTCCTGTGCAAGCTTTACCGCCTGCGGTCTGTTCGCACTGAAAACAAAACATTTCATTTGCCATAAATCATTTCCTCCGATTATTTTATTCTTCCGTCAGTTGTAATCGTCACAACATTAAGTGGGATATTTTTACCGCTATTTGTAATAGCCTGCTTTACAGCAAATTCAATACCACCGCAGCATGGCACTTCCATGCGTGTTACAGTAATGCTGTTTATATCATTATTACTGATAATATCGGTTAGTTTTTCCGAATAATCAACCATATCAAGCTTGGGACAGCCGATAATACATACTCTGTTTCTGATGAAATCGTTATGGAAATTTCCGTATGCATATGCCGTACAATCAGCTGCGACAAGTAGATCCGCATTTCTGAAATATGGTGCATTCGGAGCAGCAAGTTTTATCTGTACGGGCCACTGTGAAAGCTGTGACGGAACATATTCGGAACACTTGCATTCTGATTCACTGCTGCGATTGATCGACTTTGCCATTGTACCGGGACAGCCGCAAGGCATTTTCTGTGATTTTGCTCTTTCTACAGCCTTTTCATTATACGCAGGAGCTTCACGTTCTTCAAAACTGATAGCTCCAACAGGACAGGAAGGCAGACAATCTCCAAGACCGTCACAATAATCTTCACGCAGAAGTTTAGCCTTTCCGTTTACAATTCCTATTGCACCTTCATGACAGGCATCTGCACAAATGCCGCAGCCATTGCATTTTCTTTCATCTATTGTTATAATTTTTCTGATCATCTTTATTTCCTCCATGTGATTTTTATAAAGTTTTTGAAATTCCTCTTGAATTCGATACTCTAATTATAGTATAATATTATTAAAAAGTCTGTTGTTTTTACAACAAAAGGATAATTTTTATGAAAAAATACTTGAAAATTCTAAAATATACGCAATTATTCCATGGAGTACAAGAAACAGAAATTGAAGCAATGATGAATTGTCTTGATGCAAGATCAGTCATATTTCAAAAGGGTGAATATGTATTTCGTACAGGAGAATATTTTGATTCTGTTATACTGCTCGTTGACGGAAGTATTCTTATTCAGCGTGATGATTATTGGGGAAACAGAACTATAATAAATAAAATATCAGCAGGAGAAATATTCGGAGAAGCATATCTGTCTCCTGACAGCGGCGCTGTGCCGAACGATGCATTGGCAATCGAAAAAAGTACAGTAATTACATTCGATATAAAAAGAATTCTTACAATGTGTCCGAATTCATGCGAATTTCATGTTACCGCTGTAAAGAATCTGTTTTTCACTGTTTCTGAAAAAAACAGACAGCTTATTTCAAAAATCGGCTGTATGTCAGGAAGAACAATTCGTGAAAAACTTACAACTTATCTCTCAGATGAATCAAAACGCTGTCACAGTTCAACTTTCTCTATTCCGTTTAATCGTCAACAGCTTGCCGATTTTCTGTGTGTCGACCGAAGCGCTATGTCAAATGAGCTATGTAAAATGCGTGATAACGGATTGATCGAATTTCATAAAAATCAATTTACTCTAAAAAGAATCGACTGATAATCACTTGTTGCCGCAGCAACAGACATTTTAAATAAAAAAGGATATACTATAATTACAGAATAAATTTTACAGGAGGCATTTACAGTGATAATCAATATACCAAAAAGTAAAGTCATAAATATCAGCCAAAAAATGAATGTACGTCCGCACCAAGCTGCAAGTATGATGCTATGCGACAGAGAAGATCTGCGCATAACCGCCTTTGCTCTTGATAGCGGAGAAGGCGTCAGCGAACTTCATTACAATGGATCTAATGTTTACAGTGTTACAGAGGGTATTCTGACTATTAATGCAAATAATAAAGAATATATTATCTCTGAAAACGATGCCGTATATGTTCCATCAGGGGTTCCACATAGTGTAAGCGGAAATGTACCATATAAATTTATTCAAATACGTTATAATGAAGGAGAACATTTTATGGAAAAGATTATTAATAACATTGAGCATTCGCAGGTTCTTCCACTAAAGGAACTCGTGTCTTACGAAGAAAATCAGGTCGTGAGCCTTACAATTGCCAATCAGCCCGGCGTTGGAATGACATTGCTTGCATTTGATGAAGGAACAAAAATTGATACTCATGTAACACCCGGCGATGCAATGCCGAATGTTCTTGAAGGTGAAGCAGAATTCACAATTGGTGATAAAACTTATCGTGTAAAAGCCGGCGAAAGTATTGTTATGCCGATCGGTATTCCTCATGCGGTAAGAGCAATTACAAAGTTTAAAATGCTGCTTGTAGTTGTAAAAAAGTCTGAATAAACAAAATAAACTCTCCTGTCAGATTCTTGTTCTGTTCAGGAGATGTTTAATCCCCACATTAATTGTGGGGATATTTTCATATATAAAAAAGAAAAGAATGCAACGCCGTCATTTTATGTTCTGTACCATCACCATCAATACTGATTCTATGAAGCGGAACTGTCGTCTTGATTCCCGATAAATCATGAATAAATGCAGTATTTTCGTATCTTGGCACAATTTCAATTATCGCATCACATTTCTCCGCTGTAATAATTTTTGCATATCGGTATCTTCCATTACCGCCTGCAAAACCTTTAAATTCCTCATCAGCAGCTTTTATCAGCTTTGAAACAGCGCCTGAAAAACCAGAATTGTTATTAAGCAATGCAGAAACTTTTTCCATCAATTTAATTTGTTTACTACATTTCACGCCATTATCTTTCCACAAAAAGCATAGATATTCAGACATCGGCTGATATTTCAGATCATATCCTTTTTCTTCAAGATAATTGATAATTTCTGTTCCCAGTGAATAAATACTCATCGGAGTACCGACAATACGGATATTTTTTCCGGAATGTTCATATTTTCCTGCTGTTTCGGCAAGTTTCAGTAATTCCGATTCGTCAGGTATATGATCGGGAATTAACTTTGAGCGATATGTTACCGGAATACTGTAAATAATATCAGCCGTAAGAATTCCTCTGAATAGCTTTTCAAAGTTTTCTGCTTGTTCAGGAATATGTTCAAGCATAGGAGAAATAATATTTA
Organism: Clostridium sp.; assembly: GCA_023664445.1. GTDB lineage: Bacteria > Bacillota > Clostridia > Oscillospirales > Ruminococcaceae > Porcipelethomonas. Next base: position 28,764 of record JAMPFN010000021.1, on the reverse strand, counting down.
CTTTTTCTGATAATCCCTTTTCTTCGATAAGAGCTGATATAACTCTTGCAAATACGCCGTCAGCTTCGGAACCTTCATTTTCTGTCAGCAATACATCAAAAGTATCTGATTCCTTTTCAGCACGTTCAACAATACTTCCAAGCATTGCTGTAAATGTAATATACTCCTTTGTAACTGTAAATTCACGCCCTTTTTGAATATTGATTTCTGATATTTCAGGCAAAATACATACATTACGATAATAAATTTCTGATAAATATTCCTTCAGCATTACAGAGTACAAGCCAAAGTTCGGAATATATAATGGCGCAGATGCTGATTTGATATACGGCTGCTTATACTTTTGGATAACAACATTTTTTATATCAAAATCTTTATCAGGCGTTTGCACATTCTGCTGCTTTAAACTGTTAAGGAAAGCATCGATTCTTGTTATAACTCCAACCGGTGAATCATGTTCATCAACTTCAATCTGCAAATACGGTTTATTACCCATTTCACGTCTGAATAAATGCGAAAGCATAGTGTCAGGTCCGCATCCATGATTTGTGAGATATACCGCATAAAGATTAGGGTGATTTTTTATCAGCTTTGCACCGGATATGATATGCTGTCCAAACGGCCAGTAGATATTCGGATATTCTTCTGAAATATCGAGACTGTGACCGGGAAGATGGTCAAGAGTAATGAGCTTACAGCCACGCTCAAGCAAAAGCTGCGGAATTCCCATATTCAGCACAGGATCAGATATATCATAAGGTCTTGTAATCAATACAAGAACCTTTTCATCAGGTTTAAGAGCGCTTAACAGTTCTGCTCCCATATTTTCAACTGTTTCTGCATATTTTTTAACTGCGGCAGAGCCGGTTATTAACGCCGCCATACATTTTGGCGGAAGAAATCCAAGTTCAACACCTGTCTGTACCATTGCCGAAGCCATAGCTTTTTTACCAAAATCAAGATCAAAAACAGGCGTTAACAGCTTAATTCCTTTTTCTTCAAGCCCGAGATTTTTAGCAATCAGTTTTCCTGCTGTCTGCATATATACGCAGCCATAGTTATGTTTAACACCTGAATACTCATGCTTCATTGTGTGGATCGATGGAATAAAGATATAATCTGCATTTTTCTCGACAAGTTCCTGTATGTGTCCATAAATTAACTTTACAGGATAACATACTTCACCTTGTGCATATTTCTGTGCAAGTTCAATTGTATGCGGATTTGTAGGCGATGAAAGCAATACGTTAAAACCAAGTGCTTTAAAGTACGCATTTACCATTGGAAAAAGTTTATGCATAACAAGAACAAGCGGTACTCCGATGGTTTTCTTATCAGGATCTATCTTCCCATCATATCCGTCTGTCAAAGCTGTATATGCCCTATCGTAAAAATCCCGGTTTAATTTAACATTTGAATTATGTGTTGCTTTTTCTATTTGTTTATCAAAATCAAATCCCTTAAATTGCGTTGCTTTGCCATTCATATTTTCCGCAGTCAGCAAAGCAGCGCCATATGCACCGCTAATAGAAAAATATGGAGAAACAGTAAGTTTATCGCCAAAACGGCTTTTGAAAGCAGCCACAATTCCGGGATTATAAGCAATACCGCCCTGCAAAACGATCTTTTCACCGATCAGATTGATTTGTGCAACTTTATGAAGATAATTTTTGACAATTGCCCAGCATATACCCGCAGTAATGTCGGCAATAGATACGCCGTTTGCGGCAGCCATAGAAACAGCGGATTCTATAAACACAGTGCAGCGTTCTCCAAGATCAGCAGGAGCTTTTGAAGTCAATGCAAGCTCGCCAAATTCGGAAATCGAAATGCCAAGACGATCCGCCTGTTCCTCAGCAAGCGAACCTGTTCCAGCCGAACAAATTTTATTCATACGAAAATCGGATACCATTCCATTTTTCAATGCAATAAATTTTGAATCCTGTCCGCCGATTTCAAATACTGTATCAGCATCAGGACAAATAGCTGATGCCGCTTTAGCCTGAGCGGTAATTTCGTCACGAATCGCATCTGCACCAAGCATTCTTCCTATTCTTTCACGTCCGGAACCGGTTACGCCTACACCGCATATCTTTAAATCTCCAAACCGCTTTTTAATATTTGCAAGTCCGCTGCGTACTGCCTGTTCTGAATTTCCGGATGTCCTGAGATACTGATAATCGATCAATTTTCCGTTTTCATCTGTCAAAACTAAATCCGTACTTGTAGAACCAATATCTATTCCGAGATATGTGCCTTTTTCAGTAAGCGCTCCGTCGCAAATCGGATCTGTCATATGTATATTTTCAACTGCACTAAACGGCTCAAGACGTAAAATCGTATTCTCTGTACTGCACACACATAGTCTGTCATATACTGAAACAGCTGTAGTATTATCAGAAAGAAGAGCTGCTCCGATCGCAGAGATAAATCGTGAATACTCAGGGATTATCAGTTGACTGTCATTAAGATCAAAAACGTTTTTTACTGCTTTGATCACACCTGCATTCATGGCTATTCCACCGCAAAGAACAACAGGCTTTTTTACAGGAAGATTTCTGACAATTACAGCTTTATAATTTTTAATCATTGCATAGCATAAGCCAAGAAGAATATCAGAAATATCTATACCTTCCTGCTGATGATGGATAATATCTGTTTTTGCAAAAACAGCGCATCTGCCTGAAATTCTTGGTACTGATTCGGAATTTTCAACAAGAGAAGAATAATCTTCAATTTTTAGACCAAGACGAGACATCTGATTCTCAAAAAACGAACCTGTTCCGCCTGCGCATTGTTCATTTACAGAAAAAACAGGCGGCTGTTTGTCATTCAAAGCAATATATTTTGCATTTCGGCTTCCAATTTCTATTATAGATTCTGCATCAGGACAGATCATTTTAATCCCTTCTGTAATTGAAGGAATTTCATTTACAGTGCATTCATTAAGATAAGACGGCGTACAAATTCCGCATAAAGCAGTTACGGCATTTTCAGAATCCGGATAACTTCGTATAAAATCGCAAAGCATATTTTTCAATACGCTTACGGGACTTCCGAAATGCTCTTTTATATCTGTAAATATAACAGAATTATCATTAATATATGCCAGCTTGATCGTTGACGCGCCGCAATCGATACCTAATCGTTTCATTTTTTCACCCATAGTTTAAAAGACTTGATTTTTAAAAATTCTTGTGATATAATATTAGCTATAGCTAACAGTTAGCTGCAACTAATATTATATTATTTTTTTTAGTTATTGTCTGTTGCTGCAGCAACAAAACATTTATATAGTGAGGATTTTATGAGCAGAGAGGAATTTATTATGGAGACTATTTCTCCTGTATTAAAAAAATGCGTAACTTTCAGGGATATTCCGCAGGAAAGATACAAGGATGTACTAAGCTGTCTTAATGCACGCTTTGTACATTATGAAAAAGAAGAAATGATAAGAAAACCCGGTGATGATAAATTAGCAGGAATTGTAATAAGGGGTACAGCTAAACTTATTCTTCAAAGTGAAAGCGGCGGTCAGATGAGTATTGCTTATTATACTGTCGGAGAGATGTTCAATAAAGATACCGCCTGTACAGGACGAACTGAAAACTTTTCTCAAGTATGGGCATTGACAGATTGCTCAATATTATTTCTTGATCTTTCAGTATTGTTTGCAGAAGAAAAAATAACTTGCAGATTTAAAAAGAGAGTTGCTGTTAATTTACTTCGTGACCTTGCCGAACATTCTATGCAATTAAACGATAAGCTCCGCATACTTGCGCAAAAAAGACTTCGTGATAGAATTAAGGTTTACTTACAAATGCTGCCTGTTTCTGATAATTCAGAAATTATAATACCATTCAACCGAAATGAACTTGCTGAATATCTTTGTGTGGACAGAAGCGCTTTATCAAGAGAACTTGGAAGAATGCAGGATGAAAATATAATCAGACTTACCGATAAGGGAGTTTGTATTTCAGACAGAGATTTTTTGATTTAGTATAAATCATTTTATAGTCGATCAACTTGAAAATCGGAAAAAGGAAACGAGTAAAAATGCTTTGTGACAAGGCGGAGGACACAGGAATATACACATATTTCAAGGAAGACAACGCAGTCACAAGGTATTTTTACCGCTGAACTTTTTGATTTTCAGGTTGATTGACTATATTTGTTGCCACGGCAACAGACAAAACCGAAATAATGTGATAAACTTTTTATCAGTTAGTTACGACTAACTAATAAAAATAACATTATGGAGGAAGTTTTTATGAGAAAACATATAAGGATCATATCTTTTTTCATGACAGCAGCTATGTTAACAGGCTGCTCCGGTAATACAGACAGCTCGTCAAATTCTGTCAAAGATGCCGGAATATCGGCAGATACTGCTGCCGTAAATGAATCTGAAACAAACGAGGAGGCAGCGGGTACTCACATTGTCATTGATCACACTGGTACAGAGGTTGAGGTAACCAATGATGTTACAAGGGTCGTAATTGATCAGATCCCAATTCTTTCGACTTATACCGCTTATTTTGAAGGAAACGCTCCTTACCTTGTAGGATTTTGCGGAGCATTTAAGGATACGATTTCAAAAACAGTTTTGAAAGACATAGCTCCCGAACTGCTGGAAACGGCAGATACTGTTTATGCGCAATCCGACCTTAATATCGAAGAGATCATGAAGCTCGAACCGGATGTAATTCTTTACAATGCAGCTAATGATGCTCACAAAGAAATTTTTGAACAGAGCGGAATCCCTGCGGTCGGATTTGCTACCAGTTCAAGTGATGCGGCAGGAACACCGGATCCTGTAGAGAGATATGAAGAATGGTTACAGCTGCTTGAAGATGTATTTAATGAGGACGGAAAGACTGATGATTTTATCGCAGCAGGCGATGCAATTATCAGCGATGTTGAAAGCCGTATAAGTTCAATTCCCGATGATGAGCGTCCGTCTGCGGTGATCATCACAAATTACGCCGATGGGACTCCGAGTGTTGCCGGCGGCAATTTCTTTGGTTCATATTGGCTTGAAAGACTTGGTGCGAAAAATCCTGCTGCTGATGCAGGTCTTATGGCGCTTGCACAGGTAAATGTTGAACAAATCTATGAATTTAATCCTGATATTCTCTATCTTGGAGGACTGGGACTGTTTCCATACAATACCGATGAGGTTGTAAATAATAAAATCGATAATCTTGATCTTACTTCATTAGATGCTGTAAAGAATGGAAAAGTATATGATTCCACTCTCGGTATGTGGAACTGGTTCACGCCGAATCCTGATGTGCCGCTTGTATATGCATGGATGGCTTGCAAGGCATATCCTGAGCAGTTTGCAGATTATCCGCTTGAAGATACGATCCGTTCATATTATAAGCAATGGTACGGCTATGATGTAACGGATTCTGATATGGCTGAAATGCTTTATTATTGATATTGATGAAGAACTTATGGATCAAAAACGGAAAATTCACCGTAACAACGATAGCTGTTATGGTGATCCTTCCGATTATTACAGCTTTAATTTGTATCTGTCTTGGCAGAATGAATGTACCGATAAGCGACGTATTTTCAGCAATATGCGATTTTATTACAGGAAAAGACAGCAATACGCAAAATTACTCGATTATTATTAATCTCAGACTCCCAAGAATATTGATGGCAGTTATTGTAGGTGCAGGATTATCATGTGCCGGTGCAAGCTTTCAGTGTTTGTTTTCAAATCCGCTTGCAACACCTGATATACTTGGTGTGACAAGCGGAACTTGTGTCGGAGCGATACTCGCGATCGTTCTCGAAAGAACGATGCTTGGAACTCAGCTGATCGCTTTGATATTTGGTCTTGCTTCAGTATGGATCACACTGAAAATTGCCGGTGACAACGAGAATGGTTCAATGGTATTTATGGTACTTGCAGGGACGATAATCTCGTCGCTCTTTAACGCTTTGGGATCGCTTCTGAAATACACGGCAGACCCTCAGAGTAAACTTCCGCAGATTACATACTGGCTTATGGGAAGTTTTACAAGCGCTTCATATAGCCGTATTATGATTGGCTGTCCGTTAATTATTGCAGGAATTATAGTGATATTTCTGCTAAGATGGAAACTGAATATACTTTCACTCAGTGAAGACGAAGCACGTTCAAGCGGTATTGATATCAAGAAAATACGTCTGATTTTTATTATTGCTTCAACAGTTATTACGGCATCCGTTGTATCTATGTGCGGACAGGTCGGATGGATAGGATTGCTGATCCCCCACATAGCAAGAATGCTTGCAGGAAGCAACAACCGCTTTGTTATTCCCATTTGCATCAGCATAGGCGCATGTTTTATGATAATTATTGATACGCTTTCCAGAACGATAAGTGTTATTGAACTACCGTTATCTATTCTTACAGCCATTATAGGCGCACCGGTTTTAAGAAAAAACAGGAGGAAACTGCGATGATTCTCGAAATAAAAAACGGCTGTTTCGGCTATCACAAGCAGCCTGAAATACTGAAAAATATAAACATTTCTCTTAAAGAAGGGGAAATCCTTGCTGTACTTGGACCTAATGGCATCGGAAAGACAACACTGTTAAAATGTATGATAGGGTTGCTGTCTTGGAAAAGCGGTGAAACCTTGCTTTGCGGGAATAAAATAACAAATATGAAACCTAAAGATATATGGAGTACAATTTCCTATATTCCACAGTCGCATGGATTCGCTTTTTCATATACTGCACTTGAAATGATTATGATGGGAAGATGCTCGCATCTCGGTACTTTTTCCCAACCCGGAAAAGCAGAAATTGAAATGGCTGAACAAATGATGAAAAAAGTGGGTATTACCCGTCTTGCAAACAAGGATTGCAATCGAATGAGCGGCGGAGAACTTCAGATGGTACTTATTGCAAGAGCATTGATAAACGAACCGAAATTAATTATTCTTGATGAACCTGAAACAGGGCTGGATTTTCACAATCAAATTCTTGTATTAAATATGATAGAAAAGCTTGCGCACAAAGATGGCATAAGTGCAATAATGAACACACATTATCCAACAAATGCGATAAAAACTGCTGATAAAGCATTTATGATGAATAGAAAAGGCGATATTTTCTATGGCTCTGCTGATGAAGTCCTGACCGAAGAAAATATATCACGTTCTTTTGATGTAAATGTAATCGTAGATGAAATCAAATATCTTGAAAAAACAATCAAAAGTATCGTTCCGGTTGATTTGATTGAAAAGGCAGTATAAAAATAATTAAGTCAGTTATTCTTTGAATTTATCTTATAAATTCACCTTACAAAATTTAATATTTCGACACAATGCAGAGTAACTATAAGCTCTGCATTTTCTTTTTGCCTGACTAAAAAATCCCCGGACAAAATGTCGAACGGAAAACCTTTATAGAGCGTTAAGATTCGTGCGCAATGCGAATAGACAAATCGTATTCCCGTGCGTTATAATATTATCATAGACGAGTTTGTACGTTTCCGCAAGAGCAAGAAAACTTACTCTGTCATATTCCTCAACAAGCTTCTTACGGTCAGCGACAGCCCTTTCGATTTTCGCATCAAGTTTGGCGAGTTTTCTTCAATTATTGACATTTTCTCTGTATATGTTGCCATAGTATCAGCCTTTTTTATCTTTTTGAAAGTTTTCCCCATAACTTTACAGAAAGAGGATTGACGGATAGGTGCCTGTGCTGTGATTTATGTGCATCGCATATCCGCAGTTACCGCACTTCATCATTCCAACGAGCTACGAATTAATGGCCGTACCGTTGTTGCTGAACTTACTGTTATGCGATTTCTTGTCCTGCACTCTCAGCCACGTTTGTGACAGAATAAAATGGGCAAATCCGAAGCGACCTTATACCGATAAATAAAAGTGTATCATCTCCTTTGTAAATTAAGGAAAAATGATACACTTTTCTTTTTTGGCTTTATTCTGTGACACTTAAGATAAAAAAATATGTAAATATACTACAAAAGCGATGCTCTCTGATTAAGAGTACATCACTTTTTGTCTGACTTTTATATTATTGCTCTTTCCAAAATCATATCTGATAGGCACTTTGCAGCCGTAGAGAGTTCATTAAAATCATGCGTAATCAGACTTATTTCCATTTCCATAGCCGGTGTAACTTTGCCAATTACAAGTTCATTTGGTATGGTTGAAAGCATAAGTTCTGATATTGCACCTGTGCCGTTGCCGTTCGCTACCATATTGATTTGTGTACTTGCCGCCTCTACAATCATTGAATGCGTAAAATCAATATTTCTGCCTTTGAGTTGTTCGCAGATAGATTCGTATGCTACACGGCATAAAATCAGATCTGAGGTATCTTCAGACAAGTTCAGCTTTACTGAACGGTCACGGTCAATAGAAACAATACGGTCTGTCATAAGATGTTTATGTTCAAGACCCATATAAGGAGAGGTGCTGATGCCCATATCCGCTTTGTAATCCAACACCATATTTTTTACGCCCAGTGGATCGCTTTCAAACAGCTCTATATTTACATCGGGAAAACGCTTCTTGAAAACAGGAAGAACACGGGACAGTATAAGCGCAGTAGCAAGAGGAACAGAAGCCACACGAACGATACCGCCCATCACGTGATTTTCCTCATAAGCCGTCTGGTACAGTCTGTTTTCAAGGTCATACATCTGATTTGCGAGGACTAATATTTCCTTTCCGACAGCCGTGAGTATCAGTCTGCTCCTTTTGTTGCGGATAAATAGTTTTACATTCAGTTCCTCTTCCAGCTTTTTTATTGCCTGACTGACAGCCGGCTGCGAAATATAGAGTTTTTTTGCCGTTTCGGTCAGACTGCCCGTTTGAGCAGCAATAATAAAAATATGCAGATTGTTATTTAGCATAATCATTTAGTTATGACCTCCTAATTAAATTCATATTTGACTTTATGTTAATTATACACTATAATGAAGATAAAGGCAAGAGCAAATCAAATTTTTCTGAATGGAGGTTATATAATATGAACGGATATACAATGACAAATGGTACACCATGGAAATTAACATTGAAATTTGCACTGCCTGTTCTGCTTGGAATCCTGTTACAACATCTATATAATACCGTTGATACTATTATTGTCGGCAATTATGCAAGCGAAACTGCTCTTTCGGCTGTCGGCACAACAAATTGTCTGACATTGTTTTTTCTTGCACTTGCCAACGGATTTTCAGCAGGAGCAGGCGTAATCATATCGCAGCATTTCGGTGCAAAGCAAAAAGAAAAAATGCGTGAAAACGCTGTTTGCGGATTAGTTCTGATGCTTGCAATGGGACTGCTCTCTACATTTGTGGGTATCGCTCTGTGCAAAATTGTACTTGAAAACCTTCTGAATGTATCGGGCAATATGCTGACAATAGCTGTATCTTATTTCAGATTTTATTGTATCGGTCTAATTTCTCAATTCGGATATAACATTGTTTCAGCGATTCTTAGAGCCGTAGGCGACAGCAGAGCTACTTTGTACTTTCTGCTGATAGCCTCTGTCATGAATATTGCACTCGACTTGCTTTTTGTTGCGGTATTCAAATTGGGAGCAACAGGTGCGGCAATTGCAACAGATATAGCACAGGCTGTATCATTTATCGCTGCCATTATCTATATGAATTATCGTTATCCTGAGTTCCGCTTTACTTTCGGCGATTTTATCAGAGAAAAGGAAATATGGCTTGACATCAACAGAATAGGAAATATTCTTCGTGTCGGCTTTCCAATGGCATTACAGCAAATTATTATATCCTTTGGATTTACATTCATACAGCGTGCTGTAAACGGATTCGGCGATTCAATGACAGCTTCATTTACTGTCGGACAGCGTCTTGAAGTTTATATCACGATGCCGGCAAATGCGTTTCAGGTAACTATGGCTACCTTTGCAGGACAAAATCTCGGTGCGGGAAAGTCCGAACGCGTCATAAGCGGAGCAAAGCAAACGCTGATCATGTGCGAGATCATTACAGCATTGCTTTCAGCGCTTTCATATATTTTTGCCAACCCAATCATTGGATTGTTCAACCTTAGTGCGGAGGCGAGCGCTTATTGTGTTCAACATATCCGCTGTACTGCAATTGTTATGCTGTTGTTCGCACTCTATTTCCCAATTCTTGGAGTATTTCAAGGTGCAAAGCATGGATTTGCTGCTACAGTCGTAGCATTGACTGCGCTTACTATTCGTGTCTTGACAGTATATACCTTACGGAATGTTCCGTTCTTTGATTACCGTATCATCTGGTGGAATATGCTGTTTGGTTTTATAGGCGGTTTCCTAATAACATGGGGATATTTTCTGAGTGGAAAATGGAAAAATAATTCAAGTATATCAGCTCAATAAGAGCAGAAATAACAGGAGGTTACTATTATGAAAAAAACAATCTTTATTGTAGGAGCAGGTAAAGGACTCGGCAATGCAATCGGCAGAAAATTCGGAGAAAATGATTTCCGTGTTGTTCTGATGTCAAGAAACAACGATTCTCTTAACAGCTATGCCGAAGAATTCAAGGCAAAAGGAATAGAGGTATAGTTGCGGACGCTTCCGGGCGGAGGTCTTGCAATGTATCCCTCTGCTGAATATCTGCCGTTGTCTATGGACAAGGCGGCTCTCCGTGCAATGATACAGGCACTTCATTCTGTTATGCAGGAAAAAGGTATTTTCCTTGGAACGCTGACAGTCTGCAATGTGATTACAGAAGGCTCGTCATGCGCTTCAGAGATACTGGCTGAAAAATATTGGCAACAGTATACGGAACGTAAGGATTGGGAAATAGTTTGCCAATAAATAACGGAGGAATCAATCGTGGCAGAAATACTGATTTCGAATGGTGCTTCACGCAAAAACGGAAGTACATCCAGACTAATCAAAGCATTTTCGGACGGTGCAAGAAATTTGGGCAATGAAATTCATGAATTTTACTTGCAGGATATGAATATCAAGGACTGTTTAGGCTGTGAGTATTGTTCATCTGCTAAACTGGAAAAATATCGGAGAGGTGCTTGGCGCTTCAATCAGGTGATATGAGTGTACTATGAGACTTTTTAGTCTGTTTTAAAATTATACATTCAGGGTTGTTTTTTCATCATGGATATGGTATAATTATTTTTAAAGAAATGAGAAGTAAAATCACTTGATAATCTAAAATTTATGGAGAAAATTTTGATATGGAAAATTTAATGTTAAGTGCAGACGGAGAGGTAATATTGTATAAAGTCAGTCAAAATATAATAAATGATTTTGATAATATATTGGAGCAGTTTTATAGTTGGAAAAAAACTAACTATTACGATGAACAGTTATTTGTAAAATTTTTGAAAAAGAAATTTGGTGATGAATGTATAAAATACATTAAAAATTTAGGATACGTTAATCATAGTAATATTCCAAAAGAATATAGAAATACTAAATGGTTTAATTTTTAAAAGCATATAAATTCCATTTTTTTCAATCAGCCAATATTTCAAAAACAAAATATCAAATCCAAGCACATAGCTAAAAATAAAGTCAGCCATGTGCTTTTTCTTATTTTTGAGTTTCTCACCCGTCGGCACGACTGTAGCAGCATTTTTATGATGTTCTGTCAAGGTTGTCGGACTGCATGAGTTAACTGAATTTAGAATGCTTTTTTCAACGCAAATACAATTTCTGTTATGAAATATGCGGAACGGAAAACAGATTTCTTACCGAATCTTTGTTAATAATGAAACTGGATTTTTATTTTCATTTGCGTTATACTTGTTATAGACAGCTGTAAAAATACTCAGCTGATTGGAAATCAGTCTTTACAGCAAGAGGGTAAGATAGAGAAAGCAATGCCCTCACTCTTAAGGCATAGAGATAGAGAAGCTAAGGAGTAAATTCGCTATGAAAAACAGAACATTAGAGGAGCTGAACGAGCTGTACAGGAATATGCCCTACAGTGAATCAGTTTATGAAATTGACGGTCAGCTTTTTACCGTCACAAGTCACTTTATCGGAGAGAAATCTCTTGACAAAGAACTTTATAAAATGGCTTTTGAAAGAGCCTATGCAGAAACCGTTGGACAAGTCTGAAAAGATAGAAAAAAGGACTTGCCATATTCGGTAATTACATCGAGGTCGGGCAGTACATTGACTATATTTTTCCTTCGTTCAATATCCGCTTTATCGCTCTGAGCGACAATGTGGATACGCTTGACCGCAACAGTACGGCAATGGATATGATGCCGATAATGAATCTTTTCAATGAGCGGCACAGCAGCGTTACACAACTGTTTCATTCAAAAACCATAAGTCTGTCCGCAGAGGTAAGGACGAATGGGTCATTGCAGAGAATACGCACGAGCCTATTATTTCTCTGGAACTTTGGGAGAAGTGCCAAGAGGTAGACCGCTGTGCAAGCCACGGTAAAATTATGAAAAAGGGTATCGTACTTCCGCTGAACAGTATGATGTACTGTCCCGACTGCGGTGCAAAAATGAAACTGAACGGTCACTCAAAGAAAAAAGACGGCTCGGTCAACTATTTTTATGTATGCGGTACATATAGCCGCTGTTTTGCTGAACTTAAAGTTATGACGCAAAAGGTCTATCAGGATAAGCCGGAGGAATTGTGTCTGGAAACGCTTAGTCATTTCCGCACGGAGGAAGCAGAGCTGACAGAGAAAGTAAAAAGCCTTACCGCTACGTTGGAACAGGACAGTAAGGCAAAGGACGATGTGGAAGAATTTATCCGCCGTCTGAAACAGTATGCCGATGCACCTGAACTGACAAGAGAAATGAGCATAGACCTGATAGAGTACATCGTGATCGGTGACCGCCCGGCAGATAAAAGTATTCCTCGAAACATTCAGATTTATTACAAGTTCCTTGATAACGGGCTTTCCGATGGGGAAAAGCCTGAATTTAAGTGATATAATAAGCAAATAGTAAGTTAGGTGTATACATTATGGATAAGCCTGAGAAATCTTCCGTCATGAAATGACTTTCCCAGTACATACTTGTTAGGGGAAAAATTTCCCCTAAGACCCGTTCTATCGTATATGCGGCGTAGTTACGGTTGAGGGAATATATCCCCGGCGTGGCGCCGTTTATCTGACTATAGCGAAAAGAAACGATATAACGGTTATTTCTCAATTTTTACTCTATTGACATTTTACAGAATGTGTGTTACAATAAAAATAAATTTGTATATATTTTATCTGTGCATTATTAATAATAAAGGGATATGGCGAAAAAAAGTAAAAACAGAGGAATAACGTATGCAGATATAAAAGTAAAAAATCATAATTATTTGTTGGAAAGAATTTAAAAGAAGAGGATGATGTGGATTTAATCGTTATACAAGAATTATATTTAATAAAAGTACAAGTAATATATAAACTAATTGAGTTTATGTGAAAAGTGGGTGATGTTAAATGGATAAAAGTACTCCAATTATAATTGTTTCTCCAAGGCAAAATTGCGGCGGAGGCATAGTTCTTCATTGTTTAGCCAAAATTTTACTTGAAAAGGGATATAACGCTAAGATATTTATTATGACGCATTTATATCAAGGAGATGTAAGCTTATTAACATTCCGGATAAAAATGATTAAATATATTTTTAAGGATACTGTTAAATTAATATTATGTAAATTATTTAAAAACACAAAATTTGTTAATAAAAGTATATTTAATGGTTATTCTTATATGCCCGTAAAAAAATATAAAAGAAAATATTTGCCGTTTATCGGCAAAAGGTCTATTGTTATTTACCCTGAGGCATGCTATGGCAATCCATTGAGGGCAGTCAATATAGTAAGGTGGTTGTTATATTATAATCGTTTTCCAAATGATGAAAATGCATATGGGAAAAATGAGCTGTTTATGTGTTATAGAGAAATTTTTAATGATAAAAAATTAAATCCGGATTGTAAAATTTTAAAAATAAGTAATTTTGATTATGATTTATACAAACAAGAAAATTTTGATGAGCGTTTAGGAAAATGTTACATGATAAGAAAAGGAAGAAATCGAGATGATTTACCGGTGATGTTTGATGGACCTATTCTTGATAATTTGCCTGAAAATAAGATCGTAGAAAGCTTTAATAAGTATAAATATTGCTATTTCTATGATACACAAACCTTTTATAGCAGTATTGCTGCGATTTGCGGATGTATACCGATAATTATATGTGAAACAAATAAATCGAGAAAAGATTATTTGGGAGAAAGTGAACCGGGTTATGGAAAAGCATATGGTGAAACCGAAGAAGAAATAAACTTTGCTCTAAATACTCGTGATAAATTAATTGAGCGTATTAATGGTTTTAAAGAAAATAATGATATAAATGTAGAAAAATTTATTAAAGAATGTGAAAAGTATTTTCATTAATTAGTATTTATTTTAAAGGATAAAAAAATGATTAGAAAAGAGAATACAAATAAGAATACGGTTATAAATAATTTTCTATGGCGTTTTCTTGAGCGCTGCGGCGCGCAAGGTGTAACATTTATAGTTTCAATAGTTCTTGCAAGACTGTTAGAACCGTCTGTTTATGGCTTAATTGCGTTAGTCACCGTATTTACCACGTTAATGCAGGTGTTTGTAGACAGCGGAATGGGCAATGCGCTTATCCAAAAGAAAAATGCGGACGATCTGGATTTTTCCAGCGTATTCTATTTCAATATTGTGATTTGTGCATTGTTATACATTATTATGTTCATATCAGCGCCTTTTATTGCAGGCTTTTATGATATGCCTGACTTAACGCCTGTTATTCGTGTTCTTAGTCTTATTTTAATTATTTCGGGAGTAAAGAATGTTCAGCAGGCATACGTTTCCAAGCATATGATGTTTAAAAAATTTTTCTTTTCAACGCTTGGCGGTACAATAGGTGCGGCTGTTGTCGGCATTGTAATGGCATACCTCGGATTTGGCGTATGGGCTTTGGCAGCTCAAATGCTGTTTAATGCGCTTACAGACACAATAATTTTATGGCTTACCGTAAAATGGCGTCCAAAGAAAATGTTTTCATTTAAAAGATTAAAAGGCTTATTTTCCTATGGGTGGAAGCTTTTAATATCTGCACTTATCGATACTGTGTATAATGATTTACGTCAGATTATTATAGGAAAGATTTACAACGAATCCGATCTGGCACAGTATAATCAGGGAAAGAAATTTCCGAATCTGATAGTAACTAATATTAATACTTCAATAGACAGCGTACTTTTGCCTACAATGACAAAAGTGCAGGACGATCCCGCTGTAGTAAAAAACATGACAAGGCGATCGATTAAAACCAGCACATATATTATGATGCCTTTTATGGTTGGTCTTGCAGTTTGTGCAGAACCGATCGTATCTCTTATTTTAACGGATAAGTGGCTGCCATGCGTTCCGTTTTTAAGAATTTTTTGTTTTACATATGCCTTTTATCCGATTCACACAGCCAATTTAAACGCAATAAAAGCTATGGGACGAAGCGATCTGTTTTTGATCCTTGAAATCATAAAGAAGGCGGTTGGTATTATTGCGATAATATCGACAATGCGGATAAGCGTCAAGGCTATGGCATACAGCTTGCTTGTAACATCTGTTACAAGTCAGATAATTAATTCGTGGCCTAATAAAAAATTATTGAATTATAGTTATCCGGAACAGCTTAAAGATATGTTTCCGCAAATTGCCTTATCTCTTGTTATGGGAGCGGCGGTTTATTGCGTTCAGTTTATCGGATTAAATGATATCTTTACATTATTGATACAAGTTCCTGTTGGTGGTATTCTGTATGTTGCAGGCTCGAAGCTTTTTCATATTGACAGTTTTGAATATATTGTATCAATTGTAAAGGGTGTTCATAAAAAGAAAGGGGCATGACAATGAAAAAAATTTTGATATTGGGAGGCGCAAGCGTTCATTGCAAATTGGTCGAAGCTGCAAAAAATCTTGGCTGTTATACAATTGTAACAGATTATTTAACTGATTCACCTGCAAAGCGTATTGCTGATGAAAGCTGGAATCTTAATATTATGGATGTGAACTTGATTGTTAATAAATGCAAAAAGAAAAAGATCGATGCAGTTATTTCAGGTTGGCTTGACCCTTGTCAAAAGCCATATAACGAGATATGTGAAAGACTGAATTTGCCATGTTACGGGACAGCCGAACAATTTCGCATATTAACAGATAAGAACGCCTTTAAAAGCTTCTGCAAAAAATGTAATATCGATACTATACCGCAATATTCTGTTTTAGATGTTCAAAAAGGAGATATTACATATCCTGTATTTGTAAAGCCAGATGACAGTAGAGGTTCAAGAGGTCAGAGCATATGTTATACATATGACGAACTCATGACTGCTATTGCTGTCGCCAAGAACGAATCCAGTAATGATGAGGTAGTGATTGAAAAATATATGGAAGACAAACAAGATTTTTCAATAACATATTTTGTAATTGACGGTGTTCCTCATCTTATACGTATTTGCGACAGATATTTAGGGGAAAAAAAAGATAATTTAAATAGACAATGTATTGGATGTATTGCCCCATCAAAATATACGCAGATATACTTGAATAACGTTGACTGTAGAATAAAGGCATTTATAAAAAAGCTTGGCATTATGAATGGACCTGTATTTATGCAGGGATTTATTGACGGCGATACTGTACGCTTTTATGATCCGGGATTAAGATTTCCGGGAGGAGATTATGAGTTGTTTCTTAAAATGGCAACAAGTGTTGATTTGATGGAATTGCTTGTAGAGTTTGCATTAACAGGAAAAATAAGTCGGCAGATTGATGATGATTTGTTTAAATTAAACGGGAAACATTCGGTGCAGCTTGATTTTGCATGCCGGAAAGGAAAAATAACTTTATATCATGGTATTGAAGAAATAAACAAGAACGTAAAGGTTGTCAGCGCTTTTAAAAGATATGAATTAGGAGAAGTTGTTCCGAATAGTGGTGATGTAAGGCAAAGAGTATATGAAATTGGTATGCTTCTTGAATATAATGATTCTATTGCCGAAGCTGTAAAAGAAGTACAATCCATATTTAATGTTTTAGATGAACATGGAAATAGTATGCTGATTTCTCAATTGAATTCAGATTTACTGTTTGATTATAATTGATGTATTATGAAAGGAACTCATGAATATGGGAATAACAACGACTCTTTCTATTGATTTATACAATATAAACAAATTAAAAAAAGAAGATATAGAGCAATTAAAACTACTAATTATTGATTTTTTTGCTGCAGCATTTGCCGGTCACCAACAAAATATGGATTTTAATGAAAAGATTGAAAATGTCGTTTATTCTCAAGAAGGATCTAAGGAATCATTTGTTTTGTTTCAAAAAAGAAAATATCCGGTTAGGGTAGCTGCTTTTATGAATTCTATCTATGGTCACGGTGCGGAGCTTGATGACGGAAACAAACAAGCGGCTGGACATGCAGGTGTTCATTTGATTCCGTCGGTATTTGCATTGGCGGATAAGTTAAAAAGCAGTAGTGAGGATGTATTAATTGCACTTGCAACTGGATATGAGACATATATTCGTATTTCTGCATCGGCACAGCCCGGATTGATAAAGCGAGGATTTCATTCAACAGGTGTAGTCGGTACGCTTGCCTGTGCTGCAGCTTGTGCAAGGCTTTTCCATTTAGATAATCAAGGAATCGAAGATTCCATTGCGCTTGCTACCACTATAACCGGCGGTCTTCTTTCCTACGGAGATTCTAGACCTGCAATAAAGCCTTTAAATCCGGCTAAAGCAGCTGAAAATGGTGTGCTTGCAGCAATGTTAACAAATGAAGGAATTCAGGGACCAATAGAATCGTTGGAAGGGCAAAATGGATGGTTTCGAGCAGTAACAGATGAAGTTCATGAGGGTTATTTAAAAGGAACTGATCATTTGCTTCTGCATGACTGCTACTTTAAGCTTTATCCATCATGCCGCCATACACATTGCGTAATAGATGCCGCTATTTATTTGCATTCAAAGGTTAACTTGAATATGATAAAAGAAATCCATGTATATATTTATCCGAATGCAATTAAGCTGGCAGGAATTAAAATGCCAAAAAATCAAGATGAGACCAAATTTTCTATTCAATACACATTGGCTTGTGCTCTGGTGAATGGAAGTTATGGTATTAAAGATATGAATCCTCAAAGTTTGACATCAGAAATTCTTGAACTTATTGAAAAGATAAAATTATTTTCTGATAAGTCAATGGAGAACAGAGAAAAGGGAATTCGTGGAACACGAGTTGAAATAATATTAGAAAACGGTAATAAAGTTGAGAAAACAATTCTTGTTCCTAAAGGTGATCCGGAAAATCCGATAAATAAAGATGAAATCATTCTAAAGTTGTATACATGCGCTCAGGAACAAGCAAGTTATAATGAATTGGAAAGGTTAGTAGAGGCTGTTGAAAATTTTGACAAAAATGTAGAATTTGTCAATCCAATAGCAGTATTAGGGGATGAAGTATGAAATTAGTACTTGGCACTATGACATTCGGGGAATCTGTATTTTCTCCTGATGTAAACGAATTCGTAAATACGTTTTTAAATTCCGGCTTTGACGAACTGGATACGGCTTATGTTTACAATGAAGGAAACAGCGAGCGATTGCTTGGCGATGTTTTATCCAAATTGAAAAAGCCGATCAGAATTGCAACAAAGGTCAATCCGCGTATAAGCGGAAGATTGGACGGCGAAGCCGCATATAAGCAGGTTAATGAATCTTTGAAACGGCTTAAGGTTTCAAGCGCAGACACAGTATATCTGCATTTTCCCGATCCTGCAACTCCTGTTGATTCTGTTTTGAAAGCAATGGCAGATCTGCACGATCAGGGTAAGTTCAAAGAATTGGGACTTTCAAATTTTCCTGCATGGATGGTCGCAGATGTTTGGCGACTGTGTGAAAAAAACGGATTGGTTAAACCGACTGTATATGAAGGAATTTATAATCCTTTGACAAGAAAAGCCGAAATTGAACTTAATGCCTGCCTAAAATATTTTGGTATGCGTTTTTATGCATATAATCCAATGGCAGGAGGATTACTGACCGGACGTTACGCTAAGTATGAAGACGCGCCGACCGACGGTCGATTCACACATCGTCCGAATTATCAGAATCGCTATTGGAAAAAGAGTTTTTTTAATGCGGTAGATCTGTTAAAAGAGGCTTGTAAAAATCATGGAATCACAATAATAGATGCAACCTATCGATGGCTGGCATATCACTCAATGTTAGATAATAAGCGTGGCGATGCGATAATTATAGGCGCTTCAAAGCTTGATCATTTGAAGCAGAATATATCTGCTGTCAAAGCAGGTCCATTACCGGACGTGATTCTTAGTTCGTTTGAAAAGGCGTGGAATATCACCAGGGCAGACAGTCCTGAATATTTCACATTATTTGAAGCCAAAAAATAAGGAGGCGTCATGGATGTTAGATCAAAAACAAGTATTTGAAATATTGGCGCAGCATGGTGTCAGCTATTTTACGGGTGTACCGGATTCATATCTGAACGGTTTCTGCAATTATGCCCTGACGAATTTCCCCGAACGAAACACTATTGCTGCAAATGAGGGTAATGCGGTCGGTATTGCTGCCGGTCATTATTTTGCCTCAAAGGAGATACCGCTTGTTTATATGCAAAACAGCGGTATGGGCAATGCTATAAACCCTCTTGCATCGCTTGCGGAAAAAAATATATATGCAGTTCCTATGCTTCTTTTGATCGGATGGCGCGGTCAGGGAGATACGGAGCCAAACCATCCGCAACATAAACTTCAAGGCGAAATTACTCCCGGTTTGTTAGATATAATGCATATTCCATACAGTATACTGACAGATGACAATAAGAGTTTTAATGCAATCATTGAGAAAGCTGTCGCTTATTGTAAGGAGCATCGTCAGCCGTATGGTTTGATTTCGCCTAAGGGTGTAATGGCAGACGCAGAAAAGTCAAACACCTCCGATAATGTTTATCCGATGAGCCGCGAGGAAGCTATTGAGGTTATCCTCAATCATATGCCCACTGATACGATTTATTCGGTGACAACAGGCAGAGCTACCAGAGAATTGTTCTTTCTGCGCGAGCGGCGCAATGAAATAAAGGCGCATGATTTTCTGAATGTCGGTTCGATGGGACACGCTTCTTCCGTCGCGCTTGGCATTTCAATGAAACTGCCAAAGCGCAAAGTCGTTTGTTTAGACGGCGATTCCGCGTGTATTATGCATATGGGTGCGATGACTATGGCAAGTAAACTGGATTTGCCGAATTTTATGCATATTGTGCTGAATAACGGTGCACATGAATCGGTGGGAGGACAACCGTCCGCAGGACATAAAATCAACTTTACAAAAATTGCTGAATCATGCGGTTATGCCATTATCGGCAAAGCAGTTGAAACAAAAGCAGAACTAATCGATGCAATAGACAAGCTGAAAGACTGCGGTAAAGCGTCTTTCATTGACTGCCGTATTCACAAGGGACTGAACAGCAAGCTGCCGCCGATCATTTTCAATCATAGAGAAGCAATCGACAGCCTGATTGCAGATTTGAACAGAAAGGATTGATTAAAATGAACAGTATGGAAAAAACAAAGAGATTTCTGAAATCCATCGGTTTGCCCGACGGAGATGATTATAATCTTATAACATCTGAAAAGCGTTTCAAGGACGGCGGTCAATATCGTTTTGAGGTTCCGGGTATACAAGGCCCAAAGGTTATGAAAGCGCTTCTTGAGGCAATGGACGGATATGGACTTTATCTTCATAGAGTTACCCAGACTCAGGGAATCATGCGTCTTACTGATGAAGAAATCAGTAAAATGGTTGAACTGGCACATCAGTGGCAGACAGATCTGATTCTTGCTATCGGTCCAAGAGCTACCACGGATACTTCCGCTTCGGTACACACAGAAGAAGGCGTTCGCATGGGTTATCGTTTGCGCGGACAAGAACAGATAGTTCGTGCAATTGAAGATGTAAAACGTGCTGCATGTCTTGGATGCCGTGGATTTCTTGTTTATGATGAAGGTTGTCTTTGGGTATTGAATGAAATGCGAAAATCAGGCGAAATTCCGTCTGATTGTCATTTTAAAATTTCTGCTCATACCGGTCATGGTAATCCCTGTTCAGCAAAGCTTCTTGAGATAAACGGTGCAGATTCTATTAATCCCGTTCGCGATATTCAACTACAGATGCTTGCTGCAATGCGACAGGCTGTTGATTGCCCGATTGACATTCATACGGAAAATCCCAAGTCTACCGGAGGATTTATCCGTCATTATGAAGTTCCGGAAATGATTCGCGTCGCATCGCCGATTTATCTTAAAACCGGCGGTTCCGTTGCTGCAACGCATAGTTGGGACAGTACTGAAGACGATGCAAGAAAGCGAGCAAAGCAGTGTTCGCTTGTTAAACGAATGATAGACGAATACTATCCCGAGGCAGTTTGGTCGCCAAAGGGCAGTCTTATATAATTTAGTGGAAGGAAGTATTTTTCGTGAGACATCATATGTATAATCCGGATTTTTCATTTGTTGTTGCCCCGGAGAGTTTTAATAAATATACCGACAAGGAGCTTTTGCAGTATTGTCTTGGGGCTACTATGTATATGCCCGGATTTAAGGATTTTACTCCTAAAATTCTCAGCAATGCTATGCCGGGATTAACGACAATAGTTCTTTGCTTTGAGGACGCATGTCCCGAAGGACGTGTTTCTGAAGCGATGGAAAATGTGCATCACCTTTTAGATACTGTTACAAGTGCGGTGGATGACGGCAGCTTAGATCCTGATAAAGTACCTTTGATATTTGTTCGTATTCGTAATCTCGAACAGTTTAAAGCGTTTGGCGATTGTCTGACAAAGCATCAGATACGTTCTCTTTGCGGTATCAATTTTCCAAAGTTTAATGCGGAAAACGGATATGAATACTATGCATATCTTCGTGATTTGAATGAGCGCTTTAATGAAATTCTGTATGGTATGCCGATTATCGAGGATCCGGAAGTTGCATATAAAGAAAGTCGAATGACGGAGCTTATGGGAGTCAAAAAGATTCTTGATAAATATCACGATTTGGTATTACAGGTTCGCGTTGGCGGTACTGATTTTTCATCTGTATTCGGCGTACGCCGCGGAGTAGACTATTCCCTTTATGATATAATGACTGTTCGCGAATGCTTAAGCGATATTGTTAATGTCTGCGGCAGAAACAACGATTATGTCATTTCAGGTCCGGTATGGGAGTATTTTCGTGCGCCGAAGGAATTGATGTTTGAAGAACTTCCAAAGCACGGTCTGGAAGATTATCTGATGCGAAGGAAACCGCTTGTAAACAATGAAATCGACGGTTTGCTTCGCGAGGTTATTCTGGACAAAGCAAACGGCTTTATTGGCAGAACTGTTATTCATCCGACTCATGTTAAATTTGTCAACGCGATGATGGCGGTTACAAAGGAAGAATATGACGATGCTTGCCAGATTCTCAGAACAAGCGGAGGTGTTGTCAAGAGCTCAGGCGGAAATAAAATGAATGAAATCAAACCGCATACGAATTGGGCAAAAAAGGTTATGAATCGTTCAAGAGCATTTGGCGTTATTGAAAATGAAGGGGCATATGTTAAGCTTTTTGCTGTGAATGAATGAACGGAGGTATATATGAAGATCGAATTGCAAACTCCTATAAAAGATGAAGATATCAATAGGCTTTCAGTTGGCGATACTGTAACGATCTCAGGTTATATCCTTTGCGGAAGAGACGCTGTTCTTCCCAAAGTATTGAAAATGATAGAAGACGGTACAGTCGATGATTTGGGAGTTAAACTGAATGGACAGGTGATTTTCCATACGGCTGTAAGTCCGGCAGGTGTTGGCCCTACTTCAAGCAATAAGTTGGAGATAGAAAGTAGTATTGCTCCGCTTTCAGCAGCAGGTATAAAACTTCATCTCGGAAAAGGTGCGCTGCATAAAGAAACCGTTGCGTCTCTGGATAAGCATAACGCGGTTTATGCCGTGATACCTCCTGTGACAGCGCTGCTCGAATCGAAAACAACAAGCCGCCGTGTACTTGCATTCCCGGAACTCGGTATGGAGGCGCTGCACATAATCAAGGCTGACAGGTATCCTGCTATTATCGGTGCCGCACATGGAAGGAGTATTTATGATTAAGAGTTATGATGAAATTGTGACGCTTGTCAAAGATACGCTCTTGAAAGCCGGTTCTACATTCAGACAGGATAAAAAGGACGCTTATAAAAGAGCTATAGAAAAAGAAACTAACGACAGAGCAAAGTGGGTTCTTGAAACAGTTCTTGATAACGCGGAAGCGGCTGAACAACAGCACAGTCCGCTTTGCGATGATACAGGCATACCTCATCTTGTGTTGGAGATTGGAGAAGATACAGCCGTTACAGGAAAAACGCTGAATGCGATAAATGAAGGCGTAAAGCAGGGACTTCGTAAGCTGCCTGGAAGACCGATGGGAATTATGGGCGACGATAGCCATAGGATTGATCAGTCCGGCGGTTTGGATTCAGACAGCGCAGGCGTGGAACCTGCGCCGATTTTGATTCGCAGATGCAGTAAAAATGTACTTAGACTGCATATTTTGATGCTTGGCGGCGGTCCTGCGATTCGTGCGAAAACATATCGCGTGTTTCATAAGCATAATACACAGGTTGTTTTGGACGAGATAGTTAACTGGGCAACGGAAGGCGTAAAGCAGCTTGGATGTTCTCCTTGTACAATTGCCGTTGGAGTTGGACGTTCTCATTTTGAAGCTGCGTCTATGATGCTTCAGGCACAAGTAGACGGAAATTATAATGTACAGTCTGATATGGAACGGGAGATCACCAAACGTGTAAATGAAGCAAATATAGGACCTTTGGGACTTAGCGGCAAAACAAGTGTTATTGCAACCTTTATGAAAGTTGGTCCACAGCGTGCTTCCGGTGTGCGTATTGTATGTGTTAGGCCGAATTGCTGTTTTGAGCCGAGAATCGCTACAGTTGATTTGATTGGAGAATCATTATGAATAAAAAAATATTAGTCACCCGCTCCTCAATGCCGGATTACGAGGAATATTGCGAAGAAATAAAGGAACTTTGGGAAAGTCATTGGCTTACAAATATGGGCGTGAAACACAAACAGCTTCAAGAGGAATTAAAGGATTATCTTGATGTTGAAAACATTGATCTGCTTACAAACGGACACATGGCGTTAGAGCTTTCGATGCAGGCGCTCGGGCTTACAGGCGAGGTAATAACAACTCCTTTTACATTTGCGTCTACTACGCACGCAATAGTAAGAAACGGACTTGAACCGGTATTTTGCGATATAAATCCGGTGAATTTTACCATTGACACAACAAAAATAGAAAGCCTTATAACCGATAAAACAAGCGCAATTGTTCCGGTTCATGTATATGGAAATGTTTGTAATATTGAAGAGATCCAAAGAATTGCCGATAAATATGGACTCAAAGTCATTTATGACGCGGCGCATACTTTCGGTGAAAAATATAAAGGAAAAGGCATTGGCTCTTACGGCGATGTTTCGTGTTTTAGTTTTCATGCTACAAAGGTTTTTAATACGATCGAAGGCGGAGCGGTTTGCTTTAAAAATGAAAGATTCGGAAAAGACTTATATAATCTGAAAAACTTTGGTATAAGAGGTCCGGAGGTTGTCGAAGCTGTCGGTTCAAATGCTAAAATGAATGAATTCTGTGCAGCAATGGGCATTTGCAATTTAAGACATTCAGAAGAAGAAATTGCCAAAAGAAAGACGGTTGTAGAACGATACAGAAGTCGTCTTGAAGGCATTGAGGGAATTCAGCTTAATCCTGTGCAGGAAAATGTTCAGCCGAATTATGCGTATTTTCCTGTTGTTTTTGACGAGAAAGTATTCGGCGCAAGCAGAAACGAAGTGTTTAATGCGCTTGCTGAAAACAATATCGGCACGAGAAAATATTTTTATCCTCTTACAAATACATTCGAGTGTTTTCATGGTAAATATGACGTTAACCGGACGCCTGTTGCGCTGCATATAAGCAGAAGAGTTCTTACGCTTCCTCTTTATGCGGATTTGAGTTTAGAAGATGTAGATAAAATTTGCAGTATTATTTTAAATACTCCTGAACATGTGCAGATATTAAAATAGACGGTTTCCAAATTCAAAAAAGAATTCGTGCTAAGGCAGTTGATAGTGATAATAAGTTTAATTTTATTTTTTCCTCATACTTACCTGATAATGTTTATGAAATCTATAGGGAAGGGGATGTACTTTTTACTTTTGAAAAAAAGAGGCTGAAATTATAACGATATGGGGTGAAATGAGCCCATGGTACTTGATAATAATGACCATGGCATTTGTTTCCGAAATATAGAATAGATTTATAACTCAAAACGACGGCATGAAAGGAGATAAAATTATGCTTTGCATTGCAACAGCTCCATGCAGAGTCTGAGGAACTGCATGGAGGAATCATTTTTGTTGATATCCTCAGAGACAACACCGCACAAAGACCGCCTGACGGCTTTGCAGGTATATGACCTACAATCTTTGGGCGGTATTGCCTCAGACTTTGCTTCCGGTTTAAGAAATAAAACAAAAGGAGCAAAGATATGAAATTTATAAATAAGAATGAATTATATGAGTTAAAGGATTTTTTAATACTTTGGAGTACGCAAAGCGTATCGCAGCTTGGCAGCAGTATTACAGGATTTGCGCTGACATTGTGGCTGTATGAAAAGACAGGTTCTTCGCTGAGTACGGCAGCGCTTAGCATATGCTCTTATGCGCCGTATGTATTAACGAGCATTTTTGCCGGAGCCTTGACAGATCGATTCGACAAAAAGAAAACAATGCTTGGCTGCGATTTATTTGCCGCAATTTGCACGATTATTGTATTTGTATTGTTTCGTACAAATAGTCTGATGGTATGGCATTTATATGTTTTGAATGTAGTTTCGGGATTAATGAATACCGTTCAACAGCCTGCCGGCGAGGTAGCTATGACGCTCATTATGCCTGAAAAGTATTACCAAAAGACCAGCGGACTCCGTTCTCTGTCAGGCAGCCTGATCTCTATACTAAATCCTTTGGTCGCTGCAGCATTGTACTCGTTTATAGGTCTTAATGGCGTGATAGCGGTTGACCTCAGCAGCTTTATGGTTGCGTTTACGGCATTACTGTTTTTGGTCAAAATTCCGGAAACTAAAAGTGACAAACGAGAAAACGTACTTGTTCTTGCTAAAGAAGGGCTTATATTTTTGCGGGAGAATCCGCTTATTTTGGCGTTGATTTTGTTTATGTCAGGTGTCAATCTGACAGCGTCTGCCTTTGACGCTGTATTGCCCGGTTATGTGCTGCCCAATCCGAAGGGCGGCTCATCTGTTTTGGGAATTGTCACGGCTTGTTCCGGTTTTGCTATGATCGTTGGCAGTTTGGCGGTTTCTGTTTTACCCAAACCGAAAAACAGAGTAAAGATTATTTATTTGACAATGCTGTTCTCATTAGGAATCGAAAATTTTTTGTTAGCGTTTTCAAGAGAGCCGCTATTATGGTGTATTGGGCAGATTATCGGCTGGGTTCTTGTACCGATCATGAGCGCAAATTTAGATGTGGTTCTTAGGACTTCCATTCCTGTGGAACTGCAGGGGCGTGTCTATGCCTGCCGCAATACGCTTCAATTTTTTACCATTCCTATAGGATTGTTTATAGGCGGTTTTATGGTAGATAACGTATGCGAACCATTTATGCGGGTATATGGTGAGCTATCAATTTTAAAAACGCTCTTTGGCACAGGTAAAGGTTCCGGCGCGGCTCTTATGATGTTGATACTTGGAGTAAGCGGATGCTTGATCTGTATCATCACAGGAAAAAAATTGAAGAAGTATCAATATAATGAAGAATAGCTTTTATTTTGTAATCCACTATATGATTCACCAAAAATCGACGGCGGCATATTATATTCATAGGAATCTAAAACCAAGGGGTGAGAACTATGATGACGATGTGTGCGGTTATTCTGGAAATCGACGGCAGAAGGCTTCTTGTACGCGACAGCAAAACGGATCAGGAGATCGTTGTAAATACGCGCTGCAACTGCAATTTCCGTGTTGGTGACAGAGTAATAATTTTTCACAGCGGCGCCATGACCATGAGTATTCCACCGCAGATAAGTGCGATAAGAATACGAAAAGCGCCGTTTAATATCTGTTTTTAAATTAAAGTCCGATTCTGACAGCTTTTCAGAATCGGACTTTTTCAGAGCCTATGCGTGCAGGTTCTTACTCTAAAATCTTGATTTTACATCAAAAGCGTGCTAAAATAGCAAGCATATACCAATACAACACAATATACCCTATTAAGTCCTGATAAATCCCATAGATACGGGCATGCGATAAGGAACAAAGAAAAATAACCGATTGAGAAAAGAATCCGTCAGCTTTTACAGTTGACGGATTTCTATTTATTATATTAAATTTTAAACTAAGTAAAAGCCATGCTAAAATCAAAAGGCTTATTTTACTTATCCTTAAAAGGTGATTCAGAATTAGATAAATCTTCAAATATTTTTTGATCTTCATCAGAAAAAATATTTAAATCCGTATCTTGAATTATATCTCCTGTTTCATAGTTTACCTTAGTGTAATACTCCTTTTCCGAATCAGAAATTCCTTCTTCATAAAAAGGACCGGTACCATTTGTTCCTATAGTATAAATATAATGAGATATTTCAATATAGTTTATAATATTTCCTTCTACCTGACCATCAAATTCTTTTTTTTGATCATATAAACAATATGTTTTAGTCATATTGTCTATTGGATTAATACCTGTTAATATCACAAATCTTCTATCTCCAAACTGCTCATGTGTATCCCTTCCACCATTAGGATATGGACTATTATCTTTGGCACATCCAAAAACTAATCCGCCTATAAACATCAAAACAATTCCTACAATGCAACATTTCAACAGTTTTATATTTTTTTTCATTAATTTACTCCTTAATACTTATATGAGTATTTAATTTATATTTCCGTTTGTTGTTTCGGATACAATTTTAGTTTCATCAAGCTGATAGGTCGTTTCTACGCCGTTAACAGTTTTAGAGGTTCTGATTCTATCGCTGTTATAAGTATAGTTTACCACATTTCCGTTCTTTTGTAAAGAAGAAAGCTGCCTTCCGATCCATGTGAATTGAATTCCGTCACGATATGATAATGGATTTCCTATTTCATCATATGTGATGGCTTGACCGTTGAAGCTTGTTAAAAGATCTCTCCATTCAGCATCTTCATAAGAGTAATTTTTTGTTGAAATAACTTCACCGAGTTCACCGTTAGTATATGCATATTCATCTGCTTTAAGAATATTTCCGGCATTATCGTAAGTATATACAACAGTTTTATTAGCATAAACGCTGTTTTCTCTTGTGAGTTGTCCCAAGCCGTCATATTCATAGCTTGCTTTTTCTTCTCCGTTTTCTGTTATCGTTTGAATATTTCCGTTATTATCATAGAAATAATTTATTGTTTTGCCGTCTTTATATTCAATTTTACTTATGCCTTTGTCAGAGTATGTATATACAGAGTTTAAAATGGAATTTTCATTTGAATAGATAGTCTTCTCTTCTGTTTCCACACTTGATTTAACAGAAATGAGTTTATCAGATTCTGTTACCAACCGATGCACTTGTCATATTTCCTAATTCATCGTAAGTAAA